>NZ_JAPNNW010000001.1:0-340082 GCF_027853465.1 Allofournierella sp. CML151 | reverse complement strand
GGCAGCTCTGAAACCAGAGCTGCCTTAAATCAATTTTTTACGATATCATTGCCGGATCATTCGATATCCAACGCCAATATGAGTCTGAATGTATTTGGGATCGGATGGATTTTTCTCAATCTTCTTGCGCAGGGTTGCCATGAACACACGAAGCGAAGGGGTATCGGAAGCCAGCACACTCCCCCACACCTCTTTCAAAATGTAGTTGTGTGTAAGCACTTTTCCCGTATTTTTCGCAAGTACGCACAATAGCTTATATTCAATGGGAGTAAGATGGACTTCGTTTCCTTCCATATATACGCAGCCGGCCGCATAATCGATCACAATTCCGCCATTGCGATATATGCTGCTCTGCGTCTGGGATGCACCTTCCTCTGCACGGCTGCGTCGCAATGCCACCCGCAATCGAGCAAGCAGTTCATCGATGCTGAACGGTTTGGTCAGATAATCGTCCGCCCCGGCATCCAGCGCCTCCACCTTATCCTGGTCCTCACTCCGGGCGCTTACCACGATAATCGGAACCATACTCCAGCCACGCACCTTATGGATGATTTCCACACCATCCATATCCGGCAGACCCAAATCCAGTATGATCACATCCGGATTATAAGAAACCGCATCCAGCAATGCTTCTGCGCCATTTTTCGCTGTATGATATTGATATTCCTGGGTATCCAGAGTGGTTCGAATCAGATTGGTAATGGCTGGATCATCCTCCACTACCAGAATTTTCGGCTTATACACGATCTAAATTCACTTCCTCTAAAGGCAATGTAAAGGAGAATACTGCTCCGTGCGGCTCATTATTCTCCACAAAGATCTCACCACCATGCGCCTCCACAATGGACTGGCACAGGCTGAGCCCCAGGCCCAACCCTCTCCGGCTGTCGGCTTTTCCAATCCCGGCGGTATAGAACATGTCGAACAGATGCACCTTTGCCTCGTCCGAAATGCCCGGTCCATCGTCTGCAATGTGGATGCATACCATTCTGTCTTCTTTTTCAGCGGAAATGCAGATGTGAGACCCCTCCGGAGTATACTTGATGGCGTTATTCACAATGTTGATGATTACCTGAACAATCAGCCGGGCATCCATTTTTGCCATCAGCAAATCATCTTCCAGGTTCACCCGAATGTGATGTCTGGCAGCCTGACGATCAACATGCGCAATTGCTTCCCGCAGTACGTCGTCAATAAGCTCCGCATTCATCTGCAGATGCATCGTGCCGTTTTCTATCCTTGTAATGGACAGGAGATTTTCCGTCAGGTCCACCAACCACATGGAATCATCGTAAATCGACGCGTAGATTTCCTGCTTTTTCTCTTCCGTCAGCGCGATGCTCTTTTCCATCAAAACGCCTGCATTTCCGCTGATGCTGGTAAGCGGTGTGCGCAGATCATGGGAAATCGCTCGCAGCAGGTTGGACCGCAGCCTTTCCCGCTGCGTCTCCAGCGCGATTTTCTGTTTTTCATCCCGCAATCTCCTGCGTTCCAGAATAAGGCCGCATTCGTTCAGGATCGAAATCATCAGATTTTTCTCGAAAACCTCCAGCGGCGGATAATACTTTGCCGGAACGCCAATCACGCCCATTACTTCCTGGTTTCCCCGGACAGAGAGATACAGATTATGCGCGTGCGAGAGCGTATTGGTGGTCGCGCCCGCATGCTTGTTATTCTTTATTACCCAGTCTGCAACCCCTTTTTCTTCCGGCGTCATTGCACTGAGTTGTTTGTTTGCTTCGCTTTGCGGCGATACCTGAAAAGAAAGCTCCTGTCCTTTCATCGCCAAAGCGTAGAGCACCGGCCGATCCAGGAGTGCACTCACCTGCTCTGCCGCAATCTGAATGATTTCCTGCTCATCACGCCCCTGCTGAAGCTTTTGATTGCTGTTGATCAGCAATTCCATATAATATGCCTTCTGGGCAGACTGGCGCGCCTGCTTTTTAACCCGGGTGGCCAGTGTACTGGAAATCACACTGGCCACCAGCATGATCAAAAACGTGACCGGGTAATCCGGATCATTTGCTGCCAATGTGAAGCGTGGTACCGTAAAGAAGAAGTTGAACGAGATAACACTGAGCAGCGATGCCAGCGCGCCATAGAGATGCCCGTTTGTCCAGATGGCCGTCAGCAGAACGCCCAAGATGTATACCGTAATGATATTCGCTTCCCGCAGCCCCAATGTATAGAAGCAAAAACTGATTCCGGTAGCTGCTGCCGTAATCAGAACAACCTTCAGCAAATCCGTCCAGCGAAATTTGTGATCTTCCAGATGAATGAAGGATGCTTTTTTCTTGTAGAGCGGCTGTGTGTCGGGAATGATATACACATCAATGTCACCGGCAAGTTTCGTCAGCTTATCCACCAGTGTTTTGCTTTTCAAAAAGGCCGTGGACTTGTGGTTGGTACGGCCCAGAACAATTTTTGTAATGCCGCTGACCTTTGCATATTCGGCAATCTGTACCGCCGGGTCATCTCCATAAACGGTGGCGATCTGTGCACCAAGCTGTTCTGCCAACCGCAGATTATCGCGCAACCGCTTGAGATTTTCTCCCTTCAGCTCCTTTGTCTCGGTCGTTTCTACAAACAACGCTGTAAAACTGCTATGGAACGCCTCTGCCATCCGTGCCGCTGTACGAATCACCTTTGCATTCGACGGTGAACTGGAAAGACAAATCAAAATATGCTCGCTTGCCTTCGCCGCAGTCTCGTTTCCTGTCCGCTGCGCATTCCGGCTCAATCGGTCAGCCGTACGGCGCAGCGCAATCTCACGCAGCGCTACCAAATTGTCCTTTGTAAAGAAGTGATTCAACGCACGGGAGGCCTGGTTCCTCTGGTAAACCTTACCCGTTTGAAGCCGAAGGATCAAATCGTCCGGCTCAATGTCCACCAGCTCCACCTGGTCAGCTGAATCGAACACCGAGTCGAGAATCCGTTCGTTGACGGCAACCTGCGTTATAGAAGCCACCAGATCATTTAACGACTCCAGATGCTGCACATTGACCGTCGTATATACATCGATTCCTGCTCTCAGCAGTTCTTCCACATCCTGGTATCGTTTTGTGTGGCGGCAACCTGCTGCATTGCTATGCGCCAATTCATCCACAAGCAGTAATTGAGGTCGTCTTTTCAATGCTGCATCCAAGTCAAACTCGTTCAGAACGATTCCTTTGTACTCTACTTTCAACGTGGGGAGTTGTTCCAATCCATCCAACAGCGCCAATGTATCCGGGCGGGTATGCTTTTCCACATAACCCACTGCAACATCCACACCCTGATCCTTCGCACGATGAGCGGCTTTCAGCATCGCATAGGTTTTCCCCACACCAGCAGCATAGCCAAAAAATATCTTCAAACGGCCTTGCCGCGGTTTATCTGCTTTTTCGTATTCCGACTCGTACCAATTATCCAATCTTCCATCGCCCGCTTCTCATTTTTGTCTTTATTGTACCATACTCTGCCTTGAAATAATGTAAAGAAGGCTCATCAGCGCATTAAGATTCCATTAAGATAACCGTCTTAACAAAATCTTAGCAAGCCAAAAAGTTCCCTAACGGCTTCTTTGACCTCTATGTGCTATAGTATGACCATGAGAAGCGTCGAACTATTATGATGCAATCAAGCCATATTGCGGCAGAAAGAATTCATCCAACGCAGGAAAGCCAGCTTACAAAGCATACCGTATTTTCTTCTCAAAGCCTCCTGTTTTCTTCTTTCACAAAAGGACTCTCTGTTTATTTCGGGAAACATCCTTTGGCGTTCTGGGCTGCTGCCCTGTGGGGAATGCCCATCGCACTTGTTTGTTTATTCGGAGCCACCGCTTTCTTTTTAAACATTGCACTGAATGAACTTATTTTTTCGTTTTTCTGAGCTAAAGATGATTGCGAACCGCTTGCAGGAAGCAGGATAGCGCCAATTGCAGACCTCATTTACGGGTGTTGAAAAAGGGCGGGTCCTCTGAAGGGGCCCGCCCTTTTTGGTCAAAGAGAGTCGCTAAAGAAATGGATGATTTTTTCTTCGATGTCCAGAGCTTCATCAGACACAACATGGCTGTATTGGTCGTATATGCAGTGGGCGGCAGATACATAACTTAGGGGCGTTAGAAACGATGGTATCGTTCTCTATGCCTTCATGCTGTTGACTGCGAACATAATCACGGAGCTTATCGTTCCGGCGTGATGAAGAATATCATCGGCCGTGGCATCGCGAAGAAACAATACTACTTCTCGATTGTTTTGACGGTATCTGCTGCCTATTTATTGACAATGCTGGTCAACGGCATGATTGCAGGGGTTCTCGCATTCAGCAAATATGGAATGGGAACAGTTTCGTATCCTGCTTATTATGCCCTTTCTATAATCGCACGTGCTCTTTTTGTATTGGTGTACATCAGCTTTGCTGCCACGACGACCATCTATACCAGAAATACAATTGCAGGCTTTATTTCTGCCCTGATCATTCCGAATATTCCGCAAATTTTGGAAATGGCATTAAGAGTTTTTAAAATTCAGATCGACCTTGATTTTATCAAAACCTCTACACATATGCCGTCTACCTATGCGGCATCGAATGACTTGTCATCGTTCCTGCCGTGCTTCATTGTTCTGTGTGGATATTTTATTCTGTCTGTTTTCTTTGGCCTGAAAATTTTGAAGCAGCAGGATATCAAGTGAGTTCCACTTAGATATCTATACCCTGAAAAGCATATTTTATAGAACTGTAGGCCGCATGAGATGATCTCATGCGGCCTACAGTTCTTTTTCCTGCCCCTGCAAAAACGAAGGTGGCTACTTGCTCTTTCTTTCGAGATCCTACCTTGCTTCCCCCTGTCCGTTCGACGACATCGTTCGATTCACATTTCCGGTTGCCCTCGGCCCGCTATTCGGCGGATTGCTATAGAATTTATCCGTCCTATATGTTCGCTCAGGGATCTGTTCATTTATGCGTTCATTATGCTGGGCAAACATGGTTCTTCCAAGGAAATGTCTCACCTTTCCCATCCTAGCATAATCACACTCGCAAACCCGCATTACAAAAACAAAAAAGCCACCAGCTTTTCAGCTGATGGCTTTGGTCCGAGTGGCGAGAGTCGAACTCACGGCCTCTTGAACCCCATTCAAGCGCGCTACCAAACTGCGCTACACCCGGACGTTTGGCCCGGTGTTCTCACCGGCGACGTTGTTTATTATAGCGCATCCCTCGACAGATGTCAACTCTTTTTTCAAAGAATTTTCAAAAAAATTTAACGCGTTCGATTTTTCTCTTTTCTCCCCTGTTGTGGGCCTGAATCCGATCGCCGCTTTGCCGGAGCATTCAAAAAGAGGCAGCCTTGCGGCTGCCTCTTTTTGTGTTTATGCGATCGATTAGTTGCCGTAGTAAGCCTTCAGGTACAGCTCCTTGATCTCGCTGACCAGGGGGTACACCGGGTTAGCGGTGGTGCACTGGTCCTCGAAAGCCTTGTAGGACAGCTCGTCCACCTTGGCCAGGAACTCTTCCTCAGAGATGCCGCAATCGCGGATGGTCATGGGACGATCAGTCTCCTTCATCAGCTTGCGAACGGCCTCGATCAGGCTGTTCACAGCGGTCTGAGTCTCGGTGCCCACGTTGCACAGGCCGCAGCGCCAAGCCAGCTTAGCGTAACGCTCGTCGGCGATGTACTCCTTGTACTTGGGGAACGCAGCAAACTTGGTGGGACGGGTCGCATTGTAGGCGATCACGTAGGGCAGCAGGATGGCGTTAGCACGACCATGGGGGATGTGGAACTCACCGCCCAGCTTATGAGCCATGGAGTGGTTCAGACCCAGGAAGGCGTTGGTGAAGGCCATACCGGCGATGCAGGAAGCGTTGTGCATCTTCTCGCGGGCCAGGTTGTCACCATTGTAGGAAGCCTTCAGGTAGTGGAATACCATCTCGGTGGCCTGCAGAGCCAGACCATCGGTGTAGTCGCTGGCCATAACGGAAACGTAAGCCTCGATGGCGTGGGTCAGAACGTCCAGACCAGTGTCGGCAACGATGCTCTTGGGCATGCTGCGGGTGAACTGAGGATCGATGATGGCCACGTCGGGAGTCAGAGCGTAGTCGGCCAGAGGATACTTGATGTTGCCATTCTTCTTATCGGTGATAACGGAGAAGCTGGTAACCTCAGAACCGGTACCGGAAGTGGTGGGGATAGCGACCAGCTTGGTCTTGGCGCCCAGCTTGGGGAACTTGAAGGCGCGCTTACGGATATCCAGGAAGCGCTGACGCAGACCGTCGAAGCTGGTTTCGGGATGCTCGTAGAACAGCCACATACCCTTGGCAGCGTCGATGGCGCTACCACCGCCGATGGCGATGATCACGTCGGGATTGAAGGCACGCATGGCCTCCACGCCGCGCATGATGCACTCTACGCTGGGATCGCTCTCAACGTCGGAGTAGATCTCGCTGTGGCAGTACTGCTCACGCTTACGCAGGTAATGCAGGATCTTGTCCACATTGCCCAGCTGAACCATCACGGGGTCGGTTACGATGAAGGCGCGGCTGATGCCCTCCATCTTCTCCAGGTACTGGATGGAATCTTCCTCGAAATAGATCTTCGGGGGAACCTTGAACCACTGCATATTAACTCTCCGTTTCGCGATGCGCTTTTTGTTGACCAGGTTGACGGTGGTAACGTTCTGGCTCACGGAGTTCTTACCGTAGCTGCCGCAGCCCAGGGTCAGAGAAGGAGTATTGGTGTTGTAGATATCACCGATAGCACCCTGAGAAGAGGGGCTGTTCACGATGATACGACCAACGCGCATTGCGATGCCGTACTCGTCGGCAACCTTCATGTCGCCGGTGTGGATAACAGCAGAATGGCCCAGGCCGCCCAGCTCCAGCATCTTGTTGGCGTAAGCGAAGCCCTGCTCGTTGTCCTTGGCTACGAAGTAGGCCAGAACGGGGCTCAGCTTCTCCTTGCTCAGGGGGTACTGCTCGGAGGGTTCGGGCAGAGGAGCGATCAGGATCTTGGTCTTCTCGGGAACCTTCAGACCAGCCTGCTCAGCGATCCAGTTAGCGGACTTACCAACAACGGGAGCGAACACGCCCTTGTTGGGGTCTGGGAACATGTACTTGGTCAGCTTCTCAACTTCTTCGGGATTCAGGAAGTAGCAGTTGTTCTTCTTCATGTACTCCTCGAAGTCCTTGGTCAGCTCCTTGGCAACGATAACAGCCTGCTCGGAAGCACAGATCATGCCGTTGTCGAAGGTCTTGGACATCATCAGGTCGGTGCAGGCGCGATGCAGGTCTGCAGTCTTCTCGATGAAGCAGGGCACGTTGCCGGCGCCAACGCCCAGAGCGGGCTTGCCGCAGGAGTAAGCAGCCTTAACCATGCCAGGGCCACCGGTGGCCAGAATGGTGGCAACACCGGGATGATTCATCAGAGCGCCGGTAGCCTCAATGCTGGGCTTGTCGATCCACTGGATGCAGTTCTCGGGGGCGCCGGCCTTAACGGCAGCTTCGTAAACGATGCGGGCGGCCTCGGCGCTGCACTTCTGAGCGGAGGGATGGAAGCCGAAGATGATGGGGTTGCGGGTCTTAACCGCGATCAGACATTTGAACAGGGTGGTGGAGGTGGGGTTGGTGGTAGGAGTAACACCGCAGATTACGCCCACGGGCTCAGCAACTTCCACGTAGCCCTCCATGTCGTTCTCTTCCAGGATGCCAGCGGTCTTTTCCTTCTTGATGTTGTGCCAGATGTACTCGGTGGCAAACATGTTCTTGATAACTTTATCTTCATACACGCCACGGCCGGTCTCTTCCACAGCCATGCGTGCCAGTTCCTGGTGCTTGTCCAGGCCGGCCAGAGCCATCTCGTGAACGATGTGGTCGATGGTCTCCTGATCATAGCTCAAAAACTCCTGAAGAGCCTTCTGGGCCTTTTCGACCAGACCGTCGATCATTACCTGAACTTCGGACTTGTCGTTCTCTACGGTTTCAACCTTAGCTTTCTTCTGTTCTGCCATTGGTTCTGCCATCCTTTCAAACGATTGATTCAAAACAACCGGGGCGTTGGCGTTCCGCTCTGCCCCACTGACAACATAATATCATATTGTTAATTGAATAACAATGCACCAGTTTCCCAAACATTGTTAGAACGGTAACAATGTTTTTGTCAAACTATACAACACCTCGCTTTCTGCTTTTGGGAAACGATTTTTACCGCCCGGGCTATGGCCGCTTTCCGTCCTCCTTTCTTTTTCATAGCTCCTAGGCAGAAAAGACACTTCATGCTATAATGATACAACAAACAGCAACCTTTGAGGAGGCGATTTTATGTATTGGTCCCGTAAACTTTTAAAAAGCAACGCGCGTAATGTGCTGCGCGGCAGCTATTGGCGGGTATTTGTGGCCTGTTTGGTTTGTGGCCTGTTGGGTGCAGGTTCCAGCAGTACGGTTAACATCAATCTGCCGACCCAGCTTCTGGATCTGAATAGTTTGGATTACGATCCCTACTGGTCTCTTATTTTTTCTATCCTCTGGATCGTTATGATCGCAGTCATCCTGCTGTGTTTGGCCTGGGGAATCTTCGTAGGCAGCCCCATGAAGGTGGCACAGTGCCGCTACATGATGGAAAACCGCTGCGGCAATCCCCCGTTCAGTAGCCTGTTCTCGGTATTCAGCAACAAGGATGCCTATCTGAACGTGGTCAAGACCATGTTCCTGCGGAATCTGTTCATCTTTTTGTGGAGTCTGCTGTGCGTAATTCCCGGTATATATAAGGAATATCAATATTATTATATCCCCTATCTACTGGCAGAAAACCCCTACATGAGCTTTGACCGTGCCAAAGAGCTGAGCATTGCCATGACTGACGGCGAGAAGATGGACATCTTCGTGCTGGATCTGTCCTTCATCGGCTGGTATCTGCTGGGCGCGATCATCCTGATCGGCGGGATTTTTGTAAATCCCTATGCCCAGGCCACCTACGCAGAGCTGTATGCCGCGGCCCGCAGTAAGGCCATGGATACCGGCATCACCGGCCCGGACGAGCTGAGCGGATTTGCACAGTATTGACCGGTTCCATTTCAATCAATAAAATCAATTGTTTAACGATGGGCTTTGCCTGCGGTTATGACTAACCGGGGCAAAGCCCATCTTTTTGGTTAATCTGCCAGTTTTTTGCTCTGGTTTTTTTCAAAAGCGGCCCTGCATCAAGGTCCTGTTTTTGATAGGATAAGTTGACTATGTACGGCACGGTGCGGAACGTCTGTATAAAAATGAGGAGGTTTTTCTTCTATGAGCAAGGAAACAAAAAAACACACCGCCATCCACCGACTATTCTCAGGGCATCTATGATGCAACTTCGCTGGGCAAACCTCGCGTACTGGTTCTTGGCCTGCAGCATATGTTCGCCATGTTTGGCGCAACCGTGCTTGTACCCCTGATTACCGGTCTGAGCGTTTCCACCACTCTGCTGTGTGCCGGTCTGGGCACTCTGCTGTTTCATCTGATCACCGGCGGCAAGGTTCCCGCTTTTCTGGGCTCCTCGTTTGCTTATCTGGGCGGTTTTGCCATCGTCGCGCCCATGCTGGTGGATGAAAGCGGCCAGCAGACCATTCCCAACACCGAAATGCTGCCCTACGCCTGTGCGGGTGTAGCGCTGAGCGGTCTGGTGTATGTGGTGTTCAGCCTGCTGATTTCGGTATTCGGCATCCGTCGCATCATGAAGCTGTTTCCCCCTGTGGTTACCGGCCCCATCATTATCGCCATCGGCCTGATTCTGGCCCCTTCCGCCATCACCAACTGCCAGAGCAACTGGCTGCTGGCTTTTGTGGCACTGGGCACTGTAATTGTATGCAACATCTGGGGCAAGGGCATGATCAAAATTCTTCCCATTCTGCTGGGCGTGCTCGTCTCTTATGTGGTAGCTCTGGTCACCGGTGCGGTGAACTTTTCCGACGTAATGCAGGCCGACTGGTTCGGCATTCCCCTGAACCCCAAGGCCATGGGCCTGTTTGCCATTGACGGCAGCCCTGAGTTCATCAGCGCAGTACTGACTATTGTACCCATTGCTCTGGCCACCATGATGGAGCATGTGGGCGACGTGGCCTCCATCAGCGCCACTGTGGGCAAGAACTTCATCCGCGACCCCGGTCTGAACCGCACTCTGCTGGGCGATGGCCTTGCCACCAGCATGGCCGGCCTGCTCGGCGGTCCCTCCAACACCACCTACGGCGAAAACACCGGTGTTCTGGCCCTGACCAAAATTTACGATCCCCGAGTGATTCGCATTGCGGCCGTATTCGCTATGATCCTGAGCTTCAGCCCCAAGTTCGATGCCATATCATCAACTCTATTCCCGCCGGAATCATCGGCGGCATCAGCTTTGTGCTGTACGGCATGATTTCCGCGATCGGCGTGCGGAACGTGGTGGAAAACCAGGTGGACTTCACCAATTCCCGGAACCTGATCATCGCCGCGGTCATTCTGGTCTGCGCCCTGAGCTTCAACTCTGTGGGCGGTCTGACCTTCACCGTCGCCAATGTGGCCATCAACCTGTCCGGCCTGGCCATCGCCGGTATTCTGCTTAACGCAGTGCTGCCCGGCAACACCTATGAGTTCGATGACAGCACCGGCACCGGCGAAGGCGCCAGCCTGCGTGTCTGATTGTCTGCCAGCCGCAGCAGGCGGCGGAGCCAGGCAATTGAAAAACTGAATCGCATAAAAGGAAATCCGGAACCGTATTCGCTGCGGCTCCGGATTTCTTTTATATTATTATATGTATTCCGCACATCAGCGAACCAGAAGCCAGATTGCAATTGCAACCTGCGCAAGTAAAATGGCCGGAACGCCCAGATAAAATTTCGGCTTGCGGGTCTTGTGGTGGAAACGATACATCGCTGCCCAGAACGCGGCGCTTCCGCCCAGCACACAAAGCAGCAGCAGGGTGTTTTCCGGAACTCTGCGCCCGCCTTTTTTCGCCTGACGTTTATCCCAGGCGCATACGGCCACGGAAATCAGGCTGATCAGCACCCAATATATCAGCAATCCAATTTGTATTCGATCCAAGTAAGTTTCTCCTTTGCTTGTTTACTCCTGCAGCAGTTCCATTTGCGTCTCTGCCTGACCCATTTTTGCCGGGCCGGATCCTCTTTGAACATCAAATGCAGCATGTTCCAGCGGCCTAACTATACCATACCAGCGCGTAAATTTCCAGTCATTTTAGCCTCAAAACTTTCTTACATATTATTATATATGTATCTATATGTTTCGAAGCGTCATCCATTCGGCATAAAAGAACCTGTATCAGCACAGCATTTAAAAGCATGCGAAACGCAAAACCATTATAGTCCGCAGAGGTGAAGTATTTCTCAGGCTACAGTCTCCCTGTCACACAACCGTACACTTTGCAATCGCGAATCATACGCCGACACTGCGGCGAAGATCTGCTGCCCGGCGCACAGAAAACCGGTATGGCTGCCCACTTCCCCATCGCCGAAAAGGCCGGCCGCAGCTGACTCAATCAGGAGTTTTCCGGCCATCCGGTTTTTGCTCTACATGGTAAATACCGCTTTGCGGATTAAGCACCGGCAGGATATGAAGGGTTTCATACTACGCAGACGTTCTTTCAGCAGTACCCGATTTCACCCCTGAAACGGGTACTCTCAAGCCGGGTTCGGTATGCTATAATTAGTATAAAGGGAAGTTTCGCGTTTTCCCGGCATAAGCGGGCAGCAGACCATAAAATAGACAGGGTCTGCCGATTCCGCTGCCAACAAAAACACGAGGAGGAAAGAATATGAAAGGACAAGCAAAACCGCTACATGGCCGATCACCTGGAAAGCGATTGTTTTCAGCAATTGTCAGCCTATGCATGATCGTGTCCCTGCTGCCGACGACGGCGTTTGCCGAAGCTGGCGTACAGGACAGCATTGTGATCACAGGCACAAGCAGGCTGTGCGAACATCACACCGAACACACCGCCGATTGCGGCTACACCGAGGGAACGGCGGAAATTCCCTGCTCCCATGAACACGACGAGAGCTGCGGCGGGCTGATTGACCCGGAAGCCTGCAATCATACTCATGATGAAACCTGCGGCTATGTTCCCGCCACAGAGGGAACGCCTTGCACCTATGTTTGCGAGATTTGCAATGCACAGGACAACGGGAACCCCGTAACTCCGTCCGACGCACAGCCGGAAGAATGTACCTGTGAAACCCTCTGCACCGAGGAAGAAATCAATGAGGATTGCCCGGTCTGCTCTGTGGAGGGAGCTGAACTGGACAAGGTTTGCGTCGGTGCAGCTCTTATGCTGCCCGTCACGACGCTGGCGGCGGGAGAAGATGCGCCTGGTAAACTTTGGGTGGGCCAGACACAAATTACAGGGAGTGGCTATTGGAAAACAACTACTGAAGGAAACTTTGAAACTGGTAGTGAAAATGACTACAATGTCTATTACGATGGCAACGGAACCCTGACGCTGAACGGCGCGACGATTCAGGGAGGAACTTCTACCGGGTCAGTTCCTTATGGCGCCGGGATCTATGCTCAGTGCAATAGCGGGGAGTCGGTTTCCCTGACCATCGAGCTGATTGGTGAGAATACCATCACAGGCTACTATGGGATTTATGTGAATGCAGAGATAAGCGCGGACAGCAATGGTACAGACGCCTCCCTGACTATTACGGGTGAAAACAATGGCAGCCTGGAAGTATCTGGTTCTAATCACGGAATATTTGTCAAAAGCGGAACAGGCAACGCCTCCCTGAACATCGAGAAAGCCACTGTCACAAGCAGCACCAATGGCGGATATGCCGCCGGCGTCTATGTGATGTCCAGCGCGAATGCCACCGGCTCCCCGAATATCTCTCTTTCCGTCAACGGCGGCAGCCTGACCGCCAGCGGCACTGGAAACAGTGATGGGATACTGTTTCATGTGGGATCGTCTCAAGCCTCTAATGCCACTACCAGTCTGACGGTCAGCGAAAAAGCGATCGTGGACGCTAAAACAGGCGGGATCAAGGCATCTGATCCCAATCTTAACAATCTCAGTGATCAAATCGTTGTTGGTTCCGGTACCGGCACCAACGGCGGCATCGTCTTTGACGGTACGGAAGGCACCGTGTACGGCAATGTGACCCTGGACGAGAGCCTCACCATTAACCAGGGCGAAACCCTGACCGTCCCGGATGGCTCCTCGCTGAACTGCAACGGCAACCTGACCAACAACGGCACGATCATCGTGGAGAAGGGCGGCAACCTGACAGGTGACCCAGGCGGTACAGTGGTTAGTGCCCCCACCATCGGCACCCAGCCTGCAAGCCAGACTGTGACCAAGGGAAACACTGCCACCTTTTCCGTTGCGGCCACCGGCGAAAAACTGTCCTATCAGTGGCAGCAAAGCACTGACAACGACCAAAGCTGGACGGATATTTCTGGAGCAAACGCAGCCACCTATACCACAGCGGCTACCACTACCAGCATGAACGGCTATCAATATCGCTGTGTGGTGAGCAACAGCGCAGGTAGCGTCACCAGCAATGCCGTTACCCTGACGGTCAACGCTGCCACGGTTTCTGTCACCGGCGTGACCCTGGAACCAACCTCGCTCTCCCTGTTCACCGGGGATACCGCGCCCCTGACCGCTACGGTAAAGCCTGACAATGCCACAAATAAAAACGTGACTTGGGAAAGCAACAATACCACAGTTGCCACCGTGGACACTAACGGCAATGTTGCCGCTGTGGCTGCGGGCGAAGCTACCATAACGATCAAAACTGCGGACGGCAACCACACCGCTACCTGCCAGGTGAAGGTGACCCAACCAACATACGGCATTTCCGCCGACATCTCGGCTCTCGACTTTAGCATCGCTTGTCCCGGTTATGAGCGGCCTGCTGCCAAAACCGTGACCATCACCAACACCGGCAACCAGGCCCTTACCCTAAACCAACCTGCTTCCACCAACAGTTTTGAGGTGGGGACCCTCTCCAAGACCAAGCTGGCCGCAGGCGAAACGGCTACCTTCACGGTGCAGCCCAAGGCCGGACTGGCCGAGGGGGCATACAGCGAAACCATCACTGTTTCCGGTTCCGAGAATACATCCGTGACGATCTCCGCCACCTTTACCGTGCAACACCAGCTGGAAAAGGTGGCCGCGAAAGCCCCCACCTGCACCGCAACAGGAAACAAGGAATACTTTGTCTGTAAAGTCTGCGGCAAATATTTCGACATCGACGGCAAGACTGAGATTACTCAGGAAAGCACTGTGATTCCGGCCACCGGTCACAGCTATGGCGAACCGGAGTGGAGCTGGTCGGAGGACGGAAAGACCTGCACCGTAACCTTTACCTGCAAAAACGATGCAGCCCACAAGGAAACTCCGAAGGCAACTGTAACATCGGCAGAAAAGACCCCTGCCACCTGCACAGAAAAAGGCGTGACCACCTATACAGCGTCCCTTGAATTTAACGGCCAGACTTACAAGACTGCAAAGGATGTGACAGACATCCCGGCTACCGGCCACAGCTATGACAACGGCAAATGTACTGTCTGCGGCGCGATTGCTTCTGATTTCAAGGCCGTTATCACAGCCGGGGCAAACGGCAGCTGGCAGAAAGGCACAAAGGATGGTCTTTCCTTTACTTCCAATGCAGCTTATAAACACTTCCGGAAGGTACAGGTGGACGGCAAAGACCTGGATGCTGCCAACTACTCCGTAAAGGAAGGCAGCACCATTGTCACCCTGAAAGCCGAATATCTGGAAACCCTGTCTGTGGGCAAGCACACGCTGGCTGTCGTTTCCGATACCGGCACAGCTGTTGCGGAATTCACCATTCAGGCGGCTCCTGCCACCGATAACACACGCTACTATACCTGCCAGAGCTGCGGCCACCACGACTGGACCGCCACCGATGCGGGTTACCGCTGCGACTACTGCGGAAGGGTTATCACCGAGCAGATTTCCGGCTACCCGAATGTGAAGGGGGTCTACACTGCCCCCACCGCCAGCCCCGCTCCTTCCACCGCACCGGGCTCCCCCGCCACCGGCGATGAGAGCAATCTGGTTCTGTGGGTGGTTGTGCTGGCTGCCGGTTCGGCTGCACTGGCCGGGAGCTTCCTGATCCAGCGCAAAAAAGAACAATAACACCGAAGAGCGCCGCCACACACCCAGACTGCGGCGGCTGATCTCTTCTGAATGAACCCGATTTCCTCTGATCGATTTTTAAGCCCTGTTCAGCCCTTTGCTGAGCAGGGCTTTTTGTGTCTGCTGCACCGAGCCGGAAGCAGTGGGCAATGCGTAGCTCAGCCGCCCTGGCGCTGATATTACAATTGATGCGAAAGCCATGCTGCTCTAAATCCGCCTTTTTGCTACAGCTGAAAAAACGAGGGCTGCGCAAGGCAGCCCTCGTTTTTTTCATAATTCAGATTATTCCTGTGTATGCTCCGCCACATAGGGCTCCAGGAACATTCCATCCGCCTTCAGTGTTGCCCGAAGCGTATCGGTATCCAGTGCATTGGCAGGCTGACCCAGGGCCGCGCTCTGAGCTGCCGCCGTTCCTGCCGCCTGAGCCGCCGCCATTACAATGGGGGTGACCCGAATGGCCGCACAGGCCTCGTGGGTGGCACTGATACACCGGCCAGCCACAATCAGGTTCTGAATCTCCCGGGTGGTCAGGCAGCGGTAAGGGATACTGTACCAGCTGCCGGGCCGCAGAAAGCGGTGTTTCATTGCGGCACCGTCCGGCGAGTGTACATCGATGGGATAACCGCCCATGGCAATGGCATCCGGGAACATACGGTTCTGCAGCAGGTCGTCGGCCGTAAGCTTATATCTGCCGTCGATCTTGCGGCTTTCCCGAATTCCGATGTGCGGCCCGGTGGAAATCAGGCGGCAATTCTCGAAGCCGGGGATATACTTGCGCATGAATGCCACGATTTCCCAGGCCTGGCGTCGGCCTTCGATCTCCGCATCGGTCAGATCAAACGCATCCACCGCCGATTTCTTAATGATACGGGACATGTTCAAAATCATCTCGCCGGGGGTGTTGGTCTCGAAGCAGAGCACCATATCCCGGTCCACATGCAGTTCTCCCCGCTCCTTCGCCAGCCGGATCACCGAATAGGCACCCTGCATACCGGTGCGCGGGATCTGCTCCAGATGATCAAAGGGAATGGTGGAGAGCATATCATCCTGATGGCTCTTCACATATTCCATCATCTTCTGACGGTCCACATGATCCACCTTGATGTTCATGCTCATGGGCTGGGCCAGATGGTCGCTTTCCCGCCCGTAACAGGAAGTAACCCCTGCATGGGTGGCAAGGTCCGCGTCGGCGCTGCAGTCCAGGAAGACCTTGGCGGTCACGTCGAAAAATCCGTTTTTCGAATACAGATGTACCCTGGTGATGGTTCCGTTCTCCACATCGCATCCGGTGTATACGGTATGATACAGCAGCTGTACCCCCGCTTCGCAGGCCATCTGCTCCAACACCAGCTTCATACCCTCTGCATCAAAGGGAGTCACACTGCTGGCATAGCCCACAAAGTCCTCCATATGGCCGGGGGAAAGCTTTTTTTCCTTCAGACGCTCAATGATTTCATCCGCAATGCCCCGTACCACCTGGGTCTTGCCCGCATGGAAGGTCATCTGCGGGCCGGTTCCGGCCATGGTCAGCATACCACCCAGGTATCCGTTCTGTTCCACAAGCAATACGCTGGCGCCATGCCGCGCCGCTGCGATGGCCGCTACCGACCCGGCGGGGCCGCCGCCGATTACAACCACATCATAGTTCAATGTCCGCCCCATGGTCTGCCTCCTTGCAAAGTTCATGATAAGTCCGCGCAAATGCGTGGGCGCCAATCTCCGACAACGCCCGAATCCCGGTATTTCCCAGCCGCAGCGGGCCCACGCACAGCATGGGCACCCGATATTCGCGGCTGGTCAGACCCAGACGGGTCCATTCAAGAAAATGAAAATACTCATGGCTCAGGATCAGGTTTTCTGCCTGCTTCAGTTCCATCCCATTCTGCTGTGCCCACAGACCAATGGATTTCAAATACAGGTTCACAACACTCTGACCGGCAATGTAGTCGCTGAAGTAACGCTGGTTCCCACTGACAAAATCCACGTCCTTTTCCACCAGCTTCAAACCACTGGCCCGGGCGATGGCGAAAAAGTCGTAGCTGCCCGCCTGTTCCCGATAAAGCGCACGGGCGGCGTTCGCACCCTTGTTCCAGGCCGATTCCACAATACCTGCCCGGTCCTGCGGGGGGATTCTGCCGTAGCACGGGTCACGCTCCAGTTCCCGGTCTGCCAAGGTACGGTCCGGAAAAGGAAGTTGCATCTCCTGCTGCATACGTTTCTCCTCAGCTTTCGCTTCTCTTGGTTGCCGCCAGAATCAGCGGCTCCTCCTTGCTGCATCCGGCAAGCTCCACATTGCCCAGGCTGGAGATCTGCTCCGGGCTCTGCATACCGGACAGGTCAATCACCCGCTTGCCCAGTACCACATATACATTGGGCAGATTTACGCCGCCGTCGTTGTAAACGGTCAGTTCTTCCAGAATCCAATCCAGATCGGTCTGCCAGCCGCCCACGGTGGTCTGGCGTACCAGAGCATTGTTCTTCTGCAGGCGGATTACGCCTTCCTCGTCCACCAGACGCAGCTGGCGCACGCTCTTTTTCAGAATGCCGAAAAGCTTCTTCTCCACCTTTTCGTGCAGCACCGCATACATGGAACCGTTGCGGGCTGCGATTGTCAGCTCATTGCTGGGCGCATCCAGGTTTTCGGCCACGACCTTCAGGATCTCTTCCTCGGTCAGCCGGCGGCTCATCCGGTCCTTGCTGCGCAGCTCAGTGGCACCCACGGCGATGGCCCGCACAATGCTGCGCTGGGTATCCACCTCCACGCTCACCTCAACGGTGCCCGGTGCGGCGCCGTTCTGAATGGCCTTGAGCTCAGCCTCACGGCGCACACTGATGATATCTTCCTCGGTGGGGTTAGTCACGCTTCGCTCCACCATATCCCGTACCATTGCCAGTGCCACGCCAATGGTGGAGATAACAGGGGCGTTCTTCGCAATGCGGTATTTATGCTGCATGGTCTCGGCCAGATGCGGCACAACCGTAGCCGCACCACCGCCACCGCCCACGAACACTGTGGTGCGAGGGTCCATTTTGTAATCCTTCATCAGCTGGGCTGCCACTTTGCTGTTCTTTGCTGCGGCGAAGGCAAGCACCTGCTTTGCCGCTTCCTCCACCGTGCATCCCATGGAATCCGCCAGCGGCTTCCAGGCTTTGCGCGCTGCTTCCGCGTTGCCATAGGCATAATCCTCCGGCCGCACATAGCCGGCGATGTTTGCCGCGCCTGCCATGGTCAGCGCCACCCGCAGACCGTTTGCGCATTCGATGCAGGCGTAGTCCGGGTCGGTCTCGGTGGGACGCACAGTGACCAGCTTGGGTTCCACGATCTGGTCCGCCTCGGTATAAACCTCATAGTCCAGCCCTGCAATGTGGGCACTGCGGGGACCAGTATCGCATGCCTTGCCGTCTTTGATCTGAACCATCGAACCGCCGCCGATGCCCACCGTGCGCACATCCAGGCTGTTCAGGTAGGTCTTGTGACCGCCTACCTCGGCGTACTGGATCATGACCTTGCCGTCCTTCACGCAGGAGATATCCGTGGAGGTGCCGCCCACCTCGAAGAAGATACCGTCGGTGAGCTTTTCATACATCAGCGCGCCCGCAACACCAGCCGCCGGGCCGCTCAGAATGGTCAGAATCGGGCGGCTGCGCACTTCATCCACCGTCATAACGCCGCCGTCACAGCGCATGACCATCAACGGGCTTTGAATGCCCGCGCCCTTGATGCTCTGATCGGTCATGGTGGCCGCCTCCAGCATCTTGGGCATAATGCTGGCATTCACCACGGCAGTACGGGTGCGGATCTTCAGGCCGTACAGCTTGGAAATGTCATTGGTGGCTGTTGCGGGCAGATCCCGCTCGCCGCACATTTCCACCACCTTGTTCTCGTTGGAGGGGTCATCCACGCTGAATGCTTCTGCCGCCACGATACTGGTGCACTGCTGTTTCTGCAGCGCATCCAGTGCACCGGCAATATCCCCTGTCAGATCAGAAGCCGATGTGTCCACATATTCGTTGCAGGATACCAGGAACTTGCCCGGTGCAAGCTCGATATTGCCCATGGTGGTATCGGACTTGCTCTTGGCTCCCTGCAAGCCGCTGCCCAGGGTGATCACGCCCACCTTGGCCACGTCGCCCTCCAGCAGTGCATTGGTGGCCTGCGTGGTTCCGTGTGCAATGAAGGTAACGTCTTCCGGACGAATGCTGCACTGCTCCATAACCTTGTGCAGCACCTGAACGATGCCGGCGGCAACGCCCTCCTTTGCGCTGTGCGTGGTGGGAACCTTGACCTGGCCGATCAGTTCGTATGTATCGTTGTTGATGGCGACTGCGTCGGTAAAGGTACCGCCCACGTCGATGCCGATACGCACTTTCATAGTTTGACCCTCCTATAATAAAAATCTTTGTTGTATAACGTCTTTCATGCGCCATTTCAGCACGGCTCTGGAAGTTTCAATCCGCGGTGCTTGCCGTGGGTTCAAACCTCCAGAGGAGCGGAGGCCGCGCGTGACCTCCGCTCCGCCAAAAAGGGGAGGAAAATTCTTCCGGTCAGAAGTACAGTACAGCGCTGATCACAACGCCGATGACCGCAATGATCCACAGGTAGGGCAGCAGCCGCTTGGTGACTGCGTTCACATCCACCTCGCAGAAGTTGGCGGTCCATACGTTCTGGGTGTTGGTGGGGTCACCGCAGCCCTGAATACGCTCGGCAGCCAGGAACGCACCCATAACCGCCATGGCAGGCAGAGTGCCTAGACCGATGATCAGAGCAGCGATGCCGCTGCCCAGGCCAAACAGGTTCATGGGTCCGCGATACAGGGACAGCGGAGCCAGAATGCTGAAGAACAGGATGTAAGGCAGCTTGCTGGTGGGAATCACCGCTACCAGGAACGGATTCAGCACTTCCTTAACCATGGTGTGGGTCACGGCCAGATACAGAATGCCGATGCCGATCATCAGGATGATGGCGGGGCCGCTGTCGGTAATGCCGTCATAGCAGGTCTTGACCAGCAGGTTCATGGCTTTGGAGAAGCTCTTGGAGGTGAATACCAGAATCCAGATGATGCCGACCATGAAGGCAGGGCATACCGGGAACTTGAATACCGCCACCAGAACGATGGGGATCAGCGGAGTGAGCATGGCCAGCGCGCCGGTCACACCGGTGAGCTGCTTGGTGGGCTGAGTATCCTGAACCGGAGCGGAGAAAGCGAACTTCACGCCGTTGCGCTTGAACTCCACAAACACCAGCACCAGAGTGGCAATAAAGGTGGCAACGAGCATGTAGATCTCGAAGCCCTTGATCTGCTCAAGCTCCAGCCCGAAGATGGTGGAGAAACTCTTCCAGTTTGCGATGTTGAAGGTCAGGCCGGTGGTGAACGCCATTAGGAAAATACAGGCGGCGCTGAGGGCCGGAACACCAACGGAGATCAGGATGGGCAGTACGATGGAGCCCACCATGATGATGGAGCCCAGGCCGTTCAGGGTAGTGAACAGCACGGCACAGGCAATCACCATAATCAAGGTGACGATCAACGGGCGGTCGCCGCCCAGCTCGGCACTCTTTTTGATAATGTTTTCCGTTACGCCGGTCTTGTTCATCAGCTGGCCCAGCCAGGCGCCGAAGATCACGGCCATGATGGCGCTACCCATACGAACCGTACCATTTTCCAATACAGTCTGCAACCAGCCAATCTGATTGCCTTCCGCATCGGTACCAATGGCCGGAACGCCGGCGATCACACAAATCACCACTGCCATCAGCGGCAGAGCAAGCAGAGTGGGGATTTTTTTCGTCATCATCAACGCCGCAATGATGAGAAATGCAACAATAATCAAAGAACCTTGTAGCATCTGATTACACTCCTTACTTTCGAATGTGCTGTGCAGCGCGTTGCTGCAACGGCTCTATCACATCGGGAAACGCGCCTCCCGCATGTTCTGAATCAAAGTGCCTCCACGGCTTCGCGGAAGGCGGCAGTGGCCTGCTTGAGCTGCTCCGGCCCCGGCTCCTTGCCCATGACAATGGCGCCGATCATCACAGCCTTGCAGCCGGCCTGATACAAATGCTTTACCTCGCAGGGTTTGATCTTGCGCTGGGTGGGAATCAGGCAGGGCTTGCCGCTCTTTTCCACCAGATCCGAATACCGCAGAATATCCGCGTAGTTCAGATCGGTGCCGTAATTTTCACCCGGCTGCACCGAGCATTCCAGCACGTCGATGGGGCTTCTGCGCACCGCATCCAGCGTGGCGGGGGTGTAAGTATAGTCGATGGCAACCATCTTGCTGAGCACCTGGCTCTCCATCATATGGCAGGGCAGATGCTGCGAATAGGAGCTGAAAAAGCCCAGGCCCATCTGCTCCAGCTCCAGCCGCTCCTCCGGCGTAATGAAGGCGTCCGCACCACCAGGCACAAGGCCTACCGGCACATCCCCGCATAGCTCGATCAGCTTGCGCAGGAACTCCTTGTTTTCCGCATAGCTGCCAAAGGTATGGCCGCTGGCCCGGTGCCACACGTTGCAGTGGACCTTTACCGCCTGCGCGCCGCCTTCCAGCGCCGCCTTCGCCAGTTCCAGATCATTGGAGGGCAGACTCACCACCAGGGAGAACTTGTTCTGCCGAATCATCTCTTTGAATTGCATAACAATGCCTTCTTTCCATAGATTTGATTATATGAAAAGCACTTTGCGTCAGCGGGCACACAAGGCTTTTTGCCGCACCGTATCTGCAAATAGCTTTATCGTATCTCCGTCATTTTTTCTCAACAGCTCAAATCTGGGCGCGCCGTCTTCCTGCAGCGCGGTCTTCACGTACCCCTCCACCGTGCTCAAAAAGCCCTGGGTATGCGCTGCGGTCCCGGACAAAAAGACCACATCCAGATTGAACAGGGTGCACAGAATCGCCGTCATTGCCCCGATCTGTCGCGCCAGCAGCCCCGGCTGCTCCCGGTTCAGACTGGTGGCCTCTTCCCCGCTCTCGCCGGACTTCAGTTCAAGCTGAGTCTCCGGTGTCATCAGAGGGGTCATATCTGCAATCACACCATTCTTTAACGGAATCGGGCGACCATCGATGTTCACACTGGCCACCACTGCAGCACCAACGGCAATGTGGGCACTGTTCACTTTTTCTTCCTTCATTCCCCGCATGGCCTGGGCCGCTGTATAATTCTGGCTGTATTCCTCCAGCACCGGAACCCGGAACTGGGTACGCAGCGCTTCCACCAGTGAAATACTTGCGGAGGAAAAGCCGGTGGAATACACCACGTTGAAATCGCTGGGGCGCATATCCTTCTGGAACAGCAGCCCGATTCCCATCAATGCCCCCTGCCGGATTGCCTCATGCCCCAGCAGATTGAACAATACCCGGGTTATCTCGGTAAGCAGTTCGTTGCTGGACAGATACTGTTCTGCCAGAACAACGCTCTGTTTCACCTGAAGTGCCAGGTCAAACAGGATCAGCCGGCTGCTTTTTCGGCCGATTTCCGCCACGGCCACCACTCCCCGGTCCCGGTTGACCGTAAGCGCGGTGCGGCTGCGCCCGCCGGTTGCGACCCGCACGCCGCTTTCCACCAGAAGGCCCTCCTCCAAAAGCTCACTCACCAGCCCGGAAACCGTACTGGGAGAAAGCTCGGTCAGATTTGCGATTTCGATGCGTGAAAGCGATTCGTGCTCCAGCACCGTTTGCAGCAAAACCCGTCGGTTCTGCTTTTTCATGTCCTGCAGTCCACTCTTTTTCATGGGACGTGAATTCACTCCTTACTTTCTTGCGCGCGCCTTATTTCGGATTCCGAAACATCTTTCTGCTTGCAGTATAACACCGCCCAAAACTTATTTCAATCTCCGAAATAAGTTTTTTTGAGATGTAGGCGGATTTTCTCTGTTTCGCTGTTTTCTCACACCAGGAATTGTGTATTCTAAACAATATTTTCTTTTTTGTTTTTCAAGAGCGATTTTCGTCTCTTCCTCGGCCGAATGTTTTCTTTCGTCGAACAATCCGGCTGCTGTTGTTCAATTCCTGCTCTACTGTGGCGGCCGCTCTTTCAAAGGCGTGAAAGGCTCTCTATCGATCTTTCCTGAGAGTTTAACCAAGGATATCTTCTTCTCTTTGGTCAGTATGGCCCTTGAAATCGGCAAGAGCACAGGCGTAGACTATAGATGTACCATACCCGTTATGAAAGGCGGTGCAAATTCGCTAATGAACACTCTGGATTTTTTCTCCGCTTAGAAAGGTTTGGTTATCCAATGGAAGATTGGCGAATTACAAATCAACGCCAATATCTGGATGGGGCCACGCTTGTATGGGACCACTATTCCACGGATGATGCATGGGATCATGACCACTGCGAACTTTGTTGGGCCAAATTCCCGGAGGATGAAAGCGCCGGATACCGAACCCGGGATTCCCGTCACTGGATCTGCAAGCGGTGCTTCGAGGATTTTAAAGAGGACTTTTCCTGGACAGTTGCGGAAAACGGCCAGCCTGCAAAGAACAATCACCTGGAAAATTAACCGGATGATTCGTATCTGTTATTCAGCCTGTTCACCTGCTTAAAGCACTATATCCTGTTCGTTCTGGAAGCGGAGGGATCTATGTATTCCGCCGCCAGTCTGATCAGCCCGGGCACTCCACCATCCCCGTTGCAGCGGAGGCTCCGGCGAATCCTGATTCCGGTGGGGCTCGTTCTTCTTCCGCAGGCAAGCTTATTCTGGAGAGAAGTCATCACAACAGACCCCATATCCGCCAAAGAAACTGCAGCAAGAGCTGCTTTCCCCGTTCAATTGAATTCGATTTTATGGATCATCTGACCGAAAGGACTTTTATGCCCCGTTGAAAGCAAAAAAGCACCGAAACCGCCGATTATAAGCCGTTCCGGTGCTTTTTTCTTTTTCATCTATTTTTTCGTTTCAATCAAGCACGGGTTTTACCCCGCAGTCGGTTCTTCCGCACTTACAGAGAGCATTGGAAGGTCCAGACCTTCCACCCAGGAAGCCACCTCTTCTTCCGATGCCCCGGCGCTGAACCGCTGTCCCTCCAGCCACGTGGCATTTTCTGCGAAAGCCTGCAGGTCATCAGCACTGGAACCGATCCCACTGGAACCGGACGTGCAGAACGGAACAATTGTGGCATCCCCAAAATCATAGCTTTCCAGAAAGGTATACAGGATTTTTGGCGCTCCGCCCCACCAGATTGGGTAGCCCAGGAACACCACGTCATATTCCTCCGGGTTTTCCAGCGTTCCCGCAATTGCAGGTCGGGCGTCGGGGTCCTGCTGTTCCTGATTGGCCCGGCAGGACTCGTTGTTATAATCAAGATCCTCGCTGGTGTACGGCTCCTCGGCTACAATCTCATAAAGCTCTGCATTCAACACTGTCTGAAGATGCCGGGCAACGTTTTCTGTATTGCCGGTAGCGGAAAAATATGCCACCAGAATATTTGCGCCCGATTCAGCGGTATCTGCATCCTCCACCGGCTCAGAGGCTTCCGACGATGCAGACGGAATCGAAACGTAGGCCTCGCTTTCCTGCACAGACTGCGTCTGTTCCGACGTGCTCTGTACTCCCGTTCCTCCACAGGCTGTCAACATACAGGTCAATGCAACCAACACAGCAAAAATTCGTTTCATCTTGTGATACCTCCTCGTTCTTGTGCGCGACCGCCAGACCTTGCATTCAAGCCCCTGCTGTTACCGAACGCTGGAATGAGACTTTTTGCCCGGCTCTTGCTGCACAGTCAAAAAAATGTGGGTGCCCTTCTTCGGACACCCACATTGTAAAACGATTTACCTCTCATGTCTAATGCTTATTTTGTTTGCTCAAAAATGCTCATCAGACATTTTTAATATGTTCATGAAATGCCTCTGTCGCCGGTGTCAGAACCTGATCTTTTTTCCAGACCAGCACGGTTCCCGTTTCCATTTTCGGGGAAAGCGGACGGAAGCACAGCCCCTCAAAATCCAGATTCAGGTCAAACCCGAGCGCCACACCAACGCCGCAGCGCACCATATTGGCTGCATTCAGGATCAGATTGAAGGTGGCTGCAATCTGCAAACGATCCCAGCTTTCGCCAAACCAACTGGCCAATTCCCTTTGAACCGTTTCCCGTCCGCTGAGCAGCAGCGGAATATTTTCCAGATCGCCGGGCGTGATCACCTCCCGCTGGGCCAAAGGCGTATCTGTCCGCATCAATACACCCCAGCGATCCTTCTCTTTCATCCGGCAAAAGGCATACCGGCCCACATCCACCGGCTCGGTCAACAGCCCCATATCCAGCAATCCCATATCCAGCCGTTCCTTCACATCGTCCGCGCTGGCACTGAAAATCCGAAACGTCACCTTTGGGTAACGCTCCCGAAAACTGACAATCGCCTGCGACAAAAAAGACATACTCTGTGTCTCACCTGCACCAATGGCGATTTCTCCCATCAGTTCCGTTTCTCCGGTGATAAACTCCCGGGTGGTTTTGTCCGCCAGATCCACCAGCTCCTGTGCTCTGCGACGCAGCCGCATTCCTTCATCTGTTAACACAATGTGGTAGCGGCTGCGCTGAAACAGCTTTACGCCCAGCTCTTCTTCCAGCTGCATCAGCTGCCGGGAGAGAGTAGGCTGCGTCAGGTGGAGCAGCGCCGCCGCCTTTGTGATGTTCTCCTCCCGGGCTACCGCCAGAAAATAACGCAGGACTCTCAGTTCCATTGTTTTCCCTCCTTTTCTTTATCTTATCACGGGCATATTCATGTCGCAACGAAAAATGCTCGCAGAGAATAACTACAGATAGAAAATGAGTATTTTACATTTCTCAGCATCCGTTTTACAATGAGGGCAAAGGAGGTTGTATCCATGAACGCATTGATTGCTTATTTTTCTGCCACCGGCACCACCGCAGCGGCAGCAAAGGCTCTGGCTCAGGCTACCGGAGCCGCTCTTTATGAAATCAAGCCTGCCATTCCCTATACCAGCGCAGATCTGGACTGGCGGGACAAAACTTCCCGCAGCAGTGTGGAGATGCGCGATAAGCATTCCCGCCCTGCTCTGGCAGACACTGACGCACCAGTCGCCGATTACGATGTGATTTTTCTGGGCTTCCCGGTCTGGTGGTATGTTGCCCCCACCATTCTCAACACCTTTCTGGAAGCCTACGATTTCACCGGCAAAACCATCGTCTTGTTCGCCACATCCGGCGGCAGCGGCCTAGGCAAGTCTGCCGTGGAGTTGCGGCCGAGCGCACCCGGAGCCAGAATTGTGGAAGGTCGGATGCTGAACGGCCGACTGAGCGAGTCCGAACTGAAAACCTGGGCAGAGGGGTGGGACCGGCAATGAAATATGCCAGACTGGGCAATTCCGACCTGACGGTTTCCCGCATCTGTATGGGCTGCATGGGATTTGGGGATGCCCAAAACGGCCAGCATTCCTGGACCATCGACGAATCCCATTCCCGGGAAATTATTCGCCGCGGACTGGAGCTTGGCGTTAATTTTTTTGATACCGCCATTGCCTACCAAAGCGGCACCAGCGAGCAATACCTGGGCCGGGCATTGCGGGATTTCGCCCGGCGGGACGAAGTAGTGGTGGCCACCAAATTTCTGCCCCGCACCAACGAGGAAATTGAAGCGGGAATCAGCGGACAGGATCATGTCCGGCGAATGCTGGACCAAAGCCTGAAAAACCTGGGAATGGACTATGTGGATCTTTGCATCTACCACATGTGGGATTATCAAACTCCGCTTTCCGACATCTTGGAGGGGCTGAACAATGCAGTAAAGGCGGGCAAGGCCCGGTACATCGGCATCTCCAACTGCTTTGCCTGGCAGCTGGCCAAAGCAAATGCTTTCGCTGAGCGGGAAGGGTTCACCAAATTTGTTTCCGTGCAGGGCCATTACAACCTGATCTTCCGGGAAGAAGAACGGGAGATGGCTCCCTACTGCCGGGAAGAAAACATCGCCATGACGCCTTACAGCCCTTTGGCGGGCGGACGATTGTCCAAGCACCCCGGCGAAAGCTCCCGGCGTTTTTGTGAGGACAGCTATGCCCGCCTGAAATACGATGCTTCCCGGGATCAGGACGCTCCCATCCTGGCTCGCGTGGCAGAGCTGGCCGACCGCCGGGGCGTTTCCATGACGGAAATCTCTCTGGCCTGGCTGCTGACTCGCGTCACTGCCCCTGTGGTGGGGGCCACCAAAATCAGTCATATCGAGGGCGCAGCCAAGGCGGTGGACCTTACCCTGACGGCGGAAGAGTGCACCTATCTGGAGGAGCTTTACACACCGCATCCTCTGGTTGGAGTTATGGCACAGAACACAGCGGCAGCGGCGAAGGAAAAACACGTCTGGTCTACCGGAAACCAGGAGATCGGCGGGACACGGTAACTGGAATGGGGTGTTTTCCTGTTAATCTACAGGTCCGGTGTAACTACTTAACTGGACACGCTGAATTGAAGAACACCTTCCGCTCGTTCTTGCATGCAAATTATCCAGTAATACACAACAAGCAACGCCATTCGCATCTGGCGTTGCTTGTTGTTTTCTTCGGATAGAATCCACACACAAGAAAAAGACCTGTGATCCTAAGATCACAGGTCTTTCTGGTGGAGATAAGCGGGATCGAACCGCTGACCTCTTGAATGCCATTCAAGCGCTCTCCCAGCTGAGCTATACCCCCACATTATGTGCGCCGTCTCTCGACTGCTTGATTATTATATCAGCTGCATTTTGAAATGTCAACAGATAAGCGAAAATTTTTTTCATATGTTTTTTCAGAGATTTTTCCGACACATTAACAGGGATATTCCAGCTCGAAGGAGGCCCGGTCGGCTTCCAGTTCCCACAGAATAAATCCATCTTTCCGCAGCTGGTATCGAACGCGGCAGCAAAGATTTTCGCGGATCGTACGCGTCATTCCCCCGCAGACCGGCGCGTTCAGCGGCTGGCCTGCCTGGCCCAGCCGTTCCGCTATAAGGACAAGGCATCCCTGACGAATCTCCACTCGGCCAGCCCGGACACTGACCAGCCTCGCCCCCAGATAGCTTGCAAAACGGTATTCCCTGCCCCGAACTTGCAGCAATGCAATTACCCCGGAAAATGCAATCGGTCCTACTGGCACCCGGGCGGCAGCCAGCATCAACGAGCCTTCCGGAAAAAAGCACTGACTCCATGCGTAGTCCCTGGGAAAAGAGCGGCCCTTATCACCTTCGATATAGCCTTCCGCATTCTCAAACCGGACGCACTTTCCGTTTACAAGCAGTATCCCATCCACCCGATGTTTCATACTGGCAATCCGGTGACTGCACTCCATGAATGGCATCAGCTCAAAAGGTCCCATAATCGGTATGTGCAATGGATTCAACGGTCCAAACCGGAGTACCCCCTGAATGTTCCAACGGGCATTTCTGACCGAAAGCGCAACACCATGCGGGCAGAACAGATTTTCTCCCAGAATCGCTCTGGGGCTGGCCCAGTTCACAGCAGCCCGGACTGCTGGTATTGGAACAACTCCGCTCTGTTCTCCCCACAGAATCTGTAGAGATGCGGCACTTTCTTCTGCTGACCCGTGCACTGCTGGAATCAGCGCAAGGCTGCACTCACTTGACTGCACTTTAAAATACCACCCGCAAAATGACGGCTCCATCCTCATGCTCCTTTTCTTTCACCGATAACCATCGGATTCTTTGCGGAAACGCCGAGATGAATTTGAATTGTTTTATTCTTAGTATCTCCCAAATCC
The DNA here is from genome assembly GCF_027853465.1 of Allofournierella sp. CML151. Classification (NCBI taxonomy): domain Bacteria; kingdom Bacillati; phylum Bacillota; class Clostridia; order Eubacteriales; family Oscillospiraceae; genus Allofournierella; species Allofournierella sp. CML151. The sequence goes on along the minus strand of NZ_JAPNNW010000001.1, from coordinate 311,264 downwards.
GTGCTATCATCAGCGCTGTCGGAAACATTTTTGAAAAAGTTTGCAATTATCCCTTTTATCGGACACACCTGACGCTATAATAGTAGTAAGTTACTGGTAAATCAAGTCTTCAAGATAACCCACTCAGAAACAGAACGCAAGCAGAACGATGTTTCGTTCTCATGCGCCATACTGAAATTTAAGCCAGAGCAATCGGACAAAAGGAGGAAAGAATATGCCTTATGCAGACAAACGCCAGCTGAACGTTTCCGTTTTTGAAGATACACGCAACTGGTACTCGCAGGATGCGATGCTGAAGGATGCCATCTGCCATTCAAAACAGCACACCAAATTTTACGCTCCCGGTGCGGTTTCTCCTGCTCCGGAAATGCTTACTCGTTTCCCTGAAGACATGCATATTCTTGTATCGTCGGAACGGACGCTTCAGGCGGCCGGGAAATATGCCGGCCAGAAGGTTGCCGTACTGAACTTTGCATCGGCCACCAACCCGGGCGGCGGTGTTCTTCGCGGCAGCTCCGCCCAGGAAGAAGCACTGTGCCGGTGCAGCACTCTGTACCCCTGCCTGCTGGGAAATGACCTCTGGCAAAGCTACTACCAGATGCACCGGGCGCAGCACGATGTGACCTACACGGATGCATGCATCTACACACCGGATGTACTGGTAATCAAAACCGATACAAATTCCCCCGAACGACTGTCCAAGGATAAAATCTATCCTGTGGACGTGATCACCTGTGCGGCGCCCAATCTGCGCCCGCAGCCCAACAACTACATGAACCCCGGGCATGGCGTACCGGTCCGGCTGACCCGCGAGCAGATTCGTACACTGCACTTACAGCGCGCTCGCAAAATTCTGTCGGTGGCTGCTATCCATGGCGCCGAGGTACTGATTCTGGGCGCTTTTGGCTGTGGTGCATTCTGCAATCCACCCGAAGTGGTCGCGGGCGCCTTCCGTGACATCCTGCCCGACTTTGCACACGCCTTCCGAACGGTGGAATTTGCAGTTTATTGCACACCCCGGGATGATTCCAACTACCGCACCTTCCAGCAGATTCTGACAAGATAATCCTTTCCTCAGTTTAACAGGCCATCTCTTACAGGTGGCTTTTCCATAGTTTCTCTTCAGCCAATCGAAAAAGGGAGCAGCCCACACAAGCGGACGGCTCCCCTTTTTTCTCTCTTTTATGCTTTGGGGCGATCCTCCCGGAGCTGCTCCAGCACGCTCCATCCGATGGGTAAAGTGAGGGCAAAGCTCAGAATATCTGCTGCCATCTGAGCAAATTGCACCCCGGCCAGCCCAAACAACCCGGGCAACAGCAGGATCATGGGCACAAACATGATCCCCTGCCGGGCCGATGCCACCACGCTGGCCTTTGCGGCCATTCCAATGGTCTGCAGCAGCATGCTGCACAGGATAATCCAGACACTGAGCACCAGCACAAGGCACTGCGCCCGAAGTGCCAGCGCACCGATGCGGGCCACCTGTTCATCATTTCGGAACAGCAGCATCAGCGGGTGTGCAAACAGAATACCCAGCACCGAAAAAACAGCCAGCGTTCCACTGCCCAGCTTCAGGCAGAAGAAAAGCGCCTCCCGCACCCGTTTGTAGCAGTCTGCACCATAATTCGTCCCGCAAATCGGCTGAAAGCCCTGCCCGAAACCGATCAGCGCCGAGTTGGCAAAGGCGGTAATTCGCCCCACCACGCCCATGGCGGCAATGGCCTGATCCGCCATAGTTCCGCCATAGTAACCGGCAGCCAGATTCAAAAGAACCGTCGCCAGACTGCCCAGCCCCTGCCGGAACATGGAAGGGATTCCTCCCTTCAAAATCCCTTCCAGATAACGGCGCTTTAAGCTCATCTGGTGCCAGTGTACCTGAACCACTGCCCGTTTCCGGTGCAGCCTCCACAGCAATACAAAGCTCATGATCTGGCTGATTACCGTGGCGAGCGCCGCCCCTTCCACACCCATGGAGAGGCCAAAGATGAGAAGCGGGTCCAGCAGCACATTGGCCACCGCACCTGTCACGATACCGATCATGGCCACCGAGGCGTTCCCCTGAAACCGCAGATGGTTATTGAGCACAAACGAGCACATGATGAACGGTGTGCCCACGAAAATGACACGCAGATATCGCACCGTATATTACCATAGAAAGAGCGCTTCATTATTGCTCTTCGGTCATCATATGCATCAATTCGCAAGTGGAGTCATAGAGCTTATCATATATTGCCTGATACTTCTGGTAGATTTTATATTTTTTGAAATCAGGCTTATATACTGTTCCCGTTTTGATATGCTGAGCCAAGCAAGAAAAATTCTCAAATCCCGGATGTCTCACTCCTACTGCGGCCATCATGGCATCGCCGTAACTCGCTCCCACTGTGACGTCCGGCGTGTTGATCTCTCTGCCCGTTACATCCGCCACAATCTGCATCCACAGCGCATTGTTCACCCCGCCGCCCACAGCAAAGATTTGATCAATGGACACATCCTCATGACTTTCCATCAGGCGTAGCTGCTGCTGAATGGAATACGCTACTCCTTCCAGCGCGCTGCGGTATAAATGCCGACGCGTATGGGAGATCGTGAGTCCAAACAAGATACCACATGCCAGTGGATCATTGACCGGTGTGCGTTCTCCCGCAAAATAGGGCAGCGTGATCAATCCGTCCGAACCTGGCGGTACCTGATCCACTCCCTCCAGCATCAGTTGATAGGCATCAATCCCCGTCTTTTTCTCCTGTTCCAATGCATCACTGAACAGTTCATCTCTATACCATTTGGTCAAACTGCCACCAGTGTTCGTACCCGCGGAGATATCGCACAGTCCGGGCACAATGAATTGCTCACGCCACAACCGCTCGTCGTCCACCAGGTGTCTGGTACCCAGAATCATATAGATGGAGGAACCAAACTGAATCATCATTTTGCCCGGCTCCACCACGCCGGCGCTGATAGCTTCAGCACCAGAATCATCTGTCCCCGTGATCACTGGTGTTCCCGGGGCCAGGCCTGTCTCTTTGGCCGCAGCCTCGGTTACGTAACCCGCTAGATCCGTTGCCTCCTGTACCTTCGCCAACTGGTCCGGTCGACAAACAGGCGCGCACAGTTCCGGGACCGGTCGCCAAGTTTTCGGATCATACAACGGATTGAAACTGGCCAGTCCCAAGAAACGATCCACCACATAATTGCCTGTCAGCTTTGCCGCAAGAAAACTGGAGCCAGTTAAAAATTTGTAAGTTCTGGCATACACCTCTGGCTCGTTATTTTTGATCCACAGGATTTTGGGCATTACATCGCTAGAGCACAGCGGACGACCATACCAGCGGCGGATTTGTTCTGGGCCATACAGGCTGGTCAACTGTTCAATCTCTTTTCCTGCTCGCGCATCAATGCCATACAAAATGGCCTTGCGCAATGGACGGCACTGTTCATCAACTGGAAGGCAATCAGCTCCCAATGCGCTAAGCCCCACTGCCTTGATCTGAACCGGATCAATCCCGGATTTTTTCAATAGCCCTTGGCTGATACGACAGAAATCGCCCCACCAATCTTTTTCGGCATCGTGTTCGAAGTGATTCGGCTTCGGATTGGTCATGGTGTGCTGAGTAGAACAACACGCCACTACATTGCAATCCTCATCAATGATCACACCTTTGCTGGAATTTGTTCCCGTATCAATTCCCATAAAATATGTAGCATCCATGCAATTCAACCTCCTTCACAACTATTCGCACAGTTCATTGAATTTCTTCGAAAAAATGTGCAACAATATGGGCCACTGTATCTTCATTATTGCAAAAAGGAGATACATAATCTGCCGCCCCCTTGACATGAGGCCGCGCGTTGGCCACTGCTACACCGATGTCACTGTTCTTAATCATTTCAATGTCGTTATCGTAATCCCCAACAGCAATGATCCGGAACGGTTGAACCGGCAGCAGCGAAAGCAGGCGACAAATACCGTTCCATTTGCTGATTCCCGGTGCCATGATGTCTACACTGGTAGGGTCGCTTGGCGTAACACTGAGTGCAAGCCCCTTGCGGCGCACAAACTCCCACACGGGCTTCCAGTCCTGGGTCACAGTAAAGCCCTCGATGTCATCCAGCGGCAACTGATCACAGTGTTGAAATCGGCTGGGCCAAACCCCCAACTGATCAGCATACTCTCTCAGACTGTCATTTTCCTTATTCACCGCCCATAACGGTCCAGCCAGTACATGTAACAGATAGTCATGATGCAAGCAAAATTCCACCAGCTGCCGAGCCGACACTGGATCAATTCGTTCCCGGAATAATACCCGGCCACTGCCGGTCTCTACTAGCTTACCCCCGTTGTTCAGCAACAGATAGTCGGCGCAGTCAGACACGTCTCCCAGTGGAAGCATGTCCACCTCTCGACGACCAGTGGCAAAGCAGACCATATTCCCCTGACTACGAACCCATTGCAACGCTCGCCGGTTCTCCCTGCTGATGTTCCCCTGGTCATCGCAAGTAGTGCCATCCAGATCCAGAACCAACAGGGCCGGAACTCTGTTGCTATCTTTATGCCCCCTCATCTGGCTCGCACCTGGTACACTACCCGCATCAGCTCCCTGACCCGGTCAGCGCACACCCGCACATTCTCCAACTGTTCGTTTTCCAGTCTACCGCCCTCCTTGAAATAGGTCCCCACTACTGCTCCATCCGCCACCGCCAGCTTACGGGCAATGGTATCTGGCCGACATCCTGTATTGCACAGGATCACCGTTTGAGGCGCAGCCTGTTTGACACTGGCAATCAGCTCCTCGTCCACATCTTGTCCGGCCGCATTGGCTGAAACACATAATCCATCCGGATGGACCTTGAAAATAGTGGATCGAGCAATGTCTGCCAATGGCCTGTTATCTAGGTTTTGGTCGGATTCCGGATTGATAAAATACAGCATCCGAAGCTGCTGCAGATGCAGCTCCGCACGCCGGCGCATCAATTTGGAAAAATCATTGTTATACAGGCCTCCATCTCCCACATACACGCCGGAAAAGGTCCCACGCACAAAGTCTGCATCCACCGCGGCGGCCAGCTCAATCGTGGCGCGCCCATCCGAGATGCAGTCCACGCCAAAGGGGACTCTCAGATCCTGCTTGAGCCGCCCCACCACATAGGCCATGGCCGCCGGGGTCACAAAGTTCATCTGTCGCTCATAGGGCAGGCTGAACTCGTTGCTGATCAGCACCCCGTCCACGCCGCCCTCCTGCAGCGCCTGCAGGTCCGCCCGGGCATGTTCCACAATCTCTTCCATCGCGGTGTTCGGACGAAAGCGGGGATCGCCAGGCAGTGGGTCCAGATGCAGCATAGCGATGATGGGCTTTTTTACGCCGAATAAGATTTCACTCCAAAGCATGGTTAGCATCCTCCTTTTTGAAAAGAGCCGCCGCAACGACTCATGCAAGGAATCGCTGCGGCGGCTCGTGCTGTAAATGGATCAATACTCAAATTGGCGGTAGTAGCGGCGTATCGACAGCGGATGGCGCAGGAACAGCTCCATGTAAGCGTCCACGCGATTGTTCACACCGTGCATCACCAGATGAGAAATCGTGCCGCGGAATTCCGGGCTGATGCCCTTCAACGCAAACTCCTTGGTATCGATGATGGTATAATTGCCGCACACCTTGGGCAGGAAACGCGCCACCCGTTCGGCCAGCGGACGCTGCTCATCCTCGCCCATAAACAGGGTAACGGGGGTGTCCCACACCACAATCTCCTGCATGCCGTGGAAGAACTCCTGGCAGGAGATGGACTTGGTGCGAATCCACATCTGCTCTTCCCAGTAGCACATGGCGTAGGAATAGGTGGCACCATACTGGTTGCCGGAACCAATGAAGTAGCGCGGCAGGTCCGGATGCTCGTTCCGGAACGCGACACAGGCCTTGGCGTAATCGTAGGCCCAGGCATCGGACTCCTTTTCCACATCCACCAGTACCTGCGCCAGATGAGCCTCCATCTCCCGGTTGTACCGGTCATAGTCCGCAAACTCGCCGTTTTTGTACATCAGGTAGTTCGCTACCATATAAAATTTCAGCTGTTCGTTCTTGGGATAGACCACCAGATAATCCTGCTTGTCCGGCTGGGTCAGCACACTGCCCGGCGTGTCGATAAAGCTGAACACCCTGCCGCCAATCTGATGCACCCGGTCCACCAGCTGTACCATCTCCTTGGTGTTGCCGGAAACCGAAGAGAGGATCACCACCGAGCGATCGGTGAATCGACGGTTGCCCGTGGTCAAAAATTCGGCGGCATTCTCCACGAACACCGGCAGTTTGGAGTGTCCGCGCATATAGACCTCCACCTGCATGCTGGAGGCGTAGGTGCCACCGATACCAATAAAATAGATCCCGTCGAAACCATCGGCCCAGATCTGGTCGATGATCTGTTCAATCTGGCCACGCAGTGCCAGCGCGCCATTTACACTGTCCAGAGATTCTTTTTCATCAAAATTACGCAGACACGCACCGGTCTGTTCGTTCCACATAGAAGTCGTAACCATAATACAAATGCTCCTTCTCTTTCATACTATCATGCAGTTTTCCCGCCAAGCGCCGGCTCAGAAAATCGGGCTGGTCTGCAGGTCCATTCCGCAAAAATACTGGAACGCCCGCTGGATCGCCACATCCCAGAAGGGCCACGCATGCTCTCCGGCCCATTCCAGATAGGTGTGTCCATATCCCGCCGCTCTGGCCGCATCCCGAAAGCGCAGATTGTCTGCATACAAAAAATCTTCCGTGCCGCAGATCTGCAGCAGCCCGGGGCGCCCAGGGTCGTTGGCCCGGTCCCTCAGCAGCTGAAACAAGTCCTCCTGCGGATCAGGCGGCATGCCCATTCCGTGAAGGGCGTCTAGTTCCTGGGACAGCACATCCGGCCACTCTCCTTTGCGGACCCGTTCCACCATGGCGGCATAATCCATCACGCCGGACAGACTTGCGCAGGCGGCAAAGCACTCCGGCCTGCGCAGGGCCACCTTGACCGCCCCGTAACCGCCCATGCTTTCCCCCGCAATAAATGTGGAGGCTCTTGCTTCGGGTAGTCGAAACCAGGTTTTGCACAACTCACTCAGTTCGTCGGCCACATACCCGAAATAGTCCGGGCCGTACCGGGCCGTGCAGTAAAAACTGCGCTGGACCTCCGGCATGATCACAATGAAATTGTATTTTTTGGCATAGTATTCAATTTTGGAAAAGCGGGTCCATTCGCTGGCGTTGGCCGCAAGGCCATGCAGCAGATACAGAACCCTGGGCTCCCCCGTCCACAGCGGAGTTACATCGTTGGAGGGGTCCGGGAAGATCACATACAACTGGGTGGTCATGCGGAGCTTTTGGGAATAAAATTCCCCGCGGAACAACCCCATTACAAGCCCTCCCTTCACAGGGCACGCTCATTTTTGAAAATGAACGGTAAAATTGCACTTGTCGCCCCGGGTATAGTTGCGCGAAAACTCAATCACCCGACCGTTTTCATCCTGGCTGGTGCACTCGAACAGCATCACGGCCTGCTCGCATGAAATGCCGAGCAGACGCGCGTCGTTTGCTTCCAGCACAGCCAGGTCCAGCGTTTGCCGCGCTTGTTTGGGGCGCACGTGATAAAAATCATAAACCTCATACAAAGAAAAGACGGACAGATCGATTCCTTCCAGCTTCGGGACCACATAATGCGGAATGAAAACCTCTTCCAACGAAACCGGCTCATCGCTCACATAGCAGATACGCTTGATGTAATAGATGGAGTCCTCCGGCTGAATCCCGAAGACCAACGCATACTTGTTTCCCGCCGGGCGTAGCGCCTTGGTGAGGATTCGGGTGGAGGGCACCGCGTTTTTCTGCCGGATGGTTTGCGTAAACCCGCCCAGATTGTCCAGGTCCCGGTTCATCTTTTCCCCCAGCACATAGACGCCCTTGCCCTGCACCCGCTTGAGCAGTCCCTCGTACACTAGGGCTCCAATGGCTGTGCGCACGGTCAGACGGTTCACATCATATTGGGCTGCCAGTTCGTTTTCCGGTGGGATCGCCGTGCCGGGAGGGTATATCCCTTCCTCAATTTGTGCGCGAATGATCTCCCGCAGCTGCAAAGAGACAAGTCCAGTTCCGATGTGTTCCATGTCGAGTCCTTTCTTGTTCGGCTTATGCGGGACCGGTTACAGCCACGCGCCGAAATATTGCAATGTTTCTGTGGAGGTTGCGGCTCCCTTTTCCATGCACGCCTCAATGGGCAATCCGTCCACTAGGCCATGCAGGAAACCAGCGATGTAGCTGTCGCCCGCACCCATCGTATCCACCACATTGGGGCAGGGAACAATCCCAAAGGAATGGAAGGTCTGACCATCAAAGCACAGACTTCCCTGCTCGCCCAGCATGGCAATCACCAGTTTGGGCCCCTGTCTGTGCAGCACCTTCATCAGCTCACGCAGGGTTTCGGTGTCTCCGTCATCCGAGGAAAAGAACAGATAATCCGTATAGGGGATTGCCTCCGCGCAAGCGGCGTCTCCGGGACGAGTGGCACAGTCAAATGCGGTTTTTACCCCGCGCTGCTGGAGCTGGCCGAAGAAACGGCCCACCTTGCCCCACAGGTCGCACACCACCACGTCATGTGTGCTGATGAAATCCATATCTTCCGACGACAGGGTGTACTGCTCCAGCACGCCCTCGTCATAGTCGCCGAATACCCGTTCACCGTCCACCAGGGTCACCTGGGAAACCGCCGTATGCCCGTGCAGCACGTGCAGATGACTCGTGTCCACACCCTTGCGGGTCATAGCTTCGGCCATAATCTGCCCATACACATCGTCGCCCACCGGCCCGATGTAGGAGGCCTGGCCCCCGTTGCGCACCGTGTAAACCGCCATGTTCACCGGGCCGCCGCCGGGATAGGCTGTTCCGCCCTCCACATTATTATAATAATCAATGCAATTGCTGCCAACTGCTGCCAGTTTCATAACTGTTCCACCTTTTCTTTGGGTTGTGTTGTAAGGATGCTGGAAAACCGGATCTTGTCGGCGCGCGTGACAGATTTGAACACTTCGATTGGCCTGTTCTGGCTGTCGAACGAGATACCGGACACATAGAACAGCGGCGCCCCCACCGGAACCTCAAGCAGTTCACTTTCCCCTTCGGTGGCGTAAGTGATACCGATAGTCTGGTGACCATGATCCACCGTAATGCCGTAATGTGCCAGCACGTTGTAGAAGGATTCATTGGAAAAATCGTACTGCTCAATCCCCGGGCAGATTGCCGGATCAAGGTAGTTGGCCTCAATCGTCACCGGCTGTCCGTTGATACAGCGCAGTCTCCGCAGCTGGAAGACCGGGCTTTGCTCCGCAAGCCCCAGCTTCCTTTCCACCGAGCGGGGGGCCGCTGCCGTTCGCACGTCCAGCGGCCGGGTCTGCATGCTGCGGTAGTTCTGCAGAACCTGATCGGTGAAGGACTTCACATCCTGCAGCGTCCGCTCCAGCTTGGGCGGCGCCACAAAGGTACCCGCCCCCTTGCGGTGGTACACCTTGCCCTCTACAATCAGTCGGCGGATCGCGCTGCGCAGCGTGGTCCGATTCATTTGCCACATGCTGCACATATCCCGTTCGCTGGGCAGCTTGGAATGCGGTGCAAGATCGTTCTGCAAAATATAGCACTCAATCTGTTCCGTTGCCTGGTCCCGCGGGCGTGCGCGAAATTGCTGTTCCATAGAATCCCGTCTTCCTTATCCAATTGCCGGTCCCGGATTTCCGCGGCTTAAAGCCGCGGAAATCCGGTCGGCCGATTCACTGTTGTGGTTTGCGGAAACGATCAGGCGTTCCCTTGCTTTTTCTGGTTCTGCCGCTCCATCAGGTAGTAAGCCGGCAGGCCGGTGCCCACCGCCACCACTGCAGCAATGATGCTGGGCAGCGCGGACCAGATGAAGGTGGAGTAGATCAGCGTGGCAGTCATCACCATGGCGATTACCGGCATGACGTATCCGCCGGGCATTCTGTAGGTGGGTTTGTAATGCTCCTTGCGGCGCAGCACAAAGATGGTGCCGAAGGTCAGGAAGTTCTTCAGCAATGCGATCACGGTGAAGTAACCCAGAAGATCAGACAGGCTGGAGGCGAAGATCAGAACGATAGCCACCATGCACTGAACAACGATGGAGAACGCGGGTGTCTGGTATTTGGGATGCACCTGGCCAAACTGCTTGAAGAACAGTCCGTCACGCGCCATCGCGTACTCGATGCGGGGCTGGAACATGATGCAGCTGGACAGAGAGCCGATCACCACGATGATGGCCATGATCGCAACCACCACGTCGGCGCCCTGGCCGATTACGGGGATCTTGGAGGCCAGCAGCGCGATGGGCGCATCGGAAGAAGCCAGCTCATCGATGCTCAGCAGGCCGGAAGCTACGAAGGTCAGGCCCACATACAGGCCCAGAACGATCAGCGCGGTAAGAATCAGACCACGGGGCATATTCTTCTCGGGCTCTTTGATCTCGCCGGACATGTAGCAGGCAGCGCCCATGCCGTCAAAAGACCAAGTGGTGGCGGAGATACCGGCCAGCAGCGCCGTGATTCCGGTGACCGTGGTGCCCGCCAGAGGAGTGGCCGACAGCAGGGTGGACCCATTCATGAAGAACAGTCCTACACCGATAATCAGTACAAAGGGCAGAATTTTCAGGGCGGTGATGAAGGTCTGGAACTTGCCGCCTCCCTCCACACTGCGCAGATGCACCATCATGAACACCAGCACGAAAACCGTAGCAACAATCTTCAGCACGATGCCGTGCATGGGCAGGAAGTAAGCCAGGTAGTTAACGATCGCCAGCGCCATAATGGAGATGGACGGGGGATCGGTGGCCCAGAAGCTGATCCAGCCGCACAGGAAGGCCAGCGGGCGGGACCCGGCTTCACGGAAGTAAACATACTGACCACCATCCTCAGGGAATGCGGAAGCCAATTCTGCGTAGCAGAAGTTGGCAGGTACCTGAAGCAGACCGCCGATCAGGAAGGCAAGCACCAGGAACAGGCTGCTTCCTGCGGCATTGGCCACCTCAGACAGAGACGAGAAGATACCGGAACCAACGGTGGTGCCGACGCCCAATGCGATCACAGCGCCCAGCCCTAATTTGCGTCCCAGCTCCGCGCTGGGTGCAGTCGTTGTTTCGTGTTTCGACATGCGGATTCTCCTTTCACACAACGATATCCCGGCTGCTGCCGGAATGATTTCGCCCCCGTTAGGACCACTCGAGGGCAATTGGCTTTCATCACATAACACATCGGGTTTTTCATACCACTTCGCCAATTATTCTAGCATAATGAACAAACGCCATCAATATAATTCCCGAAATAAAAAGCACAGTGCCCAAATTTTGGCGTTGTGCAGGAAAATCTCATTTTCTCTTTGTGGATAGTCCAACATTTGAATCCTCAAACCGTACGTTAATAAATAAACAGGCATACCGCTTTTGGGAATTTTTCCCACACACTTTTCCCCACCCTGTTTTCCGTTCCGTTTTCAGCCCTTTCTTTCTTCGCCGTCCGTCGATCTTTTTCGACAGAAAAGGGCGGGGTTCGAAAGGAATAAATCCATTCTGAACTCCGCCCTTTTGCGTCCGCTTTGTTTTAACGCCTGCTCACTCTTGGATCATGACCAGAATGGTGCGTTTCGCCGGACCGTCAAACTCACAGAAATAGATATCCTGCGCACCGCCCCGAATCATTTCTCCCTCGACCAGAGGGAAATGACAATGATTTCCGGTGAGATACGCCTTCAGGTGACCGGTGGGATTGCCGGCCGTAGATCCGTAATCCCGCAGCATGCGGGCATGGCTGTACGGTGCATCCTCCGGCGCCTGCCGCTGCAGGAACAGCGCAATATCGCTTTCCAAGCATTCCAGGGCCTCGTTCACCGTAATTCCCGTGGTGGTGTGCTTGGTCAGCACGGTAACCATTCCGTTCTGAATCCCGCTTTCCTTTACGATCTGCTCCACCTGAGGAGTGATCACATCCATCTCGTTATAGGTTTTGGTCAAAAGTACGATTGGCTTGATATACATTGCCCCTTCTCCTTTCCACCCTTACAGAGAACCGCCCAAAAACTCCAGGGCGTTACCACCCCGAATCAGCTCCAGCGTACTGTCCCGCAACCCCAGCTGATCCAGTGCCTGGGCCATGCGAATCTGTTCAAAGCGGGGATTGTTGGACCCGAACATGACCTGGTGGCGCAGAGATCGATCGATCCAGGTGACCGGGATATCCCGCGTAAAGGTCTGCTGATAAAACTCCCGGGCACAGTCAAAATAAAGCGCACCGGTGTCGGCGTACACGTTGGGATACTTCACCATCAACATCGCAGTCTCCCGCACCCAGGGCCATGCAAAATGACCCAGACAGATGCGCAGTTTGGGATGCCGGGCTGCCACCTCCTCAAAGCAGAGAGGATGGCAATACCTGGTCAGTGTATCCGGCTCCCAGGAAAGGCCCGCATGGAACATCACCGGCCGGTCATACTGTTCGCACAGCGCATAGATCGGCTCCAACCGCTCGTCGGCAGGATAGAAATGCTGGCGGCCGGGATGAAGATTCACGCCTCGCAGCTTCAAATCCGCAAAGGCATGCTCCAGCCGATCCACCGCGCCCGGTGCAAGCGGATCCGCTCCCGCAAATCCGATAAAGCGGTCCGGCGCCAGTCCAACCAGTTGATGGATCTCTTCATTGCTCACCAGCGTATCCCCCACCGTGCTGGTGTAATCCTGGCCCAACAGGCAGAGTCGGTCCAGCCCGGCGCAGCGCATCTGGTTGAAGATATGCTCCAGCGGGGCGGTTCCGTTGCGGTGGATATCCAGTTCCCGATGGCGCAGTTCCTCTCGCTGCTCGTCCTGGTTGATGGGTTCAAAAAATGCGGGATGTACATGAATATCGATAAACAAAGGTCCTTCACATCCTTTCCGTTGATTCGACGGGTCACATACCCGCATGTGCCATCATAGCGCGCACGTTTTCCACCGCTCGGCGAGCATACATGCGGGGTTCGTTGATATACCCCAGCACCAGCTCCAGTGTGGCAGTTCGGTCGTAACCGATACGAGCCAGTTCGTGGAACATCTCCTGCAGAGGCATGCTTCCCTCACCGGGCATGATATGGCTGTCCGTTCCCTGTTCCCCGTCAATGATGTGCATATGATCCATCTTGTCCCCCAGCTTGTCAAAGTAGGCCATGATGCTCTCATGCTGCACAAAAGGCGGCACCACGTCGCACATGCCCACCACGTACGGGTTGTCGATCCGGCGGAACAGTTCGGCCAGATCGTTGGCCCGGGTAAAGAAGTTTGACTCATACGGGGTCAGCGCTTCCACGGTCAGCTTTACCCCCACCTTCGCCGCATGCTCTCCCAGTTCCCGGATGGTCTTTTCCAGACGGGGCCATAACTCGTCGTAGGTGGCAAGATACCCACCGTTGGCGGGGCTGGTCAGCATATATTCCGCCCCCATCTCCTTGGCCATGTCCAGGCACAGTTTCAGATATTCCACCGCGTCTTCCCGCTGGGCCTCGCTGCCAATCATGTAGTTGTAGGGGTAAGCATTGTGTTCCGGGGTGTAGCCCAGCACCGGCATCTCATATTTCTCAATCAGACGCCGCACCTCGTTGATATCGCCCGCTTTCAGATCCGGTGCATAGGCGTGAGGCCGCCCTCCCCAAAGCTCTATGTAATCATAGCCGAATTCCTTTGCATCCTGGAAGCAATGTTCCAACGGGTTGCGCTGGTAACCGGATGTGAACATACCAAGTTTCATCATGACAAAACCCTCCTGTTATGAATTTGTTCTCTATGAATGCGTATCTCAGTCTGTGACCCAAGGTTCAAAAACCTGCACCACACTGGAAGCTACCGTCGCTCCCTGCTTCAGGCAAGCTTCCAGCGCTGCCCCCTTCATATACTGATACAAAAATCCGGCGATGAAGCTGTCGCCCGCACCCACGGTATTGACCACCTCAGCCGCCGGCACCACGCCAAACTGGACAAACTGCCGGCCATCGTAAGCCAGACTGCCCAATTCTCCGAATGTGGCCACTGCGACCTTCATGCCTCGATCCACTTTGTCCTTCAGATAGCCCTCGATGAATTCGTCCCGCTGTTTATGGTACGAATAAAACCCGATGTCCACATAAGGAAGTGTACTCTCCACCAGAGGATGATCTAGTCGATCCGCATAGTCAAAACTGATTACCGCCTGGCTGCAACTGCGGATCTTGGGCAGTGCATCCTGGGCATTTCCCCACAGTGCGGTGTGCACCAGATCATGCCCGGCAGCAAATGCGATGTCCTCCTCATCAAACACGATATGTTCCAGGACTCCTTCGATGTAATCTCCATGTACCCGGTCATTGCCATTCAACGTCATGTAGGTGATGGCGGTGGGGCCTTGTCCCACCTTCAGATGGCTCACATCCAACCCTTCGCCCTTCAGGGTGTTCACCATCCACTGCCCGTTCTCATCGCTGCCGGTAGTGCTGATGATGGAGGTCTTCATCCCCAATTTCTGCAGGTTGACCCCGGTGTCCACCACGTTGCCCGTGGGATACTTGCGATCATGGAACACGTTTCCCTGTCGGTCCACGTATTCCGTGTAGTGGTCGATACAGTTGTCACCAATCATTGCTGCTCGCATCGTTTCGTTACCTCCCGTATACTTGATTTTCGAATAGATGAGTCGCATTTCGTTGCAAACCACTTTTCTAAAAATTAGTATAGCGCCGGGTAAACTAGAGGGTCAATCACGAGCTTAACCAAAAAAAATCAGGTATTCTCCGTGGAAAGAGAGAAAACTGGTGTGCTTTTTCTTCCGCGCTCAGACCAGTTCCCGGGAATCTGGCTCCCCAGCCCGCAAAATCCCCTCGAAACCGAACTGGTCGTTGCGAATCACCGCAGAAAAGGATTCGATAGGAATTCCATAGTCATCCCGTGTTACGCCCCGCAGCAGGAGTAACGGCTGCAACACCGGAATCTGTAGTAATTCGGCTTCCATCTCATCTGCATAAGTAATACTCAGCGTCTGGTTACCGGAATCTGCATAAATCCCATACTCTGTAGCCATAATCTCAAACAGGCTGTTCTTAGCCAAATCAAACCGTTCCAGATCCCGTACCCGCAACGCAGATAGATATGTGGTTTCCAAAATGGCTGGCGTGCCATCCAGAAAACGCAGCCGACAAAGTCGATAGGCCTCACCCGCCTCGTTCAGTTTCAGGAGCCTCGCCACTCGTGGCACAGGCTTGAGCCTTTCCATGGAGATTACTCGGCTGGTAAATTGACGTCGGTTCTGTTGCAGGAAATACCACAAAGGTTCAAAATCATAGAGATTGCGCCGAAAACGTGGCATTGCCACAGTAAATCCGCTCCCCTTCCGACGGGTCAACTTTCCCTCACCCGCCAAACATCGAATAGCCGTACGCAGTGTATCACGGTGGCAGCCAAGCTCCTTCGCCAACGACTCTTCACTGGGTAGGCGCTGGCCTGCCTGCAGTCTGCCACTTTCAATCCAATATTCCAGCTGCTCAGCGATTCCGCTCCAACTTGCTCGTCGGGACGTCTCGTCTTTTTTCATTACCATCCGTCGGCTCCCCCCTTCCTTCTTTTCTGGCAGTAGTGATACTGCCAGTTTCGATTATCATATACTTCCACTCCCAGCCAAGTCAAGAAATTCCATTCGTCCTGACCCGAGGAGTTGGTTCATCTGAAATCGGCCAAAGCAGACCAATTTTTGGCAGCCTGAAAGATTCCGTTTTTCCTTTCTGTGTCATCCTCCAAAAATGATTTTAACACCTTGAAATGACCGAATACCCATGCTATCATTTGGTCAAATTCAGGACAGCGTGTCAGGACCAACACCGCCTGAAATACATAACACACCGGGCTTACCACTTCGGATTTTCTTGCAAAACATTGCGCGGTACGCTGACCACTTCATTCCAGCGTCCGTTAGCAAAATGCTAAGGAGTGACGTAAGTATGGCAGAACATACGCAGATCGTGCTGAGATCCAACTGTATCTTCGACGGGACTGGCGCAGAACCATTCTCCGGATATGTGGTTATCCGGGATGAGCGTATCCTGCAGGTTGTACAGGGAGATCTTCCCTCCGAATTGGCCCATGGCTCCACCGTGTACGAACTGGGGAACCGGACCATCTGCCCCGGCTTTGCCGACGCGCATACCTTTTTTACCGGATGGGCGCTGAACTATCTTGGCGTGGACCTCTCCCCCGCTACAGACAGCAGTCAGATCGGTCAGATAGCACTGACCTATGCCAACAGCCTTCCACCTGAGAAACCGGTGTGGGGGCATGGCTGGGACCCGACCATTGTCACCGGCGGACCTCAGAATCTGGACCGTATTTTTCCGGACCGTCCCGCCGTGCTGTTTGCCGCAGGCGCTGAGACTTTCTGGATCAATAGCGCAGCAATTCAGCGGTACGGCTTTGACAACAGCGCCGACTGCAATGAGGTCTTCTGGCGACTGATGGAAGAGTTTCTGGCCGACCATGCCTTCTCCAAACCGTTGTTCCAACATTATATGCAGATGCTGAACCGTCAAGGTGTAACCTCGGTCAAGGAGATTGGCTATGATACCTTCAGCACCTTCCCGGAGGTGCTGGAGCAACTGGAACGGGACAACGCTATGACGCTGCGCGTGCACTTTATGAGTCAGCCCGTCAAAGAAGGCGCAAATCTGGATTACGCACGCCGAATGCGACAGCGGTTCCAGGGTGAGTTCGTCCGATTTTCCGGCTTTAACCGCATGACTGACGGCTCTATCAGCCAGATGTGTGGATATCTGAAACAGCCTTATCGCTGTGCACCGGATACACAGTGTGCTCAAGAAATCGACTGGGCACTGATCGAGCGCGAGGTGCTGCAGGCCGACGCGGAAGGCTTCCGTTTTTCGCTGAACGCACAGGGCGACGCCGCTGTGGCGCGCGTGCTGGATATTTACGAAAAATGCTGCCGAGATTCCCGAGGAAAGGTGTGTAACCGGCATGCCATTACCGAAGCGGAATTCAGCGATCCACAGGACCTGGAACGAATGGGCCAATTGGGTGTAATTTGCGAATTTTATCCTCAAATTCAATCCATCGCCGACCGTGCGGGCAAGGTGGGTATGATCGAGGAAAAGCTGGGCACTGAGCGCGGGGCTGGTTACTGGAATCGGCGCAAAATGGCGGACAGCGGCGTCTTGCTGTGCTGTGGCACCGATCTTCCTCTGGTCATTGATGACATCCCACAGTCCTTGTATCACAGTGTCACCGGAAAATTTCCTGAAGGTGGCGAGCCCTTCCACCCGGAGAACACACTGACAGTTAGCGAAGTATTACAGGCCTGGACAAGCGGCGGCGCATACGATATGTACCGTGAAGGGGACACCGGTACACTGGCGCCGGGCAATAAGGCAGACATCGCTGTTCTTGACGCTAACGTCTTTGCGATGCCTATCGATGAGGTCCGTAAGGCCAAGGTCTGTCTCACTTTGGTGAACGGCGCCGTTGTATACGACGTCTGGTCTACGGAGGGATAAGCCTTGACATCTGTATACGCGGGGGCACTTTCCATTCTTCCTCCAGTTCTGGCTATCGTACTGGCTCTGCTCACCAAGGAAGTTGTCTCCTCTCTGTTGATTGGTATTTTGTCCGGCACGATTATTTATGCAGTAATGGCGGAGCTAAATCCGGTTGTAGCACCAATTCAGATCATGTTCGACATGACAATACAAACTGTGGACCTATATATCATTCTGTTCTGTTGTCTGCTGGGGGCCCTGGTCCACGTCGTCTCCATGGCTGGTGGCTCCATTGCTTACGGCAACTGGGCCAGCCGCAAGCTGAAAAGCAAGCGCTCGGCTATGCTGGCCACCGGGTTGTTGGGCTGCCTCATTTTCATCGACGATTACTTCAATTGTCTTACTGTCGGCACCGTCATGCAGCCAGTCACTGACCATCACCGAGTTTCCCGGGCGAAGCTGGCTTATATCATCGACAGCACTGCTGCCCCAGTCTGCATTATCGCCCCCATTTCCTCCTGGGCAGCAGCTGTGGGCAGCAATCTGCGGGATACCGCCGCCTTCCCTAGTGATTTTGCCGCATTCTGTGCTACTATTCCTTACAACCTCTATGCGCTGTTGACCATTGTTACCGTAATCGTTGTTTGCTCTGCACACCTGGATTTTGGTCGGATTGCCCAGCTAGAAGCCCGTGCTGAACAGACGGGCGACTTGGGTGTGGTGAATTCTTCCGCTCAGGAACTCCCTCAGGGTAGCCGCCAGGGTCGAGTATGGGATATGTTACTCCCTATCGGCATGCTGATTCTTTGCTCGATCCTAAGTATGCTTTACAGCGGTGGCTTTTGGGGGACAGACCCTGCCTTCTACGGCAACTTCTCCGCGGCGTTGGGCAACTGTAACGCTGGCCAAGCTCTCACCTGGGGTGGATTTGCAGCGTTACTTTGCGCCTTTGTGCAATTTGTTCCCCGTGGGTTGATACGCTTTCGTGACTTCATGGACGGCGTGACCAAAGGGATCGCCGCCATGGTTCCCGCCATCATGATTTTGGTCCTTGCCTGGACCATCAGTGGTGTTTGCCGAGACCTACTGCAAACAGATGTATTTGTAAAAAACATCATGGCAGCCAGCAACATTCCCGGTGCAGTTCTTCCCGCACTGATTTTTGTGGCAGCAGCCTTCCTGAGCTTTTCCACCGGAACTGCTTGGGGCACCTTTGGAATCCTGATTCCTATTATCATTCCAGTGGCAGCTACTCTGAGCCCAAATCTGGTCATCGTTTCTCTGTCGGCCACTCTGGGTGGAAGCGTTTTTGGCGATCACTGCTCTCCTATTTCAGACACAACCATTTTGTCCAGTACAGGTGCTGGCTGCAATCATCTGGAACATGTGACTACCCAACTGCCCTACGCTCTATTGGTAGGCGCCTGTTGCATTGTCGGCTATCTGGTAGCAGGATTCACTAATGGCAATCTACCGTTGATGCTTCTAACCAGCCTTAGCTGCTTGCTGACCACCCTTTTTATTCTTCATCGCCAAAGTGTATGTTCTTCCCTATAAGATACTCATTTCATTTTGAAAAAGGAGAGGTTGCACCATGTCTGTCATCACATTGGATCAGCTTGCCGTCATGAGCGTCCAGTATGTTCAGTACACCTTCGATTATTTCTTGGATTCCATGGATCGATGTGGCATCCACAATATCGATTTATGGGGCGGAAGCCCCCACTTTTGCCGCTTGGACTACCCCTGGGGTCCCGCTGCTGCCCGCCGCATCCGGGAGTTGCGTCGGCAAATTGAGGACCGTGGAATGAAGGTCGTAATCTATACGCCTGAAACCTTAGGCTACCCCTTCAGCTACAGCTCTCCTGACCGCGCTCTGCGGGATCGAACACTGGATTACATGGAAGCCAGCATGGAAGACGCATTGGAATTCGGCACGGACAAACTGTTTTTAAATACTGGCTGTCACCCCCGTAACTTAAACCGGGAAGATGGCTGGGCACGAACGGTAGATAGCCTCCAACAGTTGGCACAACGTGCGGAACGGATGGGCGTTACCCTAATGCTGGAACAGCTGCAACCCTATGAAAGCAACCTGTTGTTGAACCTGGAAGACATGAAACAGATGCTGCACCAGGTTGATTCCCCTGCGCTCGCGACCTGTGTGGATCTGGTCGCCATGGAGGTAGCCGGAGACAATCTAGAAAGCTTCTACCAACAACTGGGTAACAAAATCCAGTGGATTCATTATTCTGACAGTCATCACGAAATTGTTGGTTCCGGTAACTTTGGTCGTAAAAAACTCGAAGGCTATATCCGTACACTGGAACATTTCGGGTATAGTGGCTGCATCGATCTTGAGATCAACGACTCCATCTACTGGGAGGATCCTCACACATCCATTCAGCAATCGGTGGAATATCTGCGTAATTTTCTGCCTGAAAGGCAATGAAAGCAGCTTTTGAACAGCAATACCGCGAGAGCCTTGTGCACAACACTTCATATATTTTCTCCCTTTGTAATATGTGAAGCACATAAAAAACAGAACCCTCTGGAAATTCAGAGGGTTCTGTTTTTTATTACGCATCCGCGATTTCTTTTGTAACTCACCGATCCTCAAAATATCTTGGCGGGTGTTTAAAGCTGCAGCGCAAATATATATTTTGTTATAACACCGATTATTGCTGCAATCAAGGACACTGAATTTTTCTGGTTTTATTGTAGCATAAAAACGCGCTGAAATCTCAGTCAGGGAGGATTTCAGCACGACAATTTTCTGCCGCCGGGGTGTTTTCTATTCTTCGCCTGATGCAGTTTTAGAAACCCGTCTTTTCCAATTTCTTGTATTCTTTTGGCAAATGAAATACAATGAAGTAGATTAAGCCTGTTCACAGACAGGTACAGCGAAAGCAGGTGAGCCAGTGCTGCATCTGGCAATTTGTGATGACGAAAAGGACTTCGTTCAATATCTGACCGGCTTGCTGAACCAATACAGCAGGGAGACCGGGCGGGATATAAAAATCACCCCGTATTATGACGGCATGGAGCTGATCGAGAAATACGATCCGACCATTGACCTGATTTTTCTGGACATCCAGATGAAACTGATGGATGGTCTCCATGCGGCGGAACGAATCCGGCAGATGGATGAAACCGTGGGCATTATTTTCCTGACTACACTCACTCAATACGGGCTTGAAGGGTATAAATATCACGCCACCAACTACATCATCAAGCCCATGAAATATGCCCGGCTCAAATCGGAGCTGGACCACTTCATTGAACGAAGCCAGAAAGAAGATGCCCCCTCTCTGGTGATTGCCAACGATACCGGCAAATACAAGGTCCCCCTGAAATCCATCCGTTATATCGAAACCTTTAACCGCAATCTGATGGTTCATACCGAGCAGGAAAACATCATCTGCTACAAAAGCATGAAAGAGATGGAACGGGCGCTTTGCGACAGAGACTTTGCACGCTGCCATACCAGCTATATTGTGAATCTGTTTTATGTGAAGGGCATCAAAAAGCTGGAGATCGAGCTGATTACCGGCGAAATCATTCCCATCAGCCAGCCAAAGCGAAAGGAATTCATGGAGCGGCTGACCGATTATTGGGGGGATTTTTTGTGATACACCTTTTCGAGGCCCTCTCTTTTCTGCTGGCATGGGGGTATACGGCGGTTTTCTTCCTGATTTTAAAGTCCTTTCTTCCCCTTCGGGAGCCTCTGATTCTGAAAGTGATCGCGTTTCTGGTTTGCGGCTTTCTGGCCGACTCCATTATCTACTCCAACGACCCGGGAAGCCTGTTCGGCACAATGCTTTTGTTCTTGCTCTTTGTGCTGCTGTTTTACCACGGAACGTTTATGGAAAAGCTGTCTGTGCTGCTGGTGTTTTATCCGGCACTCATTGCCATGAACTACCTGATGCTGGATATCGGCGGACGCCTGTTTAAGCTAGTGACCGGGGCAAGCTATGAGGATACGTTACAGTCTCCAAAACTGGCGCTCATCAGCACCGCCATTCACACGGCATCCCTTTTGCTGCGTCTGCTGTTCTGGATCGGCGCATGGCTGGTTTTGCGGCGGTTTCTGGAAAAGATCCCGTCCCACCTGAACACAAAAACCTGGCTGATCATTGACATGCTGATTCTTTCCTCCTTCGTGGCAATCTTCACCATCATCTATTTTATGCCCGAACAGACTGCAATCGTTTACCCCATCTGCGGGGCCTCCATCTTTTCCAGCTTCGGCTGCATGTATCTGGCGGCGTATATCTACGATTCCATGCAAACTGCCTACCGGGTGCAGCAGATGGAGATTCAGCGGGATTACTACAAGGATCGCATTGCCGAAGAAGAACGTGTCCGCTCCATCTACCACGACCTGAAAAACCACCTGCTTGTGATGGAAAGCAGGCAGAACACCGCCGAGACCCGGCAGATGGCCCGGGCGCTGCGCTCTCAGATTGCAGACTATGAGGACTATGTACACACCGGCAATGAGTTTCTGGACATCATCCTGAAGGACAAAGCCGCCAAGGCCCGTGAACGGAAGATCGACTTCTCTGCCCTGGTTGATTTCAAGGGGATGGACTTTCTGGAACCGCTGGACATCAGCACCATATTCGGCAACGCCATCGACAACGCAATGGAGGCCAGCGAACAGCTGCCGGAAGAGGATCGGCTGGTCACCGTGAAAGCCGAGCGCGTGCGGGACATGCTGCTCATCACTGTGGAAAACAGTACCCCGCCGGGGATACCGTCCACCGGAGGCACCACCAAATGCGACTATTTTGTTCACGGGTTCGGTATTCCCAACATAAAAAAGGCCGTTGAGAAATACGACGGCCAATGCAGCTTCCGTCCAAACGACGGAACTTATCTTCTGAAAATTCTGATTCCCATTCCCTGATTGGGGTTGACGCCGCTTCTTTTCCGGAAGCGGCGTTTCTTTTTGTGTCGTGTTAGTTTTTTCACTGTGGATATTAGTTTACGCATTTTTCATTGTGCCTTTCCTGTGCCCGGATACAATGAAGAAAAAAACAGCAAAGTGAGGGCATGGAGCATGAGTATTTTAAGCACCAATCAACTGACCAAGCATTACGGCACCGCGCCGAATATCGTGAAGGCACTGGACGGCGTGAGTATTTCCATTGAGGCAGGCGAATTTGTTGCCATCATCGGCACCTCCGGCAGCGGCAAGTCCACCCTGCTGAACATACTGGGCGGATTGGACCGCCCCACTTCCGGCTCGGTCAAGGTGGACAATTACGAGCTGGGCAAGCTGAAGGACGAGGACCTGACTGTGTTCCGCCGCCAGCGGATCGGTTTTATCTTTCAGAACTATAATCTGGTTCCCGTTCTGAATGTGTATGAAAACATTGTTATGCCCATCCAGCTGGACGGCAAGAAGCCGGATCGAAAATTCATCAAAGAGATCGTGGCTTTGCTGGGTCTGGAAAAGAAACTCTACAATATGCCCAATACCCTTTCCGGCGGCCAGCAGCAGCGCGTCGCCATTGCCAGAGCATTGGCCAGCAAACCGGCGATCATCCTTGCCGACGAGCCGACCGGCAATCTGGACAGCCGGACCAGCGATGAGGTGATTGCACTTTTGAAGGTCACCAGCCGGAAATTTCACCAGACCATCGTCATGATTACCCATAACCCGGAAATTGCAGCACAGGCAGACCGCACCATCCGTATTGAAGATGGCCGGATTGCAGAGTAAGGCGGTGATCCCATGAAACGGCAGAAATCAATGATTCGCACCTTGACAAACCGCAGTTTCAAGGCAAACAGAACCCGCAATCTGGTTGCCGTGGTTGCCATTGCTCTGACAACGGTAATGTTTACCTCCCTGTTTGTATTGTCTCAAAGCATGGTGGAAAACCTGCGAAACATGAATTTTCAGCAGGCCGGATATAACAGCCATTTAAGTTCCGGCATTATGACAGACGCGGATGCAGAAAAGATCACCACCCATGAAGCCGTTCGGGATTTCGGAAAAAGCATTGTGGTTGGAATTGCTGAAAATGAGGAATTGACCGGGCGGCAGGTGGAAATCCGCTCTGCGGATGAACCCTATGCCCGCTCCAGCTTTTCCTATCCCACCGAGGGAACCATGCCGGTGCGGGAAACTGAAATTGCTTTGGACACCATCACCCTTGATAAGCTGGGGCTGCCTTATGAATTGGGGCAGGAAATCACCCTGCAATGGCGCAAGGACTTAAACAGCGAAGAAATCGCCACCAGCACCTTTACCCTCTCCGGCTACTGGGACGGGAATTCCGCTGCCATGGCAAGTATGGCGTGGGTTTCCGAATCCTTTGTGCAAAGCCAGTGTGCAGGCATCGATCAGGCGGAACAGCTTGCAAACGGACAGATATTTGGAACGGTGATGCTCCATCTCGACCTGTACAGTGATAGCAATCTGGAAGGGGCGGCCCGGCAGATTTTGACCGACACCGGCCTGTCCCATGTGTCTCTTTCCCCCAACGCCGCTTATGATTCCACCATGAACCAGAACATCATCCGTGAAGTTCTGCCCATGGCAATTTGCATGGTTCTGGTATTTGCCAGCGGCTATCTGATCATCTATAACATCTTTCAGATCTCCGTTGCCAGCGACATCCGCTTTTATGGCCGTCTGAAAACCCTGGGTGCAACCAAACGGCAGTTGAAGAAGCTGATTTACGGGCAGGCCAACCGTCTGTCGCTGATTGGGATTCCTATTGGGCTTGTGATCGGGTACCTGCTGGGGGCTGTGCTGGTGCCGGTCATGATAACCGGCACAGCAGGAGGAGCCAAAACAGCGGTCGATCCCTATCTCTTCATCGGCTCTGCGCTGTTTGCCTATCTGACAGTTCTGATCTCCTGTATGAAGCCTGCGAAAATCGCCGGAAAGGTTTCCCCAATAGAAGCTCTGCGCTACACCGACGCCGGAACGAACAGCAAACGGAAAACAAAGAAAAGCACCGGCGGGGCCAGCATTCCGAAGATGGCTCTGGTGAACCTGGGCCGGAACAAAAAGCGCACCATTACAGTCATCTGTTCCCTGACGCTGGGGCTTGTGCTGCTTTCCTGCGTCTATGCGAAAAATGCCAGCTTCGACATTGATAAGTACATGAGCCAGACGGTTATCAGTGATTTTGAGGTAGAGGACAGTTCGATTTCTTCCACCTTTGGAACCTACAATCCCTACGGCACCACCATTTCCCCGGAGCTGGTGCAGAACATCGAGAACCTTACCGGACTGGAGGCAACCGGGCGTTTGTATTCGCAGGTATTTACGCATAAGATCGGGGCGTCTGCTCTTAAAAACATCCAGACCTACTATAATGCTGATGACCGGCTGACCTATATGGAAGCAACGGATGCAGGGCTGGCAGAAGCTTACCACGAGATGATCGACAGCGGCGAATGCACTTCCATTCTGTACGGCATTGACGGCCTGATTCTGGACACCTTTGCACAGGACAACAGGATATTGGATGGCACCTTTGATAAGGAGAAATTCCTGTCCGGGGGCTATGTGGTGATGGAAGCGGCCACTGGTGCGGAGGACAGTGAGAAAGAAACACAGCCGACTTATTCCGTTGGTGATACGGTGGAGCTGAATGGGCAGCTGTATGAGGTGATGGCAATCGTGGCGGATATCCCCACCATTACCGAGGGCGTGAACAGCAGTACGCCGGACTTCCTTTCGTTCTATCTTCCTGCCGATACCTTCCGGGCCATGTACCCGGATAACACCTTGCGCAAGCTGTTCTTTGATGTGGCCGAGGAATACCAGCCGCAGGCGGAGGAAATACTGATTCAATATCGGCATGATGTGGACAAGAGCCTGAATTACACGGCAAAATCCACGCTGATCGCGCATTACCAGGAACAGACCCGGGCAAACACCGTGATGGGCTTTGCCATCAGTCTGATCATTTCCTTTGTGGGGGTTCTGAATTTCGTCAATTCCATGGTAACGGCGATTGTTTCCCGCCAGAAGGAATTCGCCATGATTCAGAGCATCGGCATGACAAAACGGCAGCTTCGGCGTATGCTGATCGACGAGGGCTTATATTACGCCGGAATCACCTTACTGGCATCCTACGTTTTAGGCGCTCTGACTGTTGGAATCGGCGTCCGCATGATGGTGGCTGGAGACTGGACGGCAACCTTCCATTTCACGCTGCTGCCGCTGGTTATCTGCACCCCGATTCTGATTTTGTTTGCAATCGTCATCCCCTGCATCAGCTTTAAAAATCTGGAAAAGCAAAGCATCGTGGAACGGCTGCGGGCAACCGATTGAAAAGACATTTAAACCTATCCATGACAATCTGCCATGTTCTGATCTCATCGCATCCACTCAATCCAGTCGGCAGCAAAGAGATTGTCTTTCAGGCACACAAAGGAAAAAACTCCGCTCATGGGCAGCCCCGCCAGATCAAAGCGGGCCAGTTTGCCACACGCCAGTTCTTTGGATGCCGCCGGAGCATACAGGAATGAAACGCCCCATCCATCGGCCACCAGCGATTTGATGGTGGAAAAATCGCTGATGGTCGCCACATTCGGATAGCTTTTGAGGGTGCGATTTTCCCGCCGCAGCGCTTCTTCAAAGATGGCCCGGGTACCGGAACCGGGTTCCCGGATCAAAATCCGCTCCGATTCCAGTTCCGTCAGGGATATGGCCCTGCCTGCAAATCGATGCCCCGGCGGGCAGATGCCGAAAAACTCCTCTTTCCGATATAAAGTAGTTTCATACCGGCTACCATCAAAAAAGCCTTCCACCAGCACAAAGTCCAGCTTCCCCGCTTCCAGCATCCGGAGCAGAACCTGAGTGTTGTCCACAATCAAGGAAAAAGACGCTTCGGGATAATCCCGCAGAAAACGTTCCACCTTGGAAGCAACCACGAATTCTCCTATTGTTTTTGACGCTCCAATCCGCAGCGAAAGCGGCTTTGGCGCCATCATGGATTCCTCCACCTTCCGGCTGTTGTAGGCCAGAGAACGGGTATACTCCCGCAGTTTCACCCCGGCTTCCGTCAGACGAAGCACCTTGCCTTCATAGGAAAAGAGCCGGCACCCATAGTGATCCTCCAGATAATGGATGTGGTGGGTCACAGCGGGCTGTGTCAGACAAAGCCGCTCGGCCGCCCGGGTATAATTCATGGTTTCGCACAAGACAAGAAAGGTATTCCAGCGAGGATCCAGCATTGCACATCACCTATTACGTAGATTTATTAACATATGATAATTCTTCATTTTATTTTATCAACAAAGTGCGATATAATCAAGGCAGCTCAGGAAGGGATGCAGAGAAACCTCAAAAATCTTTTTCTGGCAGATGAGCAATGCCGGACCAGGCCTGCCGCGTCTGATCTTCCACATTTTCAAAACCAGGCATTGGCCCCGATTTTGCCGGGCCTGCCACAAACAGAAAGGAAACGGATCACTATGTATGACATTATCATTATCGGTGCAGGTCCTGCCGGTATCAGCGCCGGCATTTATGCAGTCAGCCGCGGCCAGCGCACACTGGTTCTGGAAAAAGCCCAGGTGGGCGGTATCATCGGAAAGGTTTCCACCGTTACTCATTACACGGCCATTCAGTCCCAGGAAACCGGCGCCACCTTTGCCGCCCGCATGAAGGAGCAGGCACTGAACGCCGGTGTTGAGATTGTTCAGGCTGCCGTGACCGGCGTAAAGCTGAGCGGGGATATCAAGACCGTGACCACTGATCAGGGCACTTACGAAGCCCGGCGGGTCATCCTGGCCAACGGCGGTACACCCCGCAAACTGGGCATTCCCGGTGAAATCGAACTGGCGGGCAAAGGAATGGGAATGAATGCCGCCCGGGACGGTGCTGCTTATAAAGGCAAAAATGTCTATGTGGTGGGCGGCGCCGATGGTGCCGTGAAAGAGGCATTGTATCTGGCTTCCTTTGCCAAGCATCTGACCATCATTCACTTCGAGGAGCAGCTGGGCTGTATCCCGGAGTTTCTCCAGAAGATCGCTGCCACCAACAACATTTCTCTGCGGCTGGCTTCCCGGCTTCATGCCGTTTATGGTCAGGATCAGGTGGAGCGTCTGGAAATTGCCAACGTGCACGACGGCAGCATCGAGAGCGTGGAAGATCCCGGCTGCGGAATCTTCGTTTACGCCGGTGTTGTGCCCAACACCGAACTCTACACGGAACTGACGCTGCAGGATGGCTACATTCCCACCAACGAGAAGATGGAAACCGCCATTCCCGGTGTCTATGCGGCCGGCGACATCCGCGTCAAGCAGGTCCGGCAGGTGGCTACCGCTGTATCCGATGGTGCAATTGCTGCCATCAATGCGGCGATGTGATTGCAGCAGAGTGCAAGGCACAATTTATTTCAGATTTTGAACTTTGCTATCCTTCTTTCTATATAATTTCTCCACATCACACCTGTAAAACTCCCGGGAACAATTCAATGTTCCCGGGAGTTTTACATTTCACGGTTTCGTCCCAAGGAAAAGCAACAGCCCCCTGATACAGGGAACCTGCGTCAGGGGGCTTACTGATGTTCGGTGAAAGGCAACAAGTGTTGATTTGCACGCTTATTGCGGCTTCCATTCGCGCAGATATTTGAAGGGAAACGGAAGCACCGTCCACGCACTGGCGCGCACAAAATCCACCTCCATCAGGGGCAGATACTCCGCAAACTGAGGTTGTCCGCCAGTGGCTGTGATCTTGCGGATGCAGCACGCACGCGCCAGCGATTGTTGCAATGACTGACCGCAAGGGCCGCTGTAATAGTATTGGGCATCGTCCTGTGTAAACAGGCGGATATCCAACGTCCCTGCAAAAAGTTGTTCCTTTGTTTTGTTCTGCTTCATTCCGCTGCCGAGCAGCACACCAGTGCGTGCGAAGATTTCCTCATTCACCCGCCGCCCCAATACCGTGCGAAGTCTAAGGCAACTGGACAGTTGTTTGCGTGTGGCTTGCGGAGCAAGCGCCAACAGATCGCTGTAAATGATCTCCAGTGCCTGCCGCTCTTTTTCCGGGGCATCAGAAAACATATTCTGCACAACCGCTGCCAGAGGCTCCACGCTCAACTGTTCGCCATTGGGGGTTCGAGCCAACAGTTCCTGCAGCAGAGTGATTTCCGGCAATGTGTACCGATCTGTTTTTCGGATCACATGGATATTATCGGGATCCTGATAGACCAGTCCCTCCACATGAGGATCTACTTTTCCGCGATCATCCTGAAACGCCCGGGCAATTTTTTCCTGCTCATCATCCTGCCAGAAGAGCTCTTCCTTCCACTGGCTGTATTCCAGAATGCCGTCGGAATATACCCGCAAGCGGCGGTATCGCTCCTTTTGTCTTTTACTCAGCGAATGCTCAGTACTTTTCCTTTTGCTTTTTGCTGTAAATCACGGTACCGATCATTCCGGCAGACGCCAGCAGCAGCACGCCAACCCAGACCACCAGATTGGCCGAGTCGCCGGTCTGAGGCCCATTTGCCGGTTTGGGTGCGGCAGTGGTGCTGTTCGCGCCGGAAGCATTCTGGGAAACGGATTCCTGAGACGAACTGCTGTCGTCGGTGGAAGGAGTTGCCGTCGGGCCCAGCTTCGGCAGCACCTCGGTTTTTGTTTCTCCGCAGATGCTGCACACATACTTGATGTAGCCGTCCTGATCGCCGGTCGCTTCCACACGCTCGGTTTCCACGAAGCGATGTGCCTCCTCGGAGGCTGCGTCGATCAGCTTGATGCGGCCCTGACCGTAGGGATTGCCGTACTGCGCCGCAGAGATCATACCCTTCAGATCATTCTGCAGGTAGCGGATCAGCAGATCCTGATCCTTTCCGCAATCCTCCTGTACCACTTCCGCACCCTTGAACATGGTGTAGCCATCACCACCGCTCTGCAGGGTATACGCGCTGCCTGCCAGCGTATAGAAAGCCGCCGGATCAATGGCTTTGCCGTTCACCTTCACATTCTGCACCCGGCGGGGCTTGGAGGCATCGATGCCGGTGTATACGCCCTGACTGTCGGTCAGAACCGGGCTTTCCTTCACATGGAGATTGATCTCATAGGTCAGACCGGCGGTGTGCATAAAGCCGCCATTTTCCGTCAGACCGGTGCCCTCCTCATTCAGCGGGGCATGGGCGCTCCATTCCAGCGCATCCAGAATCTGCTGACCGGTAACCTTCAGCACGCACATGGTATTGCCGAATGCGTTCACATCCATCAGATTTTTCCGGGTCACAATGCCCTTGTCCACATTTGCGCGAATTCCGCCGCCATTGGCAAAGGCAATGTCCGCGCCGGTGGTCACCTGATAGGCATCCGCCACAAAGTTGCCCAGGTTGGTTTCCCGGTTGCGGATAATCCGGTCGCCGGTGGTCGGATTCACGGTGGTCAGAGCCGCTTCCGTGGAGCCCAGCTCCTCGTAGGTGAACTCCTGCATTTCCTCATACTTATCGATGATTGCCTGAGTCTCCTCGTAGGCTGCCAGAGAAGAAGCGGTGGCGTCCACATCCACCTCCTCCGGCTTGAGAAGCTGGCTGGTAATGCTGCCATCCGCGTAGATGGTCATTTTGCCGAAGTTTTCAAACTTAGTGCCGGTGGAGGTGAGCAGAACGTCTTCCCCATTTTTGTTCTTGACCGCTTCGTCCGTAATGGTGCTGTGAGAATGTGCGTCAATGAACGCATCGATGCCCGTGGTATTGGCGATCACATCGGTGGAACGCCAGGGCTCCGAACCTGCGTCGGTTCCCAGGTGACCCACCGCGATGACCAGCTCTGCACCCTCTGCTCTGGCGGCGTTCACCGCATTCTGAATGGTCTCGTAAAACGCATCCTCGCAGAAGCTGTAGATGTAGTTTCCGTTTTCGTCCTGGAAATAGGCAGGTGTGGATTTTGTATAGGTCTCCGGGGTGGCAATTCCCAGGAAGGCCACCTTCTGACCCGCAACAGACACCATATCATATGCATCAAACACCGTATCGTCGGTCTTCAGATCCACGAAATTGGCGCTCAGATATTCATATTCCGGCATCACATCCGCTTCCGTCTGCCCGGAAAGCTGCTTGAATACATCCATGCCATAGTCGAACTCGTGGTTACCGGGCACCGCATAATCGTAGCCCACGGAATTCATCAGCTCCACAATGGCCGAGCCTTCGGTCAGAGTTCCGATCACCTCGCCCTGCACCGCGTCGCCCGCGTCGATGGTAATAGTGGAATAGCCCTCGTCCAGCATCTGCTGCCGGTAGGCTGCCAGGGCGGAATAATCCTCCATGGCACAGTGGACGTCGTTTGTGTACAGAATCACAGCATTGTTCGGAATGGGCTCGTAGTCCGGGCCCTCCGGCACATTACCAGCCGCGCTGCCTCCGAAGGAGTAGGCCGCAACGGTGCCGGAAACCTCACATGCTGCCAGCAGCATCGGCTTGCCGTTCAGGGAGAGGAAGCACAGTCCCTCCGGGGACACATCCTCCTTGATTGCCTCGCTGAAATCACGGGTATTGATATAGTTCACATAGCTGGCATTGGCCGGGTCGGTCACATCGTAGACCATAACACCGCCGATGCGCTCCAGTGCAATAAACGCATAGGTGCAGCTGCCGATCTGACCCACGGTAACGGATTCCGATTCCGGGCCCTTCTTCGCGCTGCGATCGTCAATATCCGTATTGTCGTTGGAGCAGTTGAACCAGCTGGGAAGATAGACGGCAGTCCTTGCCTCAAAATCATTCCCGCTCTCGTAGACCAGCTCCATGGTATCCGCATTATAAATGGCGAAGGAGCGGCCGCCGTAAAGGTATTCCTTGGCGGCATCCGGTACGGTGGTGCAGCCTTTGTCCAGCACACGCACCTTTTCCGCCTGGGAGCCATCGGAGGCGGTCAGGGTCGCCTTTGCCTCGTTGACATAGTCGCCCCATTCCCGTGCGTCGCCCTCGTTGGCCGTTACCAGATAGCTGGTGCCGTTTGCCGCAAAAACGCTGATGGCATCCGGCATGTAAACGCCCAACGCACCCGGATATGTTTTGGCTTCGTACTTTTTGTCCTCCACCAGATCGATGGCATTTTGCTCCAGGCTCAGATCCTTGAAGCCCATGCTCCTGACCGAGGTGATGGTCTTGCTGTTCAGATCCACCGTAGCAATGGCGTTTGCTTCCTGCAGGGAAACATATGCCTTGGCATCATCGGGGGAAACCGCGATATACTCCGGTTCCAGATCCGCTGCGGCGGTGTTCATCTGGCCGTTTACAACGCCTATGAGCACGCCGTTTGCGGCCAGCTCCGCTGCGTCGAAGGCTTCAAACCCGGCGGTGGTCACGGTATCCTCCACCAGATCCACAATGGAAACCGAGCCGGCGGGATCAACCGTGCCTTCCCCGTAGCCCTCCCGGGGCTCGCCTTCGTTGGCGGAAAGGATCATGCGGCCATTGTGGGTGAAGGTAACCATATCCGGCTGAACACCGGTTTCATAGGCCGCGATCATGTTGAAATCATAATCCAGCAGAACGATGCGGCCATTGTCCGCATAGCCTGCCGCCTGAAGCGCCACCGCAATGTGATCATTGACCGTATCCACGGCCACGCTGGTCATATCGCCATAGGCAAAGCCCTCCACCAGGCCCCGCATATCCTTGCCGTCCTTGATGGCCAGCCCGGTTTCCGAAACAGCCAGGCGGTACAAAAGTCCATCCTGACCATTGACCACATAGGCTTCACCGGTGTCCGCATTGTAGGAAACGATCTCTGCAACGCCGCCATCCTTATTTGCCGCTCCGATGGCCACACTGTTCAGCCGCTCCAGCGTGAGGGCTGCGTTTTCCTCAAAGCTGCCGGTGCGCAGGGGTTCGCCTTCCGGCTCGGACGGTGTTACGCTGCCGGTTTCCCCGCTGGAATTATGCGGGCCCTGCTCGGCGTCCACTGTATCCGCATAGCTGACCTCGCCGCCGTCAGTCTGATTGTTGTCTGTATCCGTGAACGCATTTCTGCGGACTGCCTTTTTCTTGGACTGGATATCGGAATACGCACCTTCATACACCGGAGGTACCTGTGCCTCTTCCGTATCATTCCCCTGAACAGCCAGAAGATCCACATATCCCTGCGGACGGTTCGTATCCGTAATGGCTCCGAAGAAGTTCTCGTCAAGGGTCACATCCTGGCTGAACAGCGCCACTGCCACACCCTTGTTGTGAAGGGCAACCTCCCATTCCTGGTCTCCGGCCGGAACCTGATAGTCTCCGGAAGGATCGGCAACCGCCGCACAGCGCACCAGATAATAGCCCTTTGCCGGAATCGTTCCGGTCAGGGAAAGCTCGTGCCAAGCAGTGTCTCCGCCGTCTGTACTGGAGCGGTACTGCAGCTCCCAGCCGGTCAGATCCACCGCCGCATCACAGGGATTGTACAGTTCAATAAAGCTGTGGCTGGCATAACCGTCATCGCTTCCGCCGTACACCTGATTGACCAGAACATGAGGGACCGTTACATCATATCCCCCATCCTGGTTATAAGGGATTCCGGCGGTTGTTCCTTCCTCGGCCGCAACCGTCAGCCCGCCGGGAAACATTGACGCAGCCATTGTGGCGGCCATGATTCCCGCCACCAGTCTACGCTTCCATGTGTCTCTCATAAAGCGCTCTCCTTTTCCTTCAAGCTAGAATTAGGATTTTGGATTCATCCACACCCTTTTCCTATGCTAACGGGTTTTGCACCCAGCTTCCGCCATGCTTTCGTTAATTTATCGTAAAATTCGCCGCACCTGTTTTTTCGGGTGTGCAAGAAAAGAAAGAAACTGTTTCCAATCACAACTGGACGGTTCTACTGCGTTTGCATATAATTTCAGTAATGGTTCGCATTTGCAGGCCAGCATCAAAATCACATTGAAATGGAGGTACACTTCTATGTCCCTGATTCAGAAAGAAATTGCCGATTTTACCGTCCAGTGTTACCAGGACAACGCCTTCCGCGCTGTGAGCAAGGCGGATGTGCTGGGCAAATGGAGCGTTTTCTTCTTCTATCCCGCTGACTTTACCTTTGTCTGCCCCACCGAGCTGGAGGATCTGGCGAATCTTTACGAGAAGTTCCAGGCGGTGGATTGCGAGATCTACGCGGTTTCCTGCGACACCCACTTTGTCCACAAGGCCTGGCACGATGCTTCCGAGCGCATTCAGAAGATCCGGTACCCCATGCTGGCAGATCCTACTCATTGCCTGGCAAAGGATTTTGAGGTATACATTGAGGCCGACGGTCTGGCGGAGCGCGGCAGCTTTATCGTGAATCCGGAAGGCAAAATTGTGGCCTATGAGGTAAACGCAGGCAACGTGGGCCGCAACGCCGATGAGCTGCTGCGCAAGGTTCAGGCCTGTCAGTTCGTGGCAAAGCACGGTGACGAGGTATGTCCCGCCAAGTGGGAGCCCGGCGCAGAGACTCTGAAGCCCAGCCTGGATCTGGTGGGCCAGCTGTAACGAGAAAACGGTTGCCAATCACACTCCTGACAAAGACCCATGGCCCTTTTCGGGCCATGGGCAAATGGGTTTCAGTATGAACAATTTCTACGATGTAATCGTTATCGGCGGCGGCCCGGCCGGGCTTACTGCCGCTCTTTATCTGGCACGGGCCCGTTACCGGGTGGTTGTGGTGGAAAAGGACCATTTCGGCGGGCAGATCACCATCACCTCCGAGGTGGTCAACTATCCCGGCGTGGAGCGCACCAGCGGCACCCAGCTTACCGAAACCATGCGCAAACAGGCGGAGCATTTCGGCGCAGAGTTTCTGCTGGCAGAGGTTACGGCGCTGGACATGACCGGTGAGATCAAAACCGTGCAGACCAGCCGGGGCCCCTTGCAGTGCTTCGGCGTACTGCTGGCCACCGGCGCGCATCCCCGCATGATCGGCTTCCCCGGAGAGGAACAGTTCTGGGGCCGGGGTGTGGCATACTGCGCCACCTGCGACGGTGAATTCTTTACCGGCAAGGATGTTTTTGTGGTGGGCGGTGGTTTTGCTGCTGCGGAGGAAAGCGTATTTCTCACCAAATATGCCCGCCATGTGACCATCCTGATCCGGGAGGAGGACTTCACCTGTGCGCAGGCTGTGGCGGATGCTGCCCGGAATCACGAAAAAATCAGCATCCTGACCAACACCGTGGTGGTGGAGCTTTCCGGCGATACCGCTCCCCGCCGCATCCGGATCCGTAACACGAAAACCGGACAGGAAACCGAGCACCGGGCGGCGGAGGGAGAAACCTTCGGCGTATTCGTCTTTGCTGGTTACTCCCCCTCCACCGATCTCGCCCGGGGTGTGGCAGAACTGGACGAGCAGGGCTACATCCTCACGGATCGCAGCCAGAAAACCTCGGCGGACGGGCTGTATGCCGCCGGAGATGTGTGCGTCAAGCCGCTGCGCCAGGTGGTCACTGCCGTGGGAGACGGCGCTCTGGCTGCCACTCAGCTGGAGCTGCTGTGCGCTGCCATGCAGGCCAAAACCGGGATTCGCCCCCAGCAGCCTGCAGCGCGCAGCACAGCCCCGGAATCTGTTTCCGGCAGCAGCGAACTCATCAGCGAGGAGATGGCTGCGCAGCTTCGCACCCTTTTTGACCGGATGTCCTCTTCCCTGATTCTTCGCCTTTTCCTGGATCAGACCCCCGCCTCCCGGGAACTGCACGGGTATATGGAGGAGCTGGCAAGCCATACAGATAAACTGACGGTGGAGCTGGCCGAGCCGTCCGGAGCAGAGCACCTGCCCTGTGTACAGGTCTGCCGCGAGGACGGCAGCTGGACTGGGCTTGCTTTCCACGGCGTGCCCGGCGGGCATGAGTTCACCTCCTTCGTTCTGGGCCTGTACAATGCTGCCGGGCCCGGCCAGAGCCTGGACCCGCAGACCGAAGCGGCCATTCAGGCCCTTCAAAAGCCTGTGAAGCTTCAGGTGCTGGTCTCCCTATCCTGCACCATGTGCCCGGAGCTGGTGACCGCTTCTCAGCGTCTGGCTGCGGCTCATTCTCAGGTGACGGCACAGGTATATGACCTGAACCATTTCCCCGATCTGCGGGAGAAATACCAGGTAATGAGCGTTCCCTGCCTGGTAGTCAACGACGGCGAACAAATTCTCTTTGGCAAAAAGAACCTTCCGCAGCTTCTGGAACTGCTGAACTCCTGAAAACAGTTTGCGCCGCACGGATATCCGTGCGGCGCAAGCTGCTTAGAATCCGTCATTTGAACAGATAAGAGGAGCCGCCATGTCAAAATTCGGAATCATAGAAGACACGCTATTTATTCCTCTGTTGGGCAGAATATACGCCAGTGAACGATACCCGCATATCCTGTACGATAAGAGTGCGCTGAACCTGAAGCTGCAGCTTCCCCTCACAGAACAACCCCATCAGAGCCAATATGCACTGCTTGCCTCCGCCTGCCGGGCAGCCAACATGGACCGTTTTGTCCGAAACTTTTTAACACGCAAACCGGACGGTGCAATCGTTCAACTGGGCTGCGGACTGGAAACAGCCTATTTCCGCTGCGACAACGGGCGGACCCTCTGGTATGCGTTGGATCTGCCCCATGTGATTGACTTCCGAAAAGAACTGCTTGGAGAGCCGGAACGGGAGCACCTTATCGCCGGAGATGCTTTTTCTGAAACATGGATTCATCGGATCCGCACAGAGCTGCCGCACACACCTTTGCTTGTAACCGCAGGCGGATTATTCCATTACTTTGAAGAAACTCAAATTCTGCGTCTGTTTCGGATGCTGGCTGCTTACGGAAATATTGAGCTTGTCTTCGACGCCGTAAGTAGCACCGGGCTTTTGATGATACAGAAAAAATACATGAAACAGGTCGGCCACTCCAATGTGCAGATGTTTTTTGCGGTGGATACCGCCCAGGAGTTGGCCATCAAAACCGGTTATCGACTTCAGGTCCTTACAGAAGAACCCTTCTATTGCCATATCCCCAGAACCGGGCTGAAATTATCCACACGGCTCAACATGAAGCTTTCTGACCGATTCTCCATGGTAAAAATGATACACCTACAGTTCTAAAGCTTTCCTCAATTGCATACAGAACAGCCCCCGAAGGAAAATCCTTCGGGGGCCGTTCTGCTCTATGGATTCAGTGCTGTGAGAAGAGAAATGGGGGAAGATAAATTTAGTTTTCCTTCACGGAAGGCAGGATGGTCTCCACCTCGGCATGGGGGCGGGGGATCACATGAACGGATACCAGCTCGCCCACGCGCTGAGCAGCGGCGGCACCGGCGTCGGTGGCAGCCTTCACGGCGCCCACGTCGCCGCGAACCATCACGGTAACCAGACCGCCGCCGATGAATTCCTTGCCGATCAGGGTGACGTTGGCAGCCTTTACCATGGCGTCGGCCGCTTCGATGGAACCTACCAGACCCTTAGTCTCGATCATACCCAGAGCATCGTACTTCATAATAATTTCCTCCTGAAAATTTTATAATGTTTGATTCAGCAAATGTTGTTTATACGATCCGAACAGACGACGCGGAGCCAAGGCCCAGTGCATTCGCCTCTTCGGTATCCACATGACATTCCAGCGCGGATTCGCTGGTCACACGGATCACTGTGTTTTTCAGCACGCCGCCCCGCAGGCCGTCCACCTGCAGATCCACCCACTGGCCGTCGTGCACGCCGAATTTCTCGGCGTCCTTCGGGTGCATGTGGATGTGGCGCTGGGCGATCATCACGCCCTTTTCGGTTTGCACCGAGCCCTTCGGGCCCACCAGTGTGACGCCCGGGGTGCCGTCCAGATCACCGGACAGGCGGATGGGGGCTTTCACGCCCAGCTTGAAGCAGTCGGCTGCCAGGATTTCCACCTGGGTCTGGCTGCGTACCGGGCCAAGGATGCGCACCTTTTCGATCACACCCTTGGGGCCGCAGACGGTGACCGTCTCCTTGCAGGCGTACTGGCCGGGCTGGGAAAGATCCTTCATCTTCTCCAGCGTGTGGCCGGGGCCGAACAGCCGGTCCAGGTCACTTTGGGAAAGGTGCACATGCCGGTTGGAAACACCCACCGGAATCTGCTTCTCTTCCCCGCCGGGAGCTGCCTGCTGCTTCACTGCTTCCATCAGCAGCGCCAGCAGTTCATCGCATTGACTCATTGGTTCGCCGCTCCTTTCCAAATCAGTGATTCATGGAAGCGATCAGGTTCCGGACCAGCTCTGCCAGATGGGCGTCATCGGTGAAGCCCTGAGAAGCGTTTTTCAGCTGCTCCGGAGTGTCGATGCTGGATTCCTGCACCGCTGCGCCGCAGCTGGGGCAGCCCTGCCGCCGCTCGAAGGAGGCCACGATGTCCGCGGGGCTGAAGTCCAGCGGACGCTGAGCGCAGCATTCCGCCGTGGGAGCTGCGGTGCGGCCCAGATCGGGGTGGCAGAAGGACTTGTCATCCTGCAGCAGGGTGGCGCAGTTCTTCAGACCGTAGGCCACCTTCTTCACGTTGATCAGGTTCAGGGGGCTCACGTTCTCGGATACCGAGCTGCCGCCACAGGTGCCGCAGCCCAGAGTGAAGGCCACGTTCAGGCCGGTGCTGATGCCGGTGCCGCCCATGCTGCCGCCGGTGTTCACCAGAATGCGAGAAGCAGGCTTCACCGCGAATTTGCGGACGATGTCCTCGTTCTGGGTGTGCAGGCTCATGGTATGGCCGATGCCGTTCTGCAGCAGCTGCATGCTCAGCTCGCAGGCCTGCTTCCAATCCTCCACGGTGTAGAAGGCCAGAACGGTGGTCAGCTTCTCGTAAGAGAGGGGGTAGCCCTCGCCCACGCCGTCCTGCTCGCCGATCAGCACCCGGGTGCCCATGGGAATGGAGATGCCCGCGGCCTGTGCGATCACGTCCGGGGTACGGCCCACGAACTTGGCGTTCATGGCGTGGCCGTTCTTGAACAGCAGGCGGCAGACCTTTTCGGTCTCCTCGCGGGTCATGAAGTAAGCGCCCTGGCGCTTCAGCTCATCCACCACCTGCTGACGGTTGCAGGTCTCGCAGATGATGGACTGCTCGGAAGCGCAGATGGTGCCGTTGTCGAAGGTCTTGCTGGCCATGATGGCATCCACAGCGGCCTTCACATCTGCCGAGCGCTCGATGTAGGCGGGAGAGTTGCCCGCGCCCACGCCGATGGCGGGCTTGCCTGCGCTGTAAGCGGCCTTTACCATGCCGGGGCCACCAGTGGCGATGATGAGTGCAACCTCCTTGCAGTGCATCAGCTCATTGGTGGCTGCCATGGTGGGCATGGACACACAGCCGATGATGCCTTCCGGAGCGCCCGCCTTGATGGCAGCTTCGCGCATGATCTCGGCGGCCTTCAGGGTGCATTTTGCAGCCGAGTGATGGGGCGAGAACACGATGGCGTTGCCCGCCTTGATGGCGATCATGGATTTGTAGATCACGGTGGAGGTGGGGTTGGTGGAGGGCACGATGCCCATGATCAGACCGGCCGGAGCCGCAACCTCCAGAATCTTCTTTTCCGGGTCCTCGGAGATGATGCCCACGGTCTTCATGTCCTTGATGTCCTCGTACAGCAGCACCGAGGCGGCGTGGTTTTTATAGGCCTTGTCCAGCGCTTTGCCAAAGCCGGTCTCCTCCACTGCCATCTTGCCCAGGCATGCGGCGTGCTCACGCGCTGCCTCCACCATGCTCTTCAGAATCCGGTCGATCTGCTCGCTGGTGTAGCCGGCCATCTGCTTTGCGGCGGCGGCACCCTTGCGGGCCAGATCTCTGGCCTCCTGGATGGAGCGCAGATCCAGATCAAACTGTTCCATTGTTTTATCCTTTCCCTGGTTCTTTGCCCAGTCGTTTTATTGCGCCGTTTGTTCCGCGGCCTGCCGGTCATACCAGCGTTCAAATTCCTTGAGCAGGCGGGAGCGGTTCGCCTTGGAGATTGCTCTGCCCGCAATTTCAAATTCCGGATAGCTTCTTGCCAGATAGCGGAGCTTTACCACCGAGCAGCTGCCCAGCAGCTCCATCAGGCGGGCGGTTCCCTCCTCCCGGAACAGTGCATCGCACCATTCCCGGCTGATCTGACCCACCGCCTGCTTTTGTGCGGGCTGTTCGGGCTGCTCCGGTTCCTGCTCCGGCTCCTGAGTCTGCTCAGGCTCCTGCGGCAGAGGTTCCTCGCCGCCCTCATCAGACGGCTCTTCCGGAATCTCTTTTGGTTTCGCCGCTTTTTCCTCCGGCGGGCGGAAGAGCAGCTCCACGTCCTGCTGGGGGCGGGCGATCACATGCTGTGTGACCAGAAGCCCGTCGCCCAGCCGTTCAGCGGCGGCAGCGCCCGCGTCCACGGCGGCCTTGACCGCCGCCACGTCGCCGGTGACCGAGATGGTCACCAGTCCGCCGCCCACCTTGGTACGGTCCAGAAGGGTCACATCCGCCGCCTTGAGCATGGCGTCCGCCGCTTCAATGGAGGCCAGCAGCCCTCTGGTTTCGATCATTCCCAGTGCCTGCATGCGCGCCCCTCCTTACAGAAGGTCCGCCCAGTTCGCCGGGTAGGTGGCGTAGAACACCCGGGCCTTGTCCGGCGAGCCCCAGGTTACCTTGGAGCCGGAGGGAACGAACAGCACGTCGCCCGCATGGGCGGTGTAGGTGGTGCCGTCGATGGTCACCGTGAGGGTGCCCTCGATCACATAGTCGATCTCCTCGTAGGTGAGCTCCCAGTCAAAGCTGGAGTTCTCGATCACCAGAAAGCCCGCGCTGATGTGGGACTCGTCCTTATTCACCAGCTCCTGGAAATAGGCAGTTGCATTGGGGTTGCCGGTGTCAAACACATCCATCTTCACGGTGTTGCCGCGAACGACCTTCAGGCCGTTGGAATGGCGCTGCTCCTGGAAGGGTTTTGTATTCAGTAAACCTTCCAGCATGCCCTTTTCCATGAGCACCTTCAGCACCTGATAGATTTTCTCGCTGTCCAGCTCGGGGCCGCAGCAGGCCGGAGCCGGAGCGCATTCCGGTTCCTTGTCCGCGAATGTGACGCCCAGTGCCTCGGCAGCATCCCGGGCCGAGGGGGTCACGATGGCCCCCGGCGTTACCACGCAAACGGTCTTGCCCGCCTGCTTCAGCGCTTCCACATCCGCCGCGCAAATCAGCTGCTTCATAGTTTCACGTCCTCTCTTGACCGCGCTTTCGGTCATTCCTCAAAGTCGCAGTCCTCGTCGATAATTCCGACCACCGCCGCGTCGGCGGGGATCTCGTCGTCGCCCAGCATCCGCCGGGCGGAGGAACCGGTGGCCACGATCACCCGGTCGCCGATTCCGGCGCCGATGGTGTCGATGACCACCATCCGCTCCCCGGCTCGTGTGCCGCCGATTACCTGAGCAAGGAGGAGCTTGTAGCCGTTCAGGCCATCCGCCTTGCGGGTGGCCCAGATGTTTCCGGTGAGTCTTGCGGTTACCATTCCATCTGCCCCTCCTTTTCTCTTCGTTTGATTTCCTCCAGCGCCGCTTCCACCGAAGCGGTGTCGCCGAAGATTGCAAGTAAAATCATATTCTGCGGGCAGCTGCCGCGGATGTCCTCCACGGTCACGCCCACCGCCTTTTCGGCCACATCGGCGGCGCAGACCATCTCGATCAGCCGCCCCTGTACCAGGCCGATGGCATCCACCTGCTCCAGCTTATTCGCCTGCCCCGAGCCCTTGCGGCGGGAGAGGATCTCCAGCGTGCCCGGGCTGGGGGATTTGATGATTCGACACTCCATGGCGCTCACTCCATTTCCTGATCGGTGCAGCTCATGGCGATTCCCAGCGGGGTGACGAACATGGGGTTGCGGGGCTTGTAGGTGGGAATGCCGGTTTTCTTTTCGATGATGGACTCGATGCCGGTGAGGCAGCAGGTGCCGCCCACCAGATACAGGCCCTGAACGTCGTAGCCTTCCACCTGACGGCTGATGATGGCTGCCACCTTCTCGATCACCGGCTTCAGTACCGGCAGGATCTCGCTGTGGTGCTCCGGCTGGCGCTTGTATTTTTCCGCGTCGCCGAATTCCATCTTGTAGGCACCCGCCAGCACCAGCGAAAAGTGGGTGCCGCCGGTGGCCTCGTCGTCCACCCGGATCACCTTGCCGTCCTTCAGGATGGAGATGCCGGTGGTGCCGCCGCCGATGTCCACCACGGCGCCGTTTTTGATCTTCAGCACCTGGTTTGCGGCGGTGGGCTCGTCCAGCAGGGCGGTGATTTCAAAGCCTGCGCCCTGCACCACGTTCTTGATGGCGCCGCCGTCCAGACTGTCGGTGCCGGGAGGGATGGCGGCTGCGGCGTAGATGAGCTCGGTGCCCAGCTTTTCCTCCAGCTCCTCCTTCATCTCCCGCACCAGCCGGATGGCTCCG
Source organism: Allofournierella sp. CML151 (assembly GCF_027853465.1). Taxonomy (NCBI): domain Bacteria; kingdom Bacillati; phylum Bacillota; class Clostridia; order Eubacteriales; family Oscillospiraceae; genus Allofournierella; species Allofournierella sp. CML151. Next base: position 269,410 of record NZ_JAPNNW010000001.1, on the reverse strand, counting down.
ATGTAGTCCACCACCATGCCGTCCCGAACAACATCTGCATACCGGTATGCGCCTGCCACCGGCCGGCGGTTTTCATCCAGAACCGCCAGCACCACGCAGGCGGTTCCCAGATCCACGCCGGTATAGTAAACGGAAGAGGGCGTTTTCACCGGCTTTTTGATCACCTGTTCAAATTCTTTGACCAGGCGGTCGCATTCTGCAAATGTTACTTCTTCTGGCATACGGTTCCTCCAAATGAATGGCAGATCATCTGAGACAATCGGTTAATAATGCAATGGGCCGGCAGCTTCTTTTCCTCCGGCAGGTGAGCTTCCAGACGGCGCAGGCCGCAGCGAAGCAGATGCAGTCTGACCAGCGTTTTTCCGCCGGGGGTCTGGGCGTGGAAGCCGGTGACTTCAAAGCAGTCCTCCATCCACTGGCCGCAGTTTTCCGGGCCGATGCCGGTGCACCGGGGGCAGAGGGCCAGCCACTCGGCCTGCTCGACCGGTTCTTCCCCAGCCAGCCGGGCCAGCCTGCGTTCCAGATCAAAGACCTGGCCCGCTGCAAGCACGTCCCGGTCCATCAGGTCCAGACCCGCCTGCAAAAATTCCGCCTGTAATTCTTTCAGATCCAGCTGCCAGTCCGCTTTGGGCGCATCGCTGTTTTCTGCGCTTTGGATGGCGGGCTGTTCCATGGTGGGAGCGGCCGGCTTTTTGGGACCGTCCGCTTCCAGTCGGATGCCCCGGTCGGTCAGAAACTGCCGGGCTCCGGGGGTAAGGCGGGTGCCCGGTTCCGGTGTGTAACTGGTAAAGAGTTCCGCGCGGTAGCGGCTGCGCAGATCCTGCTCGGTGATGAATTTCATACCGGGCCCCCTTTACAGAGCTCCCTGTAAAGGCCTTCCAGTTCACAGGGTTCCGGTACCCGGGGATTGGTCTCGGTGCAGCCGTCCTGCATGGCCTTCTGGGCCATGACCGGCACCTGCTCCAGAAACGCTTCCTTTTCCACCCGGCAATCGGTCACATAGAAGGGCTCGTTGATCCGCTTCATCAGGTTCCGGATCTGCCGGATCAGGTTGTGTACCGCCGCTTTGGGGGTCGCGCCGCCGATGCCCAGCATCGCCTGACCCAACAGAAAACGGACGCCGACGCACAGCTGCAGCAGAAGATCGACCAGCTGCGTGCCTCGGGCAGCGAGCAGAAAAGCGCAGAGCAGGAAGCTCTGGAAACGGAAAAGCAGACGCTGAAAAACCAGCTGAACGGGCACCGCCAGACCGAGCAGACCGCCCGGCAGGAGGCCGAGGAACTGCTGGACAAACAGCAGCAGCGTGCCCAGGTGATTGCGGACTGCGACAGCCGACTCAGCCAGCTGGAGGAACAGCGGGCCCAGCTGCAGCAGGAGCTGGACGGACTGATCGCGCAGGGCGCTCCCGAGGAGCAGCTTCAGGAAGCCCGCCGCAAGCTTGCCCAGAACGAGGTGGACACCGCCGACGTACAGCGCACCCGCGATGAAGCGGCCACCGCCGATTATGAGGGCCAGGCTGCGGAAAAGCAGCGGCAGGCCGACGAAGCCAAAAGCGCCGGTGATCAGGTGCAAAGCCAGCTGGATCAGGCGGAACAAAAGCTGCGGGAAAGCGACGAAGCCCGGCAGGCCTTGCGGCAGAAGGAGGATCGGCAGATCGAAACACTTCGGCAGCAGGCCGCGGCGGATCAGACCACTCTGGAAAGCCAGCGCAAAGCCGCCGAGCTGGAACGGGACAAGGCACAGAAAAGCTATGACGAGTTGTTGCAGCTGTGCAACGATCCCACACTGCGGGCGGATCGGCCGGGAATCGTGACCGCATTGGGCGGAACCGGCGGCACAGCAGCCGACCCGGCCACACCCTTGGCAAAGATCGGTGACGAGACACAGCGCAGCCTTGTTCTGCAGATCGATCCGGTGGATGTGGGTCAGGTGCAGCCGGGCCAGGCACTTACCTTCTATGTGGATGCTTACCCGGAAGCCACTTTTTCCGGCACCGTTCAGTCGGTTTCCAAGATTCAGAATGACGCAGGAAAGTTCGAGGTGTCCGCATCCTTCGAGCCGGGCGAACAGCCCTTGTACGACGGCATGGGTGCAAACGCTACGCTCATCATCAAAGAGAAAACGGATGTGCTTGCCGTTTCCAACAAAGCCATCCAGTTCGATGCAGGCGAAAGCTACGTGTTCCTGGCGAGCGAAGACAACACCCTACGCCGCCAGCCGGTGACCACCGGCTTTTCCAACGGCCGCCTTACCGAAATCCAGAGCGGATTGGAGGACGGCGACGTGGTTCTGGTGGAGGAAGTGTATGCGGATCAGTGAGCTGCTCCGACTGGTGCGGACGAACGCTCTGCAAAATAAGGGCCGCGTTCTGCTCACCAGTCTGGGCATTATCGTGGGCACCGCCACCATCGTTCTGGTGACCGCCATTGGTCAGGGTGCGAAGGATGAGGCGGAAGCCCAGTATTCCGGCATGTCTGCTGATACGATCTTTGTGAATCTGGACTACCAGCAGATGCATGGACACCGCCGACCGGGGCAGCTATTCGCTGGACGGAGAAGACGTGTTCCACCTTGATGCACGGCAGCTGGCCGCGCTGCGCAACCGGAAAATCGGTTTCATCTTTCAGCGCTATCACCTTCTGGCCCAGTACGACGTGCTGCAAAATGTGATGATGCCGCTGCTGCTGCGGGGCTTTTCCCATCAGCAGGCAGCCCCGCTGGCCGTGGAAAGTCTGACCGCCATGGGGCTTGGGGATCGGCTTCGGCACCGGCCCAATCAGCTTTCCGGCGGCCAGCAGCAGCGGGTAGCCATTGCCCGTGCACTGGTGGGTAAGCCCGCCCTCCTTCTGGCCGACGAACCCACCGGCGCACTGGACACCCGCACCGGGCAGGAGATTCTGGAACTGTTCCGCCAGCTGAACCGGCAGGGGCACACCATCATCCAGATCACCCATGACCTGACGGTAGCCTCCGCTGCAAGCCGTATCCTGCATCTGCGGGACGGCGTGCTCACCGACCAATGAACTTACTGGCGCAGCCTTCCGTTGATTTTCTCTTGACGAAATCGGGAAAATATGGTAATCAAGAGAAAAAGGGAAACTTCTTCCCATAATCTTTTCACACATTGGAGGTTCTGGTCATGATCGATTTTAAAAACCCCACCGCTTACAAGCTCGCCGCTGCCGATCCTTCTGCCTATCTGGCAATGCTGCAGCCCATGATGATCCCGGATGAAGAGATCATTCAGGCCTACAAAACGGTGCGGGATGCCATTGTGTTCACCAACCGCCGCATTTTTGCCATTAACCTTCAGGGGCTGACCGGAAAGAAGAAGGACATCTCTTCCCTGCCCTACAGCAAGATTCAGGCCTTCTCGGTGGAAACCGCCGGTGTGCTGGATATCGACAGTGAGCTGGAGCTCTGGTTCAGCGGTCTGGGCAAGATTCGATTTGAGTTTGCCGCCAGAACCGATGTGGGCGCGCTGTGCCGCTGCATCAGCACCTACACGCTGAAATAAGCCTCTTTGACGCATATTCTCGTCGTTTTCGGCGCAGAAAAAAGCAGGGGTGCTTCCCGGTTTGGGAAGCACCCCTGTTCTTTTTGTTTTGCTGCGCAAAAGGCGAATTACTCCTGCGCCTCGTTGAAGGCTTTGAAAGCCTTGTAAGCCATATAGATATCCACCTTGGAGGCCAGCTCGAAGGGAGAGTGCATGCTCAGCACCGGCACGCCCACGTCCAGGGTGTCGATGTCATGGGCTGCCACGTACTTGGCAACAGTGCCGCCGCCGCCCTGGTCAACCTTGCCCATCTCACCCAGCTGCCACACCACGCCGGCATCGTCAAAAATGCGGGTGAAATAGCTCACCAGCTCGGCGCTGGCGTCGTTGGCGCCGCCCTTGCCGCGGGAACCGGTGTACTTGGCCAGAGCCACACCCTTACCAGCGTATGTACTGTTCTGGGGCTCGAAGGCGCTGGAGAAGGTGGGATCGTAAGCCGCGGTCACATCGGCAGACAGGCACTTGGAAGCCTTGAAGCAGGTGATGCTGTCCACGCCATGGGCAGCGCACAGCTGCTGCATGAAGTGGAACACATACATGCTGGCCAGGCCGGTGGGGCCGTCGGAACCGATCTCTTCCTTATCAGTCAGGACACAGACAGTAGTGAAGGCAGGATTCTTGGTCTCGATCTCCGCCACCAGCGCCGGATAAGCATCGATGCGGTCATCCTGACCGTAAGCGCCAACCAGACCGCGGTCAAAGCCCACATCCACAGCCTTCTGGGCGGGCACAGCCTCGATCTCGGCACGGTTGAAGTCCCGCTCGGTGATGCCGTACATCTCGTTCAGCAGCTTCATGGTGAGCAGCTTGACCCGGTCCTTCACTTCCTCGTCCTCGTAAGGCAGAGAGCCGACCACGATGTTCAGCTCCTCACCGGTGATGCCCTCGCTCAGCTTGCGGGCGTTCTGCTCTGCGCCCAGATGGGGCAGCAGGTCTGTGATGCAGAAAACGGGATCGCCGGGCTTCTCGCCGATGTTGATCTCCACCTTCTCGCCATTCTTCTTGAACACCACACCGTGCAGCGCCAGAGGCAGGGTGGGCCACTGGTACTTGCGAATACCGCCGTAGTAGTGGGTCTGCAGCAGGGCCAGGTCGGCGCTCTGGTACAGGGGGTTGGGCTTCAGGTCCAGACGGGGTGCATCCACATGGGCAATGTTCAGGTGCATACCCTCGGCCATGCTCTTGGTACCGATGGTGGCAGCCAGGATGCTCTTGGCACGGTTCACAGTGTAGATCTTGTCGCCGGGCTGGTAGGCCACGCCGGGCTCAAAGGGCTTGTAGCCCGCTTCCACCAGCATCTTCTCTGCATAGCTGGTGCACTCGCGCTCGGTCTTGCCCTCGTCCAGGAAGGTCTTGTAGCCCTCGCAGAAGGCATTCGCCTTTTCAAAGGCGTCGGCTGCACTGTCCGCCGCCAGAGGCGCTTCGTAGAACAGCTCGTCGGCCAGCAGCTGGCCCTTGGTCTTTTCCTTGTTCATTGGTTATCCCTCGATTTCCACGCTGGAATACAGCGTTTGATATTTTTGGAACGCATGTGTGATCTTGTACACATACAGTTTCATCTGTTCATAGGGGAAGGTATGCAGGATCTCTCCGTCGGCCGAATAGGCCTCCTGCTCTAGCAAACCATCCACAGTTCCCCAACCGCTGTGATAGGCGGCTGCCGCGGTGGCCAGATCGTTTTCATACCGGCTCAGGCAGGCGGCGAAATAATAGGAGCCGAAACGGATGTTGGTTTCCGGATCATACAGATCCTCGAAATCCAGTTCCTCCTTTGGTGCAATTTTGCTTTTGATCCACCAGAAGGTCTCCTCCGTGATCTGCATCAGGCCCCGGGCCCCCACATTGGACTCCGCACTCGGGTCAAACCCGCTTTCCGTGCGGATCACACTGTAAATCACCAGCGGGTCCACCTGGTTTTCCAGGGCGTATTGCTCCACCAACTCCTGATATTTTTGGGGGTAGCGCGCCAGGTCCAGTTTATGAAGCCCGGCACGAATCAGCGGCAGCGCCAGCAAAACAGCTGCCACCAGGCCCAGCATCAGTACAAGCAGGGCTTTGCCGTATCGTTTCAACAATCACATCCCACCTTTCAGGCGTTCCAGCACCCAATCCGCCTGCTCCAGCAGGCAGGTCAATGTGCTGTCGTTCCGGATCTCCCAGGCGCAGGCGGCCCGCAGCGTCTCCTCGCTCAGCTGGGCATCCAGCCGGCGGCGGGCGGACTCTTCCGAGATTCCGTCCCGGGCGCAGATGCGCTTGACGGATTCCTCCAGCGGTGCACTTACCAGGATGATCCCGTCACAGTAGGGTTCAAAGGGTGCACCCACAATGACCGCACCATCCACAAAGAACACATCCTGCCCTGCCTGCCGGGCCTCTTCGCCCTCCTGCAGCAGACGGCGCACAATCTCCGGGTGGGTGATGCTCACCAGGCGCTGGGAGCCATCCGGCCGGGCGAAAGCCCGGTCTGCCAGCAGGCGGCGCTGAATGCCGCCTGCTTCGTCCAGAATATCCGCGCCAAACTGCTCCACCAGCAACGGGATGCAGGCGGAGCCCGGTTCCAGCACCTGCCGGGCCACCAGGTCCGCATCTGCTACCCGGTAACCCAGAGCTCTGTAATGGGCCGACACGGTGGATTTTCCGCAGCCGGACCGGCCGGTGATGCCGATGGTCCTCATGCTTCCACCACCCGGAAGGCGGCGGCGCGCAGCAGCCGGTTATACACCGCCAGCGACACGCCGGTGTCCGCCGGGCAGCGGGCAAACACCTGCTTTGCGCCCAGCTCATCCAGCCGGCGCAGGGCGGTGAACAGGGCATGGGCCTGCTCGGCCCCGCTGTCCTTTGCGCCGTATTCCACGCAGGGAACCGGCAGCTGCTCTGCCTCGCCTGTGAAGCACAGACAAAGGGTATGTTCGGCCTTGTGCTGCTCCACATAGGCGGCAAAGGCAGCCAGATCGCCCTTAACGATGGTCACTTCCGCCTTGGGAGCATAGTGCTTATACTTCATTCCGGGAGAACGGGCGGTCTCCCCTTCCTTCAGTTTTGCCAGAATCGCGCCGGACAAAACAACCTCTTCGCCCAACACCTGCTCCATCTGCTCCTTGGTGATGTAGCCGGGGCGCAGCAGCATAGGGGTCTCCCCCGCCAGCGTGATGACCGTGGATTCCACGCCAACCTGGCAGTCGCCGCCATCCAGAATCAGGGGCAGTCGGCCGTCCATATCGCTCATCACATAATGGGCACAGGTTGGGCTGGGGCTGCCGGAAAGGTTCGCTGAGGGAGCCGCCAGAGGCAGGCCGCTAGCGGCAATGACCGCCCGGGCCACCGGGTGGCTGGGCATGCGGATGGCCACGGTATCCAGTCCGGCACAGACCTCATCGGCCACCCTGTCACCCCGAGTCATGATGATGGTAAGCGGGCCGGGCCAGAAGGCTTCAGCCAGCTTTCTGGCACCCTCCGGCACCCGACTTACCAGACCATCCAGCATTTCCAGCCGGTCGATGTGAACGATCAGCGGATTGTCCTGGGGGCGGCCCTTGGCCTCAAAGATTTTTTTGACGGCATTTCCGTCAAAGGCACTGGCAGCGATGCCGTACACCGTTTCGGTGGGGATCGCCACGATCTCGCCCTGTTTCAGAAGCTCCGCCGCCTTGGCAATGGAAGCTTCGTTTGCTTTTTCCAATAAGGTTTCCATGGAACTCATTCCTTTTCTGCCGCTTTCAGCTTTTCCGCCTGATCGGCGGTGATCAGCGCGTCCAGAACCTCATCCAGCGCGCCGTCCATGATGCTGTCCAGCTTGTACAGGGTCAGCCCGATGCGGTGATCGGTGAGCCGCCCCTGGGGGAAGTTATAGGTGCGGATGCGCTCGGAACGGTCGCCGGTGCCAACCTGGCTGCGGCGGTCCGCATCGATGGCGTCCTTCTGGGCCTGCTGCTTTTGCTGCAGCAGGCGGCTGCGCAGTACCTTCAAGGCCTTGTCCTTGTTTTTGTACTGGCTGCGCTCGTCCTGGCATTCCACCACCATACCGGTGGGCAGGTGAGTCACCCGGATGGCGCTGGAGGTCTTGTTGATGTGCTGGCCGCCTGCGCCGGAGGAACGGAAGGTATCAATCTTCAGATCGTTCATATCCAGCTCCAGGTCCACCTCTTCCGCCTCGGGCATGACCGCCACGGTGACGGTGGAGGTATGGATGCGGCCCTGGGTCTCGGTTTCCGGCACCCGCTGCACCCGGTGCACGCCGCTCTCAAATTTCAGGCGGCTGTAGGCGCCCTCGCCCTGCAGTGAGAACACAATCTCCTTGATGCCGCCCAGCTCGGTCTCGTTCAGACTCAGCACCTCATAGGTCCAGCCTTTGGCGGCGGCATACATGCTGTACATCCGGAACAGACTGTGGGCAAACAGGGCTGCTTCCTCGCCGCCTGCGCCGCCGCGAATCTCCACAATCACGTTTTTTCCGTCGTTTTCGTCCTTCGGCAGCAAAAGCAGCTTGAGTTTTTGCTCCAGAGGTTCCAGCTTTTCCTTGTTTTCGGTCAGCTGCTGCTGTACCATTTCCTTAAAGTCCGGCTCCAGGCCGCCTTCGTCCAGCAGCTCCTTTGCCTCGCGGCAGGCTTCCTCGGCCTGCTCGTATTCGTCCATCGCCTCGATCAGGGGCGTGAGATTTTTATATTCCCGCATCAGATCCCGGAACAGCTTGTTGTCGCTGACGGTGGCGGGGTCCTGCAAGCGGCGGTTCACCTCGTCGTAACGAAGGCGCACATCGCGCAGTTTATCCAGCATGGGCAGTTTCTCCTTTTTTGTGAAAGTAAAAAGAAACGCCCGCCGCTACTCTTCGCCGCGCAGGATCTTTTTAATGTTCTTTTCGATCTTGGCCCGAGGCACCATAACCTCGCGGCCGCAGCCGGTGCAGCGGATCTTGAAATCCATGCCCACCCGCAGCACATCGAAGCAGCTTGCTCCGCAGGGATGGGGCTTTTTGGTGAGGATCTGATCCCCAACGCGAACGTCCATAGGCGGCCTCCTTTTGTGTTTTTGCGGCACACAGCCGTTAACTAATACATTATACCTTATCTTGCGGAATTTGCAAATATCCCGCCCGACGGGTGCATATATTTTTTTAAGCGGCCACGGCCGCAATCTGAAACCAGTAGAAATGAGGATGAGGATTCATGGTGGAATATAAACCGGAGGGGCTGTGCCGCCCCGCGTGTGAACTAAGCCCCTCCCAGCTGGCCCAGGCGCAGGTCCAGAGTGAGGTGCTGCAGGCCACGGCTCTTGCCTTCGACCGCCAGCAGCGGCTGCGGCTGGATCTGAACGGTCAGCCCGCCTACATGGAGCACGACGACTGCGCCGACGGCATCGACTCCGGCCAGGTGCGGGAGATTGCAGTGCTCACCAGGGTGGGGCGGCCCACCTGCTTTGTGATCCTGGAAACGCCCGGGGAGGACGGGGCCTGGCGGCTTTCCCGCCGGGTGGCCCAGCGCCGCTGCCGGGAGGAATATCTGGACCGGCTGCAGCCCGGAGACATTCTACCCTGCCGGGTGACTCACATCGAGCCCTTCGGGGCATTTTGCGACGTGGGCTGCGGCATCAGCGCCCTTTTGCCCATCGATTGCCTTTCCGTTTCCCGCATCCAGAGCCCGGCCGACCGGGTGCAGCTGGAAGAAGACCTGTTCTGCGTAATCAAAAGTCGGGACGATCAGGGCCGGCTGGTGCTGAGTTTGCGGGAACTGCTGGGCACCTGGGAGGAAAACGCAGGTCGGTTTGCCGTGGGCGAAACGGTGGTGGGTATTGTGCGGAGCATTGAGGACTACGGCGTATTCATCGAGATTGCCCCCAATCTGGCGGGTCTTGCCGAGCGCACCGAGGGACTGCGGCTGGGCCAGCCGGTGAGCGTTTACATCAAGAGCATCCTGCCGGACAAGATGAAGCTGAAGCTGGTGATCGTGAACCGGGAGCTGAGCGAGCCGCTGCGCTTTGCCCTGCCCTATACGCAGACCAGCGGGCACATTGACCGCTGGGTTTATTCCACCCCTTTCAGCCGCAAGCACATCGAAACGGAATTTGAATCCGCGGTCAAGGCGACCGCCGGGCCTTGCGCAGGCGAACAAATCCTTTTATAATAGTAACAGTACACCTAAGAAAAGGAAGTGTTTGCTGTGGCCGGAAATGCATTTACCTTTGGCGTAAAGCCGGGCGGCCTGACCGACCGATCCCAGGTAAGCATCCTTTTGTGCTACCTGATCCGCACCGCCGCACCTCTGTGCCGGCAGGATATAGAGAACGCGCTGCTGGGTGAGCAGCTGGTAAATTATTTTGAACTGGCCGGAAGCCTGGCCGATCTGGAGGATCAGGGGCTTGTGACCGTGGACGAAAATGGTGGCTATCACATCACCCCCAAGGGTATTTCGGTAACCGACGAGCTGGGTTTTGACCTGTTACCCCGCAGCGTACGGGAAACCGCCATCCGCGCGGTAATCCGGGCGCAGCAATGGGTGCGCAAGGCTGCTCAGCACCAGACCCAGGTGACCAAAACCGATCAGGGCTATGTGGTACACTGCTCCATCAACGAGTTGGGCAGCGAGGTGTTCGGTCTTTCCTTCACTTTGCCGGACCCGCTGACCGCCGAAATGGTGAAAAACGCCTTCATCGAAAAGGGCAGCGAGATCTACGCGCTGCTTCTGGAAACGATGACCACCGATTCCACCCGGCAGGAGGAGCCGGACAGTGCCGCCAAAGGCTGACCCGCTTCGCTTTCCTTCTTCACTGAACACAAACAAAAACCGCCGCCGTGCAAAACGAAATGCACAGCGGCGGTTTCTTTTCATCAGTCAATCAATTCAGGGCTGCTTGCCTTCCACGATGCCCTCGTGGTGCAGCACACTGCGGATGGTGCCGAAGAAGATCTTCACATCCAGCCCGAAGCTCAGGTGCTGAACGTAGTAGCCGTCCAGCGCAGCCTTCTTGGGGATAGGCAGCTCGTCACGGCCATGAATCTGGGCATAGCCGGTCAGGCCGGGTACGCAGTCGTTGGCGCCGTATTTGTCCCGCTCGGCAATTAGATCGTCCTGATTCCAGAGCGCAGGGCGCGGACCCACGATGCTCATTTCCCCCTTGAAGATATTGAACAGCTGAGGCAGCTCGTCCAGACTGGTCTTGCGCAGAAAACGGCCAATGGGGGTAATAAACGCATCCGGATTCTCCAGCAGATGCGTGGGCATATCCTTGGGGGTATCCGTACGCATGCTGCGGAACTTGTAGATCTGGAAGTAGGTCTTGCCCTTGCCCACCCGCTTCTGGCAGAAGAGCACCGGCCCCGGGGACGAAAATTTGACGCACAGCGCCAGAATCGCCAGCAATGGCGACAGTACAACGATGGCGCAGAGCGAAAGCACCCAGTCAATCACACGCTTGATCACATTGCGATACATGAAACATTCCTCCTAGCTGGTCTCGCCTCATCAGGCGGGTTCCTGCCCACAGTTAGTCTTGTGGTGGAAGGTGGGCACCATGTCGATGAGCGCCTGCACCAGATTGTCGCTGTTGTTGGTGTAGGCGATCTGCTTCAGGGTCATCAGGTGATCGAAGAAGGTCTGGTTGTTCAGCTTGAGGGGCGCGCCGATGTAGATTTTCCGGTTCTCGGTCTTGCGCAGGCCCTCCTCGTCCATCAGCAGCTCCTCAAACAGCTTTTCGCCGGGACGCAAGCCGGTGAAGACGATCTGAATGTCCTTGTAGGGGATAAAGCCCGAGAGTTTGATCAGGTTCTCGGCCAGATCCAGAATGCGCATGGGCTTGCCCATGTCCAGCACGAAAATCTCGCCGCCGGTGGCCATGGAACCGGCCTCCAGCACCAGGCTCACCGCCTCGGAGATGGTCATGAAATAGCGAACGATGTCCGGATGAGTCACCGTAACCGGACCACCGCAGGCAATCTGCTCCTTGAACAGCGGAATGACCGAGCCGTTGGAGCCCAGCACGTTGCCGAAGCGCACCGCCGCAAACCGGGTCTTGCTTCGCTGGGCCATTGCCTGCACGATCATCTCGCACACGCGCTTGGTGGCGCCCATCACGTTTGTGGGATTCACCGCCTTGTCGGTGGAGATCAGCACGAACCGCTCGGCCCCGTACCGATCCGCCGAGCTGGCCACGTTGAAGGTGCCGAACACATTGTTCTTCACCGCTTCCTCCGGGCTGTCCTCCATCAAAGGTACATGCTTGTGAGCAGCGGCATGGAAGACGATCTCAGGGCGGTAGCGTTCAAACAACGCGTCCATCTTTTTGGAGTCACGCACCGAGGCGATCTGCACCTGCAGGTCCAGCTTGTCACCGTATTTGCGGCGCAGCTCCTGCTGAATGGCGTAGGCGCTGTTCTCGTAAATATCCACCAGGAGAAGTTCCTTGGGTTCGCAGGACGCGATCTGACGGCACAGCTCGGAGCCGATGGAACCGCCGCCGCCGGTGACCATGACCCGCTTACCCCGCAGAAATTCCGCGATCCGGACCGACAGCTGCACCTCTTCCCGGCCCAGCAGGTCTTCCACTTTAACGTCACGGATGCGGGAGGCAAGGTCCTGACCGTCGGTGATCATCTTCACAATATCCGGCAGAATCTTGATGTTGCACTTGGTCTTGTTGCAGATGGACAGCACCCGACGCTTGTTTTCCTCGTCCATGGTGGGGATGGCCAGCAGGATGCTCTCAATCTCGCACTGCTCCACGATCTCGGGGATATCTTCGGTGGTGCCCATGATCTGGATGCCCATGATGTATCGGCCCTGCTTTTCCGGCGCGTCGTCCACGCAGCAGATGATGTTCATGTCCGGGCTGGGCTTTTTGAACTGCTCATGCAGAAGGGTGCTGGCCGCATCGCCTGCGCCGATAAGCAAGGTGCGGCGGGCCTTCTGGCCGCCCTTTTTGCCCAGCTTCACATTCCGGTACATCCGGTACACCAAGCGGGAATACATGGTCACGCCCGCCGAGAACATGGCGCTGAGAAAGTAGACCGATGTGGGCACCTGACTGCCTGTTCCCTGGAAGATGAGCAGCGAGCTGGCCACAAACAGGAAAATCGCAATGGCCGAACCGGTACACAGCCGGAAGAACTCCACCACCTCGGCATAGCGCCACAGACTGTCGTACATGCCCATCAGGCCGTAGACGATCTCGAAGCAGCAGACGAACAAGAAGCAACTGGCCACCAGCAAGCTGGAATACTGCGCATAGGGCGCGCGGCCGCTGATCAATACCCAGGGGGCCAGATAGCAGACCGTGAGAGCGCAGATATCAAACAGCATCAGGATCTGCTTACGGAATCTGCTCAGGATCGCACCGATCTTCATTGACAAATTCTATCACCAAACTTTGTTTTTGTTTTCAGCCGGACCCCGGGTACGACAAAAAGTGCCCTGCCGGCGATCCACAGGACACCATGCCCCATTGCTTGAACAGCGCTGCAACCTTGAGAAAACAAAAGGCCGGTCATCCGGCACGGCATCGCTTTGGCCGGGCGGTGCAAAAGGCGCAGTGCTGCCCCTTGTGTTTTCTTGTAATTTTACACTATTTTCACCAAAGAATCAATGTTTTTGCGTCCGTTTCGCCTCATTGGGGTTAGTTTGCACCGTTTTTACACAAAAAAGCCGCCGTATTTTGCCGATACGGCGGCTTTTTGCTTTTGGATTTTTGTTACAAAATAATGCAGATCAGGCCGGTACAGCCCTCGTTGATCACCCGCTCCAGGGTCTCCTGCAGGCGGGCACGGGCCTCCTGGGGCATGTGCAGCAGCTTGTTCTGCAGCCCCTCATTCACCAGCTCGTGCAGGCTCTTGCCGAAAATGTTGGACTGCCAGATCTTCAGCGGATCCTGCTCAAAATCATGCAGCAGGCTGACCACCAGTTCCTCCGACTGCTTTTCCGAACCTACGATGGGGGAAATCTCCGTGTTGATGGTAGCCTTCAGCAGATGGATGGATGGGGCACTGGCCCGCAGCCGCACCCCGTAGCGGCCGCCCTGGTGCACAATCTCCGGCTCCTCCAGCCGAAGCTCGCTGATGGTGGGCATCACGATGCCGTAGCCGGTGGCCTCCACCTGCTCCAGCGCGCTGCGAATCTTCTCATATTCCCGCTTGGCCCGGGCGAGGCTGATGATGCAGGGCATCAGACTGGCTTCGTCGCAGATTTCCAGGCCGGTGGTCTCGCCCAGCACCTGATAGAAGATCTCCGGCCGCAGCTCCAGCTCCAGCACCACCCGGCCGGTAGCCAGCTCCAGCGAGCGAATGCGGGAGGCCTTCAGCGCCTCGCACTGCACCGGGTCCTCCCGGCAGGCCACGTCCTTCATCTGGGCCACCGAATCCGCATATTCCCGGGCAGCGGCGTAGACCTGCTGCTGCAGCCAGTGGTCCGGCTCCAGCATGGTGATCCATTTGGGCATGGCGAAGGCGATTTCCTTTACCTCGAACTCATAGAGTACGCTCTGCAGAATTTTGCCGATGGCGGCCCGGTCCAGGTCCAGGCAGCTGACCGGGATCACGGTATGGCCATATTCCTGCTCCATCTGCTGGGCCAGCTGGTACACATCCGGCTTATGGGGGTCCACACAGTTGAGCAGAATCACAAAGGGCCTGTTGATCTCGTCCAGCTCGGCGATGACCTGAGCCTCCGCCGCCTGGTATTTTTCCCGGGGAATGTCGCTGATGGAGCCGTCGGTGGTGATGACCAACCCGATGGTGGAATGCTCCCGAATCACCTTGCGGGTACCGGTCTGAGCTGCCTGATCGAAAGGAATCTCCTCCTCGAACCAGGGGCTTTTCACCATGCGGGGCTTTTCGTCCTCCTCATGGCCCATGGCTCCCTCCACCATATAGCCCACACAGTCGATGAGCCGGGTCTTGAAGCTGCCGCCCCCCTCCAGCTCGATGGTGACGGCAGTCTCCGGGATGAATTTGGGCTCCGTAGTCATGATGGTGCGCCCTGCGGCGGACTGGGGCAGTTCGTCCCGCGCCCGGTTCTTCACCGCCGGGCTGGTCAGCTGGGGCAGCACCAGCTCCTCCATGAATTTTTTGATGAAGGTGCTCTTGCCGGTGCGCACCGGTCCCACCACGCCAATGTAAATATCGCCGCCGGTACGGGCCGCGATGTCCTTGTAAACGCCCTGGGTTTCCATTGGATTCCTCCCCTCCTTTCACATGCTGGCCGGCACCAGCAGCCGGGCCGCCTGGGTGATGCGGGTGTCCTCCAGCTGGTTGCTTTTCAGCATGGCCGCCGGCGACACATGGTACCGCTTGGCAATCTCGAACACGTCTTCTCCGGGGGTCGCGTAGTAGATGCGCAGCGCGATGTCCGGCTCCGGCTGCTCCAGCGCTTCGCCGCATTCCACCTGCTCCAGCGCGGTCTGCCAGCTGCGCTTGAACACCAGACCATCCAGCCGGATGCGGGCGCTCAGGGTCATCTCGGCCCCGTTCTTGCGCACGTCGATGTCGGTGACAGTGGGCCAGCACTCGCAGCGGTACTCCTCCGGGCTGCCCGGCCAGGGCGGGCTGAGAGTGTATTCAAAGCTCTTGTCATAGCAGTCGATCTCGCCCAGCGAGTTCATGCAGAACACATGCGCACTGGCCCGGCCGCTCAGCTGTACCCCCTGCCCCACGGCAGTGAGCTCCGGCAGGCCGGGCAGCACAAAGCAGTGGATGATCTGCGCTTCCTCGTCCGGCAGCGCACCGCCGGTCTGGGCTTCACATTCCTGAGAAAGGGTCTGGAACAGCTGCTCGGTAAGGATGCGCTGGCTGCTCACCTGGGTCTCGAACTGGGTGGAGAAGGCATCGCTGACCAGATAGCACTCGTTTTTGCGCCACACCCGCAGATGAAGCGCCGCGGTGGCGGTGATGGTATGCCCGTTCTCCTGGGCCGCGGCCATCACGGTGCAGCCGGTGAGCTCGGCGGATGCAAAACATTCGCTGTCCTCCTGCACGCCCTCCAGGTCCAGAATTTGATTGAATGCTACCCGCTGCTGGGTCTGTTCCATCTGATAGCCGGGGCCGGTGCGATACAACAGGTTCACCTGGATGGCACCTTTGACCACCGCCTTGCCGGAAATCAGCTTCACATCCTCCACCTGGCCTATTCCGGCCACATCCAGAATGGCCTGAGGCGGCTGGACAAACTGCAGCTGCTCCTCCGCGGTAATCATCTTATCCAGGCTGGCCAGGCACTTGACGCCCTCCACCAATTCCATCCGCTGCTCGATGCCGCAGTCCGCCAGAGCGGTGATCACCTCCTGGTCGGTACGGCAGGCCACCCGGGCGCTGAGGGCATAGGCCCCCCGCAGGTCCACCCGGCGCTGGTTCACCGCCCGGCAGTTCAGATATTCCAGCTGACCGCCCACCTGGACGCTGTAGCCGGAATAATCCCCCTCCGGCAGATCCATAGCCCGGGTGAAGGGCAGCTTCTGTTCGGTCTGGCACAGGCTTTGGTCCTCCTCGGCCTGGTAATACACCACACACCGCAGGTAGCCGTCCACAGTAAGGCGGCCGGCCGTGATCTGTTTTTGCAGCGGCACCAGGTAGACGAAGCATTTTATGATCTTGAACACCTGCGGCAGATAATCCGGAATAAGGATCTCCGCCTCCACCGGAAGCTCTGCCTTGGTTTCGCACAGGCTCCCCATAGCGGACAGCGAGTCCCTGAACACCTTCAATTCCATTTTTTCGCCCCTTTCGCGCGTTTCTAGTCCCATGTATATGCGCACGATGGGCAAGCCATACCCCTTTTTGCAGGCAAAAAGGGCCCGCCGCCTGACTTTTCCAGGCAGCGGGCCCTTTCATCGGGTTGGATTCAGTTTTCCTTTTTGATCTTAAACAGCGCCCGCAGCACTCCTGCCAGGCATTTGGGGCTTTTGACCACGATCACTTGCATTGTCGCTTCCCTCCCTTGTGGCTGATGGTTTTGCTCCAGTATATCCATCCGCCCCGGGATTTGTGCATCAGCGGTCCAGTTGGTGGTCCTTTTTGGTGCGGATCACCAGCAAAGCGCCTGTTCGCACCGTGATGGTTGCGCCGCCGGGCAGGGTCTCATTGCTTACCCCCAGCGGAAAATCCACCGTGGTGAGGGTTGCATCCTCCAGCGTGTACTTCGCCCCCCGCTCGCACACTCCCTCGGCTCTGCCCTCCAGCGGCAGCACCGAGAAGTATTCCTCCGGCTCGTAGGGCAGCTCCAGGCTTTCGCCGGGCATCAGGTAGCACAGCTGGCTGTCCTCATCGGCCAGCATTACCTGCACGCCCTGCTTTTCCAGCCAGAGGCCGGTGCCGATGTTGGCCAGCGTATGCTCCAGCCGGTGACCGCCCAGCGCTCCCAGCAGCAAAACCTGCGAAAAGCCCTTTTCCACCGCCAGCTTGGCAGCATAATGGGTGTCGGTGTCGTCCTTGACACGGGGCAGCACCACAGCACCGGTGCCCTCCGGCGGAGGGGCGCTGTCGAAATCCCCCAGAATCACATCCGGCTCCCGTTCCAATATCTGCCGGGTACTCCGGTATCCCCCATCACAGGCGATCAGATAGTCGCCGGGCCGCAGCAGCTTTTTCATGGAGGCTGCCAGCGGCGCGGCCGACACGATCACGCATCGTGTTTGCTGCATACGATTCTCCTTTCCGCGCCCCCTTTGGGGCAGCAGAGCTTACGCCTGATTGTACCACACTGCCGCCCGGGATGCAAACCGGCCTTTGCTTTTTACCAAAAACGGTGGTATAATAAACCCAAACAGAAAACTGCCATGAGTCTGGCACAATAGAAATAAGTCGTTACGGCGTAGTCTATTCATCCGATGGACTGGGCCGTTTTCTTATTTTTAAGAAGGAGTGTTTTTCTATCATGCCAAAGACAAAACTGGAAGAACTGGTGTATGGCCTGCTGATGACCCTGTTCATGGTGCTGGCCATGGAGCTTTACAACACCGGCCTGCGCATGGGCGGGCTGACCAACGCGGGTATTCTGGCCGCCTTGCCGGAAACGCTGATCATCTTTCCTATCTGCTTTGTGATGGGCTTCTGCTTTGTGGACCGGTTCGCTCCGCGCATCGCCTTCCGCCTGGTTGACCCGGCAGTGGACCGGCCCATTTTTGTGATTCTGGCCCGTGCCAGCATCACGGTGGCATTTATGTGCCCCATCATGAGCTTCTGGGCCACAGTGATCTTCAAGCGGCCGGGCTGGGAATTTATCCCCTGCTGGCTGCAGACCGTTGCCTGCAATTTTCCCATGGCGTTTTTCTGGCAGATTTTTTTCTGCGGACCTCTGGTACGGTTTTTGTTTCGTCTGCTGTTCCGTCGCAGCAAAGCTTCTTCGGTATAATTTCCACCCGTTTGTTTTCTCCCCAGCAAAATGCCCCGCGCCCGCCAAAAAACGGCAGACGCGGGGCGTTTTCATTTGACCGCTTGTCCGGAAGCCATCAGCGCAGCTCCCAGTCCTTGATGTCCTTCACTTCGTCGTACATGGCGGCGTAGCTGTCGTACCGGCTCTGACTGATCTTGCCCTCCTTCAGGGCCTCCAGCACCGCGCAGCCCTTTTCGGCACGGTGAGCGCAGCCGGTGAACTTGCATTCGTGCACATAGGGTGCAAATTCCGGGAAGGCGTACTGCAGGTTTTCCTTGGGAATGTAGCATGCTTTTCCAGTATCCAGGCTGGCAAAGCCCGGGGTGTCGGCCACATAACCGCCAAAGGCCTCAAAAATCTCCACCTCACGGGTGGTGTGACGGCCGCGGCCCAGCTTCTGGCTGATGGAGCCGGTCTGCTGGGCAAGGTCGGGCAGAAGGGCATTCAGCAGCGTGCTCTTGCCTACACCGGAGTTGCCGCAGAAGGCACAGAGCTTACCTTGAATCATGTTCTTGATCTCCTCCAGACCGCCGCCGGTAGCGTGATCCACAATCACCACCGGCAAGGTGGACAGCGCATAGGCCTGGGTCAGCTTTTCGGTGCTTGCCAGGTCACCCTTGGTGAACACCAGCACCGGCTGGACATCCTTGTCCACCGCAATGGCGGTGAGCTTATCCAGCACCAGAGTGCTGGGCACCGGCTGGGTGGTGCTGGCCACGATGAACAGCACATCCAGATTGGCAATGGGCGGACGCACGAACACATTGCGGCGGGGTGCAATCTCGGCAATCACATTGCCGCCGTTCTCCACCTCCACCGTAACCCGGTCGCCTGCCACCGGAGTGATGCCCCGCTTACGGAAGATGCCCTTTGCCTTGCATTCCAGCAGCTCATCGCCGCACTGCACATAGTAAAAACCGCCGATCCCTTTTTTAATGTATCCTTCCGGCATAGTGAATTCCTTTCCCAGTTTTGCTTTGTTTGTGCCATTGGAAAGAGCCGGGCCGCAGATAAACGGCCCGGCCCTGACGTTATGTGTGTGGTATTTTCAGCGAAATCAATCGTCCCCGTTTTCCTGCTGCTGACCCTGATCGCCACTGTTGCCGCTATTTCCGTTATTGCCCTCATCCGGGGTCACCACCACCGGCGGCTGAGTTGCGGTCGGGGTGGGCGTGGGAGTGGGTTCCGGCGTGGGCTCCGGCGTGGGTTCCGGGGTCGGTTCCGGCGTGGGCTCCGGTCCAAGCGACACGGTGTAGCCCACCGTGGTGTTGATGCGAACCAGGCTGCCTGCCTCATAGGTCTGGGCAATTACGCGGCCTGCCTCGTACTCGCTGCTGTAAGCCTCGGTACGGGTACCGGTGCGCAGGTTGCTGGCGGTCAGTGCCTTCTGGGCGTCCGCCTCGGTCAGGCCGATCAGCTGGGGCACCGAGCGCTCCAGATCCACCTTCTTCTGGCTCACATACATGGTCACGGTGGAACCGCTGGCCACCTGCTCACCGTTGGTCGGATCGGTACGGATAACGCTGCCCTCCGGCACGGTGTCGTCCGCCTCATTGACCCGGCGAACCTGCAGGCCCTCGTTCTTCAGTGCCTCCTCCGCTTCGGCGGCGGTCCAGCCGTTCACCGAGGGGATGTTCACATACAGGGTACCGATGCTCACCTTCAGGGTGACCTTCTGGCCCTCCTTCACGGTACGGGGACCGCGGGGCGACTGGCTGATGATGATGCCCTCTTCGGTCTCGCTGCTGTTCACCATCTCAGCGGTCAGACTGAGCTTGTCGTTGTACTGGGCTTTTACTTCCTCCCAGTTCATGCCGGTGAAATCGGGCAGCTCCACGTCCTCCTTGCTGCTGAACAGGGGATTGGTGGAGTTCGCGAAGATCATAAAGCACAGAATGGCGGAGCCCAAAGCGAAGGCCGTGGCCATGCCCGCCAGCACCGGCAGCAGACCGATGCGCTTTTTCTTCTTTTTCCGGCTTTGGGTGCCTGTGGTGCGGCTCTGACCACTGCGGGAAGCCTGCTGGCTGCCGGTGCGGCCGGAACGCTGACCGGTGCGCCGCGGCTCGTTCTGGCCGGAGCCGGATCTGCTTTGTTTAACCACCTTGTCAATATACCTCGACGGCGAATCCTCAGTTAAATATTCATACTCAAACCGGATGCTGGGGTTGCGCTTGAATTCCTCAATGTCCTCCAGCATGGCGCGGGCGCTGGGATATCGCCGGTTCGGGTCCTTCGCCATGGCCCGGGCGGTGATATCCTGCAGTGCCTGAGGCACATCCGGTGCAATCTGCCCCAGAGGGACAGCCTTGTCTGAAATCTGCTTGATGGCCACCGAGACCGCGTCGTCCGATTCAAAGGGCAGCTTGCCGGACAGCATCTCGTACAGCATGATGCCAACGGAATAGATATCCGCCTTGGCATCGGTCACGTCGCCCTTCGCCTGCTCGGGGCTGATGTAATGCACCGAACCAATGGCCTTGTTGCTCACCATCTGGCTCTCGGCACGAGAGAAGCGGGCGATGCCGAAGTCCATAATCTTGACCTTACCGTCAGCCAGCAGCATGATATTTTGGGGCTTGATGTCCCGGTGGACCACACCCTTCCGGTGGGCATGATCCAGTGCATCCAGAATCTGCTCGGTGAAATGCACCACCTCTTTCCAGGTGAGGGGCTCGCCCCGCCGGGTCATGTACTCCTTGAGGGTAATGCCGTCGATGTATTCCATCACGATGTACTGGAGCTTGTCGGTGACCGACACGTCGAACACCTTCACAATGCCCGGATGATCCAGAATGGAGATGGCCTTGGATTCATTCTTGAACCGGTAGACCAGCTCCGGGTTTTCCAGAAATTCTTCCCGCAGGACCTTTACTGCCACCACACGCTGGTTTTTCAGGTCCACACCTTTATAAACGTTGGCCATGCCGCCCACGCCCACCAGTTCCTCCAGCAGGTAGCGGCCGTCCAGCTTTTTGCCTATCAGTTGATCCATCTCAGTCCTCCGTTTGCTCTACCTCGATCAGCAGGGCGGTGATGTTGTCCTGCCCGCCTGCCTGGAGCGCCTGCTCCACCAGCCGCCGCGGCACCGTGAAAAACGGGTTGTGCTGGATGATGGCAAGCAGCTGGCCGTCCGGCACCACGCCGGAAAGCCCGTCGCTGCACATGAGGATCACGTCGCCGGGCCGGGCGGGCATGCTGGAATAATCCGCCTGCACACCGGGTTCCACGCCCAGCGCCTTGGTGATGAGGTTTTTGTGAGGATAGTTCTCGGCCTCCTCAGTGGTCAGCCGCCCTGCCTCCACCAGCTCCTGCACCATGGAATGGTCCCGGGTAAGCTGGCTGATCTGCCCTTCCCGGCACAGGTAGGCGCGGGAATCGCCCACATGGGCCACATGCAGGGTATCGTGCCGCACCAGACAGCACACGGCGGTGGTGCCCATGCCTTTGTTTTCCGGGTGGGCCTGGGCCTCATTGTAAATGGCCCGGTTGGCCTGGGTGACACAGTGCATCAGGAAGGCCCGTTCCTGGCCCTTGGGCAGGTTTTTCAGGCCGCTCTCAAAGCAGGACTCCATGGTGTCGGTGGCGATCTGCGCCGCCAGCTGACCCGCTGCCGCGCCGCCCATACCGTCGCACACAACGGCCCAGACGGTATCGTCCGGCAGGCGGGCGGCCCGGTAATTGTCCTGATTTTCATTGCGGCAGCTGCCGATATCGGTTTTGCCGGCCAGTTTCATGGCTGTTCCTCCTTTGCTGCCTCCCGCCGCAGCTGGCCGCAGGCGGCGCTGATGTCGCTGCCCAGGCGGCGGCGCACGGTGGCGTTCACCCCCAGATCGGTGAGCATATTCTGGAAGCGCTTCACGTTCTCCGCGTCGGTGGCGGAGTAGGGGCTGCCGTCCACCGGGTTGATGGGGATCAAATTCACATGGGCCCCCATGCCCCGGATAAGCTTTGCCAGCTCCTTGGCGGTGGCAGGGCTGTCGTTCACGCCCCGCACCATAGAATATTCAAAGCTGATGCGCCGGCCGGTGACCTTCTGGTAGCGGCGGCAGGCGGCGATGAGCTCTTCCACCGGGTATGCGTCGTTCACCGGCATCATCTGGCTGCGCATGGCATTGTTGGGCGCATGCAGCGAGATGGACAGGGTGAGCTGCAGCTTTTTTTCCGCCAGCTTGTCAATCTGGGGCACGATACCGCAGGTGGACAGGCTGATGTTCCGCATGCCGATGTTCACACCCTCAGGGCTGGAAATGATGGTGAGAAAATCCATCACGTTGTCGAAGTTGTCCAGCGGCTCGCCGATGCCCATGAGCACGATGTGGGAAATACGCTCGCCGATGTCCTTCTGGGCGGCGTAGATTTCCGCCGCAATCTCCCCGGCCTCCAGGTTGCGCACCCTGCCCGCCTGGGTGGAAGCGCAGAACCGGCAGCCCATGCGGCAGCCCACCTGGGTGGACACGCACACAGTATTACCATAATTATAGCGCATTACCACCGTCTCGATGCAGTTGCCGTCCGCCAGGCGGAAAAGATATTTCACCGTGCCGTCCTTGGACTGCTGCCGCCGCTGGATGACAGGAGCCGCGATGTAGTACTCCTCTTCCAGTTTCGCCAGCAGCGCCTTGGGCTGGTCGGTCATGGCCGAAAATTCGGTGACCAGCTTCTGGTGCAGCCAGTGAAAGATCTGTTTCGCCCGGAAGGCGGGCTGGCCCATGGCTTTCAGCTGCTCGGCCAGCTGCTCAAGGGTGTAGGATGAGATACAGGTTTTCTGCATGGTTCACAACTTCTCCATAATGGCAATGAAAAATCCGTCCGGCCCGGCCTTGCCCGGCAGCAGGGTCAGCATGCCGTCCTCCACGCGCGCACCCTGGGGCACAAAGGGCGGCTGGACGAGCCGGAATCCGGCGTTTCGTTCCAGGAAGGCCCGCACGATGTTCTGATTCTCCCGCGGGTCGATGGTGCAGGTGGAATACACGATGCGGCCGCCTTCTTTCACATAACGAGCGGCAGTGGCCAGAATCTTCGCCTGCAGCTCGTGCAGTTGCTCCACCCCGTCCATGGTTTTGTAGCGGATATCCGGCTTTTTGGCGATGATGCCAAGGCCGGAACAGGGCACATCGCACAACACCCGGTCCGCCCCGGCAAACTCCTCCCGGTAGACGGAAGCGTCGTTGTGCAGCACCGTTACATTGGTAAGGCCCGCACGGGCGGCGGCCTTTTTGATCAGCGGCAGACGGCTTTCCACCGCATCGCAGCTGATGAGGGTGCCGGTATTCTCCATGTCCTCACCGATGGTCAGAGTCTTGCCACCCGGCGCGGCGCACAGGTCCAGCGCCTTTTCCCCGGGCTTTGCCTGCAGGCTGTAGGCTGCCAGCTGGGAGGCCTGACCCTGCACATGGTAATGTCCCTGCCGGAAGGCCTCGGTGGCCGCCGGGCTGCCGGTGAACTTGCCCAGCAGGGTATTCTCCAGCCAGCCGGATTCCACCTCCACGCCCTCTGACTCCAACAGTTTGGTCAGCTGGACGGGCGTGGTTTTCAGCGGGTTGCACCGCAGAGCCACCCAAGGTGTTTCAAAGAATGCCTGCAAAATCTGCTCACATTCTTCGGGATAATTCTTTTGCAGCAGTTTGACCACCGGCAGGCCCACGGAATACTGGATACTCAGCCGCTCGTCCTCGGTTTTGAAGGAGGCCGAAGCCGGGTCCTGAGTAACGGCCTTGCGCAGCACTGCGTTCACAAGACCGGCGGCGCTGGATTTTTTCAGCGCACGGCACAGGCTCACCGACTCGTTCACCGCCACCGCGCGGGGTACCTGCATGTAGCGGGCCTGATACAGTCCGCTGCGCAGGATGGCCCGCACCTGGGGGTCCAGCTTGGCCAGCGGACGGCTCAGGCAGTTCGCCAACGCCCAGTCCAGGGTGAGCAGCCGCTCGGTGACGCCGTAGAACAGGGCGCTCACAAAGGCCCGGTCCCGGCCGGTCAGGTCCTGATGCTCCAGGACTGCGTTCAATACCAGATTGGCAAAGCCGCTCTCCTCCTGGCGGACCAGTGCCTGAACCGCAATGCGGCGGGCTTTATCCATAAACGTGTTCCTCCAATGGTGAAATTACAGCCGGTCGCCTGCTTTCAGGCGGCGGCCCGCCGCCCAGGCGGAGCCCGCCATGGGCTTGGAGCCCTCCGGCACCACCTCGTCCAGCTCCAGCGCGCCTTCGGCGCAGGCGATGGTGAGGGGTTTGATGCTCAGTACAGTGCCGGGCGCGCCGTTTCCGGCGGCCACATGGCTTTTGCGCACCTTGATTTTTTTGCCTTCCTGCTCAAAGTAGGCCACCGGCCATGGGTTCATGCCCCGCACCAGGTCGTGCAGCTTCTGGGCAGGCTGGTCAAAGGCAAAGCGGGCCATCTCCTTGGTCAGGGGCGGGGCCAGCGTGGCCTTGCTGTGGTCCTGAGGGGTGCGCACGGCAGTGCCCTCGGCGATGGAGGCGATGGTCTCCACCAGGGTCTTGGCCCCCTGGGCAGTGATCCGCTCAAACAGTTCGCCACTGGTCTCCTCGGGGCCGATGGTCACCGGAGCGACGTTCAGGATGTCGCCGGTGTCCAGGCCCTCGTCCAGATACATGATGGAGACGCCGGTCTCCTTGTCGCCGTTGATCACCGACCACTGCACCGGCGCGGCTCCCCGGTATTTGGGCAGCAGCGAAACGTGCAGGTTGATGCAGCCCTTGGGCGGCACACACAGAACCTCCGGCGGCAGAATACGTCCGTAGGCTACCACCACGATCAGCTCGGGAGCCAGCTCCCGGATCTGCTGCTGCACCTCTTCGGTGCGCAGGGTCTTTGGCTGATAGACCGGCAGATTATGCTCCAGTGCCAGCTGCTTCACCGGCGGGGCGGTGAGAATCTGCTTGCGGCCCACCGGCTTATCCTCGCGGGTGAACACACCGCACACCTCATGCCCTGCCTCCAGAACGGCAGCCAGGCTGGCAGCGGCAATGTCCGGCGTGCCCATAAACAGAATGCGCATTATTCCTCGTCCTCTTCGATCTCGTCCGGGTAGTCGTCCTCATAGAAATGGTCGGCCAGGTCCATAATGGTGATGCCGTCCAGATGGTTGGTCTCGTGGCAGAAGCAGCGGGCCAGCATCTCCTCGGCCTCCATCTCGAAGGTCTCGCCGTGGCGGTCCTGGGCACGAATCTTCACCTTGCGGGGACGGCTGATGGCGCCGTTGTGGCCCGGGAAGGACAGGCAGCCCTCGTACAGGGTCACCTCATCCTCGGACTCCTCCAGAATCTCCGGGTTGATGCACTCGATGAACTTGGGCTCATAGCCCTCGGGCATGGTGCCATCCTCCGGCAGGTCGCGCTCGTCCAGCGCGATGAACAGGCGGCGCATCACGCCCACCTGGGGGCCGGCCAGGCCCAGACCGCCTGCGTCGATCAGAGTCTCTTTCATATCGTCCAGCAGGGTCGCCAGACGGTCGTCAAAATTGGTCACCGGGCGGCAGACCTTTTTCAGAATGGGATCGCCGTCCTGCACAATGGTACGCAGAGCCATAGAAGTTTGTCCTCCTTAAAATGAGCCGGCGGGAAAGCCGGCGAGATTGGTTGATGAAGTATGCCCGAGGGCTCAGTCGCCGTCGGAATTAAAATCCAGCGTCACCGACGCCTTGGACGGCAGGCCCTCGTCGCTGTAAGCCGCCAGCACCTTGCCCAGCACCTGGCGGAAGGCCCGGTCGTTGCGGCATTTGATGGTGAGCTTATAGCGGTAACGGTCCTTGACCATGACGATGTTCATGGGTGCGGGACCAAGAATCCGCAGCGGCATGCCCGGATGGGCGCTGGCCTCGATGCCCAGCAGCCGGGCAAAGCGGGCGGCTGCCTGCATGGTGCGGTTTTCGTCCGCGCCGCTGAAGGCAGCGATGCAGACGCTGCAGAAGGGCGGATACAGGCAGATCTTGCGGAACATGATCTCCTGGTCGAAAAAGGCCTCGTAGTTCTGGGCCGCCGCCAGATTCAGGGTGGAATTCTCCGGGTCCATGGTCTGAATCAGCGCCCGGCCCGCGGCCCCGGCCCGACCGGAACGGCCGATCACCTGGGTCACCAGCGAGAACACGTTCTCCACCGCCCGGAACCCCTGGGAAAAGAGCAGCGAGTCGATGCCCAGCACGCCCACCAGGGTCACCTTTTCAAAATCCAGGCCCTTGGCCACCATCTGGGTACCCAGCATGATGTCGTATTCGCCCCGGGCAAAGGCGGCCAGCATGTTCTCATGGGCGTTCTTCTGGCTGGTGGAGTCCTGGTCCATGCGAAGCACCCGGGCATCGGGAAACAGCTCGGCCAGTTCCTCCTCCACCCTCTGGGTGCCGAAGCCGGTGTAGCGCACCTTTCCGCCGCATTCCGGGCAGACGGTGGGCACCGGCGAAATTGCCTTGCCGCAATAGTGGCAAAGCAGCTTGTTTTCGGATTTATGATACACCATGGGGACGCTGCAGCTGGAACATTTGATCACCTGCCCGCAGCCGGAACACATGCCCACGGTCTTGTAGCCCCGCCGGTTGAGCAGCAGAATTGCCTGCTCGCCCCGGGCCAGGGTCTGTCGGATGTGCCCGGCCAGCGCGGCGCTGATGCTGCCGGAGTTTCCGGCGGCCAGTTCGGCGCGCATGTCCACCATTTCCACCGCGGGCAGCGGCTGGCCCGCATAGCGCCGGGTAAGTTTATACAGGGTATAACGCCCCTCCAGCGCGGCCTGGTAACTCTCCACGCTGGGAGTGGCCGAGGCGAACAGCACCAGAGCACCGTGGTCCACGGCTCGGCGCTTGGCCACCTCCCGGGCATCGAAGCGGGGTGCGCTTTCCGACCGGTAGGTGTGCTCCTGCTCCTCGTCCAGTACGATCAGACCGATGTTTTTCAGCGGCGCAAACACCGCGCTGCGGGTGCCCACCACAATGTCAGCCCCGCCGGCCTGAATCATCTGCCATTGCAGCAGGCGCTCGGTATGGTTGAGGGCCGAGTGCTGCACCGCCACCCGTCCGCCGAAGGTCTGCTTCAGACGGCGGATCATCTGGGGCGTCAGGCTGATCTCCGGCACCAGTACCAGGGCAGTCTTGCCCCGCTCCAGTGTGCGCTGGATCAGCTTTAAAAACACCAGCGTTTTGCCGCTGGCGGTCACCCCATAAAGCAGGGCGGCGCTGGGCTTATTTTGCTCCATCTGGGCGCACAGGCCGTCGTACACCTGCTGCTGCTCCTCGCTGAGAAGAATGGGGTCGTTTGTCTGGGGAATGTGGCTGAACAGGTCCAGCACCTTATCCACCTGCCGCTTTTGCAGCACGCCCTTTTCGCACAGGTTATCCAGCACAGCGCGGCTCAGACCCAGCTGAGCCAGCGTACTTTGGGGCAGCGGGCCGTTTTGCAGCGCCGCCACCGCCGCCTGCTGCTTGGCGGTGGGCTTTGGTTTTTCGGGCAAAGCGCCCACAAGAGAATATTCCGGCTCGGTATGGCGCACCAGCTGCTTTTGCAGCCGGGGGCCGTTTTCCGTTTCCGCCGGTTTGTACTGGGCCCCATAGGGGATAATGGCCTTGACCGCCTCGTACCAGGTGCAGAAGGTGCGCTCCTTCAAAAAGCGCACCAGACCCAGCAGCTCGTCGGTCAGGCGGGCGTTTTCCGGCGCTGCGTCGAACAGCTCCTTGCAGCGGCCCGCCTCCTCCTGCTGGCCCACAGCCAGCACAACGCCCATGCGAGGCTTATTTCCCCGCCCGAAGGGCACCAGCACCATGCCCCCCGGAACCACCGGATGGGCCAGTGTGGGGGGCACAAGATAGGTATAGAGCTTATCAAAATGAAACGTGGCGCCGCTTACTGCCACCTGGACTGTTTGCAGCACCGCGCCGCGCTCCCTTCCGCCCGCTGGGTGCGGGTCACTCTTCTTCCTGCTGATACTTCTGAATCAGACCGTAGATTTCCTCGGCACACTCGTCCACGGTATCGTTGATCACAACCTCGTTATAATCCACCGCGTACTCCATCTCCTCCACCGCGCGGGCAAGGCGCTTCTGGATGGATTCTTCGGTCTCGGTGCCGCGGCCCCGCAGCCGCTCCTCCAGCTCGCCGTAGCTGGGCGGCCGGACGAAGATGGTCACCGCATTGGGGTAAATCTTCTTGATGTTGCCCGCGCCGATCACCTCGATGACCAGAATCACGGTGATGCCGTTTTCAATGCGCCTGTCCACCTCGGACTTGGGGGTACCATAGTAATTTTCGCAGTATTCCGCGTACTCCAGGATCTCGCCCGCCTGAATGCGGCGTTCAAACTCCTCGCGGGTCAGGTAGAAGTAGTTTACCCCTTCCTTTTCGCCGGAGCGCATGGGGCGGGTGGTGGCGGAAACCGAAACCTCGATCTCCGGGTGCAGCTCCATCAGCCGCTTGACCACCGTATCCTTGCCGGAGCCGGAAGGTCCGGAAATCACGATCAGATGGCGTTCCTTATTCATTGTCCAGTTCGTCCTCCATTTCGTCCTCAACGTCGTCGTTGTCGTTCAGGCGGTTGGCCACGGTCTCCGGCTGCACGGCAGACAGGATCACGTGGTCTGAGTCCATGATGATCACCGCGCGGGTACGGCGGCCGTAGGTTGCGTCGATGAGCGAGCCCTTGTCCCGCGCTTCCTGCACAATGCGCTTGATGGGCGCGGATTCCGGGCTTACAATGGCGATCAGCCGGTTGGCGCTGACCATGTTGCCAAAGCCGATGTTGATCAGTTTCATGCTTGGCTCTCCTTATTCGATGTTCTGGATCTGCTCGCGGATCTTCTCGATCTCGGCCTTGGTGTCCACCACGATGCGGGTGATGGCAATGTCCTGGCACTTGGAGCCGATGGTGTTGGTTTCCCGGTTCAGCTCCTGGGTCAAGAAGTCCAGCTTGCGGCCCACCGGGCCGTCGCTTTCCAGAATCTCGCGATACTGGGCGATGTGACTGCGCAGGCGCACCGTCTCCTCATCCACCGCGGTCTTGTCACCGAAGATGGCAGCCTCGGTGAGGATGCGCGCCTCGTCGATGTTCTGGTCCTGCAGAATGGTCTGCAGGCGGGTGTACAGCTTCTGGGTGTAGGCCTGCACACGCTCGGCGCTGCCCTCCTCCACCTTGCCCACGTTGGCTTCGATGGTGGCGAGACGGCCCATCACGTCCGCCTTCAGCTTCTCGCCCTCCACGGCCCGCATGGCCACGAAGTTTTCCAGGGCGATGGTGCACACCTGGCTCACATCCTGCCACAGCTGCTCCTCATCCACATCCGCGTGGCGCACGCTCAGCACGTCCGGGTAGCGGGCGATGAGTCCGGCGGTAGCGTCGTTCTTCACGCCCAGCTGCTCAGACAGAGCGGCCAGTGCGTCGGCATAGCTTCTGGCCAACGGCAGGTCCACCTCCACCGCCACGTCCTGGCTGCCCACGCTCTGTATCTGCAGGCTCAGCTCCACCTTGCCCCGGCTGATGCTCGCGCTGAGCAGCTTTTTCAGCTTATCGTCCAGATAGGCACAGCTGCGGGGGATGCGGGAGGAATACTCAAAATAACGGGAGTTTACGCTTTTGATCTCGACGGTGATGTCCCGTCCGTTCAGGATTGCTTCGCCGCGGCCGTAGCCGGTCATGCTCAAAGCCATTGATAAAGGCACCTCGTTCCCTTAGGATCGTTATTGAAATCGCCGGGGTCTGCCCGGCCTGAAACCGGCTGCGGACACATTTCCCCATTTAAATATACATGCTATTATTTTACTCGGTTTGGCGCTTCATTGCAAGTTTTTTATCACCCTGCGTCCGGCCGCCCTTGTTTTGCCCGCCGCCTTATATTACAATGAATGCGTTGATTTTCCGGCTTTGGGGAGGATTTTTCATGCAGACGAAGGAACGCTGGCATCTGATCGACGGACTGCGGGGCCTGGCACTGGCCAACATGGTACTGTATCACCTTTTATTTGATGTATATGTGATCTGGGGCTTCGATCCGCTGTGGCCCGCCCGGTGGCCGGTGCGGGTGTGGGAGCGGTGCATCTGCTGCTCCTTCATTTTCATCAGCGGTCTGTGCTGGCACTGGGGCAGGCAGCATGCATTTCGCCGGGGCCTTGTGCTCAACGGCTGCGGGCTGCTGATCACCGCCGTGACCCTGATCGCAGTACCGGATCAGGCGGTGTGGTGCGGGGTGCTCACCTTCCTGGGCTGCGCTACCCTGCTCACCATTCCAGTGGCCCGGCTGCTGCATGGTCGGTGGACAACGGCCGGGCTTGCGTTGAGTCTTGTGCTGCTGGCGGTGTTCTGGCCGGTGAACCAGGGCTGGCTGGGCCTTGGCACATGGCGGATTTGGCAGCTGCCGGACGCCCTTTACCGATCCCGCCTGCTCACGGTGCTGGGCTTTCCCTTCCCGGGCTTTTTCTCCAGTGATTATTTTTCCATTCTGCCCTGGTATTTTCTTTTTCTGACAGGCTACTTTGCCCGGCCGCTGCTGTTTGCCAGCGAGGGTGTGAAGCAGGCAGCCCGGCTGCGGCTGCCGGGGCTGGACTGGCTGGGGCGCAAAAGTCTGCCGGTCTATCTGGTACACCAGCCCTTGTGTATGGCGGTATGCGTCGTTTTTCTTTCGCCCGCTTCGCCTCTTTGTCTTGTAAGATGAATTCTGCCCCTTGCCTTGTGCAGCGCTCTTTTCCAAAAGAAAAGGGCGCTGTTTTTTATTTCCAGCTCCGCTTGAGGCCCACCTGTGAAAACCTCCAAAATACTGTCAAATATTTTGGATGCTATGTCAGTTGATATTAATGATAATAATTGCTATAATTAAAATCCGACTATTTTTGGATTCCAGAAGGAAGAATACATAACCTATCACAAAGAAAGGAATGTGAGGAAACTGAACCATCTGCCCTTATCCGTCCGCGTCCCCATTGAGGAGGACAATCCCAGTATCCTGCGTCATGAGCAGGCCTGCATCCGCTGTGGCATGTGCAAGGAAGCCTGCACCAACCTGATGGGAGTGCACGGCAGCTACACACTGGAGGACACCGGAAACCGCGCCATCTGTATCTACTGCGGCCAGTGCGCCAACGTCTGCCCGGTGGACAGCATTGTGGAGCGGGACGAATGTCCCCAGGTCCGCCAGGCAGCCACTGACCCCGACCGGGTGCTGGTGGTCAGCACATCTCCCTCGGTGCGCGCTGCGCTGGGCGAGGAATTCGGCATGGAGCCCGGCGCCTTTGTGGAAGGCAAAATGGTGGCGCTGCTGCGTGCTCTGGGTGCCGACTACGTGCTGGACACCAACTTTGCCGCCGACCTGACCATCGTGGAGGAGGCCAGTGAGCTGATCTGCCGCATTACCGAAAAGGACCGGCCCCTGCCCCAATTCACCAGCTGCTGCCCCGGCTGGGTCCACTTTGCCGAGATGTACGCCCCCGAGCTGCTGCCTCATCTGTCCACCGCAAAGAGCCCCATCGGCATGCAGGGGGCCACGGTCAAGACCTACTTCGCCAAAAAGATGGGGCTGGCCCCGGAGAAGATCGTGCATGTGGCCCTTACCCCCTGCACCGCCAAAAAGTTCGAGATCCGCCGTCAGGAGCTACACGGCGCTGCGGACCATCTGGGTATTCCCGGTCTGCGGGACACCGACCAGGTGATCACCACCCGGGAGCTGGCCCGCTGGGCCAAGGCCGAAGGGGTGAACTGGAACGCACTGGAGGATTCCGCCTACGACTCCCTGATGGGTCAGGCTTCGGGCGCGGGCGTGATCTTCGGCAACACCGGCGGCGTGATGGAAGCCGCCCTGCGCACCGCCTATTCCTATCTGACCGGCGAAAGCGCTCCCCAGAGCCTGCTGAACCTGACCCCGGTTCGCGGTTACGAGGGCGTGCGGGAGGCGCAGGTGGAGATCGGCGATCAGACGCTTCAGGTCGCCGTGGTTTACGGCACCGCCAATGCCCGCGCCTTTTTGCAGCGCATGAAGGAAAGCGGCAAGCAATACCACTTTGTGGAGGTCATGGCCTGCCCCGGCGGTTGCATTGGTGGCGGCGGGCAGCCCAAAAACATTATGCGGGACGCGGATGAGACCCGCAAACAGCGCATCGCCGCCCTTTACCGGCGGGACTGCTCCATGGAGCTGCGCACCAGCCATGAGAACCCGGAGATCAAACAGGTCTACGAGGAGTTCTACGGCCAGCCCCTCAGCGAGATGGCCGAACAGATGCTGCACACCAGCTATCGAGATTGCAGCGGTCTGTTGAAGGGCCAGCCTGTCTCCGGTGAATAAGATTTAACCACAGCAAAGCCCCCGGCCTGCCGCAACATGCGGCAGGCCGGGGGCCTGTTTTATTTGATTCGGGTGCGATCAGCCGCGCCGGGGCCGGCTGGGCCGGGAGGGAGCGGTGCTGCGCTTTTTCTGGTGCTCGCGGCGCTGCTCAGCGGCCTCCTGGGCGCGCTGAGTCTGGGAGCGGGCCTTGCCCTTCTGGGCAGCGGCACGCAGGGCGGCCACCTCGCTCTTGGTCAGCTCCCGGTACTGGCCGGGCTGGAGCATGCCCAGCTTCACCGCGCCCATGGCACTGCGGCGCAAGCGGATAACCTCCAAGCCCACCGCCTCACACATGCGGCGGATCTGCCGGTTCTTGCCCTCCTTGATGGTCATTTCCATCACGGTACGGCCCGGCTCATCCACCACCACGTTGATCACCGCGGGCTGGGTGACACTGCCGTCGTCCAAGGTAACACCCTTGCTCAGAGCAATAACCTGGCTCTCGTCCGCACGGGGACGCACGGTCACTCGATAGAGCTTGCTCACGCCGTGGGAGGGGTGCATCATCAGGTTGGCAAAGCCGCCGTCGTTGGTGAGCAGCAGCAGGCCCTCACTGTCCTTATCCAGACGGCCCACCGGGAATACCCGCACCGGGTAATCAGCCAGCAGGTCCATTACGGTCTTGCGGCCGCGCTCGTCGCTGGTGGTAGTCACAAAGCCACGGGGCTTGTGCAGCATCAGGTAGTGATATTCCTGCTTTTTCTCCAGACGGATGCGCTGACCATCGATGCTCAGGGTATCCCGGTTCACGTCCATTTTATCGCCCAGGTTCACCGGGTGGCCGTTCACCTTCACCCGGCCCTCCAGAATGATCTGCTCCGCTGCACGGCGGGAGCACATGCCCTGCTCGGCCATTACCTTTTGTACTCGTTCCAATGCCATAATCCGTTCCTCGTATTCTCTGTTGGTTGATTGCAGAAAAAGCGGGCGGCAGATTCAACATGCCGCCCGGCTTGGTTTACTGTTTCTGAGCCGGGTCGGCTGCGGCAGCCTCACTCTTGTTCAGCAGGCCGGTGAGCTTGTCCACCAACTCGGGCACCATGTTCAGAGCCCGGTCTACGGTGCTGTTGTGGTCCGCCAGCTGGATGGTGCGCACGTTGCCGTCCTTGACGATCAGGAAGGCCACCGGGGTGACCGACACACCCGCGCCGCTTCCGCCGCCGAACAGCTCCTTGGTGGTCTTGGCGCCGAAGTCGGAACCGCCGGACGCAAAACCAAAAGTAACCTTGGACACCGGCAGAATGGTGGTACCCTCCAGCGTGATGGGTTCGCCGATGATGGTGTTGGAGCCTACCATCTCACGGATCTTGTCCAGGGTGACGCTCATCATACCCTCAAGCGGACGTTCAGCCATAGTCGTTTCCCTCCTGTGATGCAACCGGCTCTTGCAAAGCCGGAGTGTTTCATTTGTTTTCATGCAAGCCGGGCGGCCGTTAAATCAGCTTTTCCTTGCGCAGGCGAAGCAGCGCCCAGACTCCTGTTATTACCATTATAATCAGATGCGACGTGATTTTACAAGAAAAATGTTCCTGCCCCTGGTGCTCGCCGGTATAATCCGGCTCGATGACCAGCTGCTCCATGCGCAGGTCTAAAAAGTTCTGCAGCACACCGAAGCTGGCGCCAAGACCTGCATGTACCGCGCCCACGGTCAGTGCAGTGGATGCAGCATCCTCCCGGTGTACAGGCAGATAGATTTGAATGTGATGGATCTTGAATCCTTCCAGCAGGCGGCGCAGAATCTGACCGCCGGTGCGCACCCAGGCAAGCACCCAGTCCAGGGTTTCCTGCAATGTTTTTTCCGGCTTCGGTTGGGTTGTCTGCTTTGGCTGGGCCTTGTCCGTCTTTTGCTGCGTCGGCTGAGCAGCGGCTTTGCCGGTCGGCCGGGCGGCAGGCTGGGGCGCAGCCTTTTTTTGCCCGGGCATTTCCGCCTGCATGCTCTGTGCGGGCGGTTGCTCCGGGGCTGCCGTTTCTTTTTCCGCCGGTTTGTCCACCGTTTGCAGCGGCTGCGGCCGCTCTGGTGTACGCTTTGCTTTTTTCGGCTTTTGGACTTTCTTTTGTTTTTTGGGCTTTTCCGGTTTCTCCGGGCGGGGATACAGCTTTATCCGTATCGCCAACACCCGCAGCGCCGCACTGAATTCGCCCTTCTCATAGCAGAGCTCAGCAGTCACCGGAACCAGAAGCGCAGCGATGAGCAGCGCCAGAAGCACCAGCAGGATCCACCCGATCCCCTTCAGGATCAGCCAAACAACGGCCATCGGTTCGCCTCCTTATCCGTTTTGCTTCATGCCGATGGCTCAGGCCTGGGTTTCGCCCGTGCTGCCCGCCATCTCCAACTGGACGCCGTCGCCCTCATGCAGAGGGGGCAGCTGCTCCAGTGTGGCCAGACCGAAGGTGCGCAGAAACACCTCGGTAGTACACAGGCTGATGGGCCGGCCGGGCAGGTCCAGCCGTCCGGCTTCCTCCACCAGACCCTTTTCCATCAGCTTTGCAATGGTGGACGAGGAGTCCACCCCACGCACCTGCTCCACAAATCCGCGGGACACCGGCTGGTTGTAAGCGATGATCGCCAGCACCTCCAGCGCCGCCTGGGAAAGGGGTGTGTTGCGCCGGTTGTCCAGTACCCGTTTCACCGGCTCCTGCACGGCGGTCTTGGTGGCCATCTGCCACTTGTCGCCCAGGGGCAGGATGCACAGGCCCCGGTCTGCCTTTTCGTATTCCTTCTGCAGCTGCTCCAGAATGGCCACCGTCTGATCCTTCGGGATCTCCAGCGCCTCGGCGATCTTGTCCGCCCCGATGGCGTCGCCATGGGCAAACAGGATGGCTTCCACAGCCGCCTTGTATTCCTTTTCCTTTTGTGTCATGCCTTTTGTCAACTCTCCTGTTTCTTCATCCGGCCCCGGCGCACGGTGAGGGTCTCCTGCTCGTCGATCTCAATCCGGCCCGCGCGGATCAGCTCCAGCACGGCCAGAAAGGTTGCCACCGTCTGGCTGCGGCTGCCGCCCCGGTTAAACAGCCCTCGCAGGCTTGCCACCCGACCGGTGACAATGCTGCGCAGCACATGCACCACCCGGCTTGCCACCGACACAAAGGGCGCGGTGACCAGAGGCTCAAAGCTTTGCTGGCTGGGCGCGGCCTTGCGGCGCTTGCCCCGGCCCAGCAGCAGCTCCATGGCCTGGGCAAGCAGACCGGCCTCATGGGTCAGGCGGTAGGTGTTATCCTGCTCCAGCTCCATGGGCGGGCGCACAAAGCTGCAATGGCTGGCAGCCTGTTCGCCCAGCTGGCGGGCCACCTCCTTGCAGGCGCTGTATTCGATCAGCTGGCCGGTGAGCTCTTCCTTCATCCGCTCCGCTTCCTCGCTGCGGGGCAGAAGCAGAAAGCTCTTCATCTGCACCAGGCGGGCGGCCATCTCGATGAACTCGCTGGCCACCTCCATCCGGTTTTCCTGCAGGCCGTTGATCAGACTGGTGTACTGATCGATCAGCTCCAGAATGGGGATGTCGTAGATGTTCATCTTGTTTTTGCTCACAAGATAAAGCAGCACGTCCAGCGGGCCGTCGAATTCCTCCAGGTGGAAGGTCAAAGTCTCCATGCTTTTTCCTCCTTACACCGCAACGCCCGCTGCCATATAAACCGCCCGGTCAATGAAGGCGGTGGCGTGGTTCAGAATATTCCACATGCCGTTATTCAGCCAGTAGAGGGGCGTATCGAACACACCAAACATCAACAGAAGGAACATACCGATGAAGATCTGGCGCTCGTACTGCATCACCTGGAAATACAACCGCCGGGGCAGCACCAGCAGCAGAATGCGGCTGCCGTCGAAGGGCGGCACCGGCAGCAGGTTGAACACTGCCAGCGACACGTTGATGGCCACCATATAGTAAAGGAAATACAGCACCAGCTCTGCCAGCATTCCCGCCGGCAGGAAATAGTATGCCAGCTTATACAGCATCATAGACAGATACGCCAGCAGCAGGTTGGAAATCGGCCCTGCCGCCGCGCTGAGGGCCATGCCCGTTTTGGGATTCTTGTACCGCTGAGGATACACCGGCACCGGCTTGGCCCAGCCGATGCCCACCACAATCATACAAACCGCGCCCAGCAAATCGAAGTGCGCCATAGGATTGAGCGAAAGCCGCCCCATATTTTTCGCGGTGGGATCGCCCAGTTTGGCACTGGCCCAGGCGTGGGCGGACTCGTGCACCGGAATGGCCAGCAGCATGGCAAGGCCGCGCATCACCCAGACCAGCAGTTGGGCAGGACTGATCAGACCCATAAAACTCTCCCTTTTGTTCGTTTGACGCCTTATATAAAATAAGGTAGAATGATTTTTCCAGATATACTGCCTCTGCCTCCCGGCACAATGCGGGCTACACGTGACAGTTTGCTTTTTATTATAGCGTTTTTTGAGGTCATTCACAAGCAAAACAGGACTTTTTCAGAGTTTTTCAAAGATATTTTAAAAAAACTCTTGATTTTTCCCTTCCGGCTTGCTATTATATTCTAGCGACTTAAATTAAATCGAGGAGGTGCAGCAAATGGCAAAGTGCAATTGTTGTGGCAAGGGCGTTTCCTTCGGCATCCAGGTTTCCCACTCTCATCGTCGGTCTAACCGCACCTGGAAGGCGAACGTGAAGCGTGTTAAGGCTATTGTAGACGGTTCTCCCAAGTACATCTACGCCTGCACCCGCTGCCTGCGCTCGGGCAAGGTTACCCGCGCTGTTTGATTTTTCAACGCAAAAACTGCCGGTCATCTTCGGATGGCCGGCTTTTTTGTATTCTGCTCCAGCTTGTCCGCTTGACCGGTCCGCCCGGCCATTCTATAATGAAGATAATGCAATTCGCGGTGAAGCTTCACCGCTTCGGGAGGGATTTTGCGTGGAGATCCAGTATTACAAGGAACCCAGCCGCTTTTTGAAGCGGGAAATGGAGTTCAAGGTGTTCGGCCATTCCGGCCTGCCCTGCCTGGCATTCGCCTGCGAGGGAGGCCGCTTTTACGATTGGGAGGACCATGGCATGGTGGCTGCGCTGGCCCCGCTGATCGACGCGGGCAAAATCCAGCTGTTCTGCGCCGACAGTGTGGACGCGGAAAGCTGGCTGGGCAGTGGCGAAGGCCGGGCCCGCAGCGAGAAGCAGGAGCGCTGGTTCAACTATCTGGCGGGCGAGCTGATTCCCCGGGTATTGGCCTTGAACGGCGGTACCCACAACCGGGTGGCCCTGCTGGGCTGCAGCCTGGGCGCCTGTCACGCATTGAACCTGTATCTGCGGCGGCCGGAGCTTGTGTGCGGTGCAATCTGCCTGTCCGGCAGCTATTCCGCCGCCCCCTGGTTCGGCCCCTATCATGACGATCTGACCCTGCGCAACAGTCCGCTGGAATATCTGCCCCTGCTGCACACCGAAGGCCTGCCCTCCACCCGGCTGGCACCTCTGTTCCTGTGCTGCGGCCGCGGCCCCTACGAGGATGATTTTCTGGCCGACACCCGGGCTATGGCACAGGCTCTGACCGACCGGCGCATGCCCGCTTTCGTGGACTACTGGGGCGAGGACGTGAGCCACGACTGGCCCTGGTGGGCAAAGCAGGCCGTCTATTTCCTGCCCCAGCTGCTGCAGCAGCTGACCAGCAAGGCAAAACCCAGCGCATGACCCATTCCGTCGGGCTTTTGGGGCCCGGCGGAATTTTTTTGTGCTTTTTTGTAACAGGCAGCAACTTCTGCCGTCTAATAGAGCGAAACGGCTGTTTTACATCACGGCTCGGGGAACCGCTCCGGGCAAACGGAAAGGAGGGGTGCGCTTGCAGGACCTGGAAGAATTGTATCAGCTTTACAGCCCGGACATCTATCGGTATCTTTGCGGGCTCACCCATGACCCCGTCTGGGCAGAGGACCTGCTCAGCGAGACCTTTTTGAAGGCAGTGCGCGCCTTTGGCCGCTTCGAGGGCCGCAGCAGCGTAAAGACCTGGCTGTTCACCATCGCCCGTAACGTGTGGGTGGACGCGCTGCGCCGCAAACGGCCCACGCTTTCCTACGACGATATGCTGGCCGGGTATCTGGAGCAGGACATGCCGGACCCCCGGGGCCTGGAGGAGGAATGCGACACCCGGGAGCTGGCCCGCCGGGCCCGGCTTCTGCTGGAGGACTGCAAGCCCAATGCCCGCGCCGTTCTTCTGATGCGGGCCCAGGGCTACTCCTTTGCCGAAATCGCCCAGGCATGCGGCATCACTGAAAATTCCGCCCGCATGCTGAACTTCCGCACCCGCAACTGGCTGCGGGAACAACTGAAACGAGAGGAGGGATCGATGCCATGAACAAAGGCATCGTATCAGACATTTCCTGTGACGTATGCAGAGACCTGATTCCCCTGGTGGCCGACGGCGTCGCCAGTGAGGACAGCGAAGCCCTGGTGCACAGTCACGTGGCCCACTGCCCTGCCTGTCAGGCCTATCTGGATTCCGGTGGTATTCAATTGCCCCCGCCGGAGCCCAATGCCGCCCGGGTGCTGGGGCGTATCCAGCGCAAGCTGCTGGCCCAAAGCGCTCTGATGGCGGTGGCAGGCTTTGCGGTCTGCCTGGCACTGACAAACGGGCCGTTCCTGGCCTGGGGCCTGCCCGCATTGGGAGCACTGGGTTATGTATTTCTGCGCCGCAGCGTCTGGTTTGCAGCCGTCATCAGTGCCATTCCCATGGCTCTGGTGCTCCTGGTCAGCACGCCGAACCGCACTTCCCTGATGCAGGCCGGGCTGTATCTGGCCGCCCTGCTGGTGGGCGCGCTCATTGCAAAGCTGTTGCACTTCGCCTTCGGCGGCCTTCGCCGGGACAAATCCGCCTCAAAGGAGGAATCTTTGGATGAATAAGATCAAATGGCCGGCCCTTCCCCAGATCCGGCGCACTCCCCTTACCCGGATCGCCGCCGCACTGGCTGCGCTGGTACTCATCGCCGCACTGGTACTGGTGGTAGAACGCCAGGTGGGCAATCCCTTCACTGCCCGGTGGACGGTACACGCCATCAACGACGCTCTTCAGGCCAAATACCCCGACGAAGGCTATGTGGTGGGCAATGCCCGCTACACCTACGCGGACGGCAAGCATCGCTATGTCTGCCCGGTGTACCAAACCGGCGAGGAGGATGTGGGCTTTTCTGCCTATGTGAGCGGCGGGCAGGTCTATACCAATCGCGCCCTGATGGTGGACAGCGGCCTGAACACCTCCAACCGGCTGCGCAATGAGCTGGCCGACCAGCTGGATACCAACCGACTGTGCCGGGACCTGAAGGGGCGCTCCCCTTATGAGACCACTCTCACCTTCTACCCGGAAAATAACGACCGGGTATTCGATTCGCAAAATCCTCTGTTCCGGGTTGGGATGGAGTTTTCCGCCGATGATCTTCCTCTGCCCACCGTACTTTATACGGGCTTTCACAGTGCAGACCGGGAACCACCCGAGGTCACGCTGGAGGAAGCTGCCACCTATCTGGTGGCGTTGAAACAGGCAGCTGCCAATCAGGGGCTTGCATACGATTACTATTCCGCCACCATCTATGGCCGCAACATCACCTGGCTGCTGCTGGATGTGCCCTCCGAGGCCATCCCTGACCAGCTGCCCGAAGAAAACACTGCCGCAGAAAAACCCGGCAGCGAAACTGCAGCGGAGAGCACCACTCCGGAGCCAGGCAGCTTTGATGCGCTGGTGGCACTGTTGCAGGACCGCATCACCCAGAACGGGCAGACCTCGCCTACTGTGGCGGACGCCTCCCCCGCAAACGAAGCCCGCAGCCTGAGCGACCAGCGGGTTGCCCTGCTGTACAGTGAGGACAGCTGTTTTCAGCCGTTGTAACCGCGCCGCGGATCCTCTTTGAAACACTCAATCGCCCTGTGTGCCGTTCTTTGGCACACAGGGCTTTTCTGTTTCTCCGGCTTCTCTTACTTCTCAAGTTCCGCCGGTTCATGGTATAATAGAACCAATATTTGATAAAACCAATGGAGGGAGCTTACTTATGGCGATTCGGATTGGCATTTTTGGTTACGGCAATCTGGGCAAGGGCACCGAGTGCGCGGTGCGCCAGAACCCGGATCTGGAGCTGGCGGCGATTTTTACCCGACGGGACCCGGCCAGCATTTCTCCCATGACCGAGGGCGTGCCGGTGGTGGCGGCAAGCGAGGTGGCCGACTGGGCCGGTAAGATTGATGTGATGATCCTGTGCGGCGGCAGCGCCACCGACCTGCCGGTGCAGACCCCCGAGCTGGCCCGCTGGTTCAATCTGGTGGACAGCTTCGACACCCACGCCAAGATTCCCGAGCACTTTGCCGCGGTGGACGCCGCCGCAAGCGCCGCGGGCACCACTGCCCTGATCAGCGGCGGCTGGGACCCGGGCCTGTTCTCGCTGAACCGGGTATACGCCGAAGCCATTCTGCCCCAGGGCGGCACCTACACCTTCTGGGGCAAGGGCGTGAGCCAGGGCCATTCCGACGCCATCCGCCGCATTGAAGGCGTGGCGGACGCCCGCCAGTACACCGTACCGGTGCCCGAGGCGCTGGAGCAGGTGCGCGCCGGGCAGCGCCCCACCCTGACCACCCGGCAAAAGCACACCCGGGAATGCTATGTGGCCGCAAAGCCCGGAGCAGACCTTGCCCGCATCGAGCAGGAAATCAAGACCATGCCCAACTATTTTGCGGATTACGACACCACCGTCACCTTCGTGAGCCTGGAGCAGCTGCATGCTGAGCACAGTGGGCTTCCCCACGGCGGCAGCGTACTGCGCAGCGGCCTGACCGGCTGGAACGAGGAGCATACCGCCACGGTGGAGTACAGCCTGAAGCTGGACTCCAACCCGGAATTCACCGCCAGCGTGCTGGCTGCCTGCGCCCGCGCGGTATCCCGGATGCACGCCGCCGGACAGACCGGCTGCAAAACCATTCTGGACGTCCCCCCCGCCCTGCTCAGCCCGCTAAGCGGCGAGGAGCTGCGTCGCCAGCTGCTGTAAACCGCAGCGCAACCTTCATTCCCAAGGAGTTTTTATGAAGATTACTCACATCTGTCACAGCTGTTTTCTGGTGGAGCTGGACCACACTCTGCTGCTGTTCGACTACTTCCAGGGCGCGCTGCCCCCGATGGACCCGAAAAAGACGTTGTTTGTCTTTTCCTCCCACCGGCATCATGATCATTATTCCCCCGCAGTGTGGGAGCTGAGCGAAAGTCACCCCAACGTATTTTACGTGCTGGACGAAAACATTCCCGCCCGGCGCTCGGCCAACGTACTGCCCGCTGCCCCCCGCAGCCGGTACGACTGGCAGGGTCTTTGTATCGAGACTCTGCGCTCCACCGACGAGGGCTGCGCCTTTCTGGTACAGGCCGAGGGACTGTGGTTCTACCATGCGGGTGATCTGAACTGGTGGCACTGGGAGGGTGAGCCGGACGAGCAGAACGCCTGGCACGACAAGGCCTTTCACGAAGAGCTGGACCGCATCCGGGGCCGCTTTTTCGACGCGGCCTTCGTTCCGCTGGACCCCCGGCAGGAGGAAAACGCCTGGTGGGGCTTTGTGGACTTTTTGAAAGCCTGCCGCTGCGACAATGTGTTCCCCATGCACTGCTTCGAGGACCGGGCCGGGATGCTTGCCTATCTGAAACGGCCGGAGCTTGCCCCCTATCTTTCCCGCATTCATGCGGAAGAGGTCTGGCAGGGCTAAGGCCCCGTTTTTATCAATCCATTCCAGAAAGGAATTTTTGCAATGAAATTTAAAATGATCCATGAAAACTACAACGTCTATGACCTGGGCCGCTCGATGGAGTTCTACGAAAAGGCTCTGGGCCTGAAGGAAGTGCGGCGGATCACCGCTCCGGACGGTTCCTTCATCATCGTCTACCTGGCCAACGAGGAGAGCGATTTCCAGTTGGAGCTGACCTGGATGCGGGACATGGACCGCCCCTACAACCTGGGTGACTGCGAGTTCCATCTGGCCTTCCGCACCGATGATTTCGAGGCCGCTCACGCCCTGCACAAGGAAATGGGCTGCATCTGCTTTGAGAACGAAGCCATGGGCATCTATTTCATCCAGGACCCGGACGGCTACTGGCTGGAGATTCTGCCTGCCAAGCACTGATTTTAATGCGCACAAAAGCGCCCGCGCAAGCCAGACCGGCCGCACGGGCGCTTTTTCTCTTTCTTTTTATTCCATGGTCCCGTCGATGCGGCGCATCACGCTCCGATAGAGCACCACCGCAGCCAGCGCAGCCAGGGTCTCAGCCACCGGGAAGGAGGCCCATACACCGTTGAGCTCCCAGAAATGGGACAGCACCAGTGCCAGCGGAGGAATAACCACCAGCTGCCGGATGAGTGACACAGCCAGCGACTGTACACCCTTACCCAGGGCCTCGAAGCAGCCTGCCAGTACAGTGCCGAAGGTGGAAACCAGGAAACCAAGGCTGGTGATGCGCAGCATGGGCACACCGATGGCTACCATGGCGCTGTCTGCATCGAAGAGGGCCATGGTCTGCTCCGGCAGCAGCCAGGCGATCAGGGTACCCAGCGCCATGATGGCGGCCGTGAGGGTCAGGCTCCAGCGGATGGTGGAATGCATCCGATGCTTCTGGCGTGCGCCGTAGTTGTAGCTCACGATGGGGCGCATGCCCTGAATCAGGCCGTTGGCCGGCATGTACACAAAGGTCTGCAGCTTGAAATACAGGCCGAACACCGCCACTGCCAGCTCGTGCAGCTCCACCAGCAAAGCGTTCAGTATGCCCACCAGCAGGCTGGGCATAGCGGTCATCAGGCAGGAGGGCACGCCCACGCCATAAATCTTGCGGGCAATGTTCCAGTCCACCTTCATGTCCTTACGGGTGATATGCATGCCGGTCTTGGCCCGGAAGAAATAGATCATTGCCATGGTACAGGCGGTCATCTGCCCGGCCACGGTTGCCACCGCAGCACCCGCCACGCCCATGCGGGGCGCACCCAGCAGGCCGAAAATCAGAATAGGGTCCAGCACGATGTTCACAATGGCGCCCACGCCCTGCAGGATCATGGGCACAAACATGTTGCCCACCGACTGCAGCAGCTTTTCGATGTAAATATGGAACAGACTGCCGAAGGCAAGGCAGATGACGATGCGGGTGTATACCAGGCTCATAGCCAGCACCTGCTCATCGGTGGTGAACAGCCGCAGAAAGGGCTCGCTGCCGAACAGGCCGATCAAAAGAAAAGCCAGCGCGTGAATGCCGGTAAACACCATACCCATGGAGGCGGCTTTGTCCACGCTGCGCTGGTCGCCCTGGCCCAGACTGCGGGCCACAAAGGCATTGGAGCCCACACCGTAGCCCACCGCTATCGCCAGTACCAGATTCTGCAGCGGATAGGCCAGCGAAACCGCAGTGAGGGCATCGCTGCTCAGGCGGGCAACAAAGATGCTGTCCACCACGTTGTACAGCGACTGGATCAGCATGGACAAAATGGGCGGCAGCGACATGCTCACCAGCAGCGGCAGCACCGGCCGGCTGCCCATGGGGTTCTGGTTGATTCGTTCGGTCATTCCGGTTCCTCCTTGGCACAAAAAAACAGGGCTACAATCCCCTGTTTGTGAATCAGAAACAGGAAAATTTATAGCCCTGCGGTTTTTCGCATATTTAATTGCCGGTCACAAATCCCCGGCGTTTCGGCGGGTATTATAATAGCACCCTGTCCGGCTGCTTGTCAAGTGGGAATTTGCGGAATTTTTCGCTCGTATCAGCGCAGCAGATGGATATAGCCCAGCAGAGGAATCGGCTGCTCCTTGTCCTGTACGGCGTAGATCAGGCCCAAGATCCAGAGCACCAGACCCAGCAGGCTCACCAGATTCAACGCCATCATCACAATCCAACCCACCAGCGGAATCCAGCCCAGAACCCAGCTTGCCACCGAGGAGACTACCCGCAGCACCAGGAAAAACAGGTTCAGCACCAGTGCCTGATTCAGATGGAACCGGGAATTGTACCGGTCGCCCACAAAGTAGGCCAGGCACCAGCCCACCAGCGTGATATATGCCACAATGTTCGTT
The DNA here is from genome assembly GCF_027853465.1 of Allofournierella sp. CML151. NCBI lineage: Bacteria > Bacillati > Bacillota > Clostridia > Eubacteriales > Oscillospiraceae > Allofournierella > Allofournierella sp. CML151. Next base: position 225,186 of record NZ_JAPNNW010000001.1, on the reverse strand, counting down.
GCTTTTCGATCCATAAATCCACCTCATTTTGAAAACCGGCCAATTTCGGGCCGGTTCGACAAATCATTTTTTCTGATTATACCAGTCAAAAAGACTCTTTGCAATGCCACAGGCCGCACACCCGTCCGGTGCTTCGCATAGGATGGGCCAAAAAGCGAGGTGTTGCAGGATGAAAACGAATGCAAATTCCATGACAAACAGCGTGGATTTCTTTATGGGCGCTCTGGGGCCGAAGGGCTTCCAGGGCTACTTTGACTGGCTGGACACCCAGGAGCAGGTTCCGCTGTATCTGATCAAGGCAGGCCCCGGCTGCGGCAAGAGCACCCTGATGAACCACCTGGCCCAGGCAAGCCCACTGCCGGTGGAGCGCATCCACTGCTCCTCCGACCCGGACAGCCTGGACGGCGTGATCTTCTCCCGGCCCCGGGCAGCCATTATTGATGCCACCGCTCCCCATACCGTGGAGCCTGCCTACCCCGGCGCGGTGCAGAAGGTGGTGGACCTGCACCATGCGCTGGATAACGATTATCTGACCGCTCATCGGGGCGAGATTGTGGCCCTGTTCCGCCGGTGCTCTGCTTTGCAGGAGCAGGCGGGCCGGTCCATCCGGGCAGCCTCCTCCCTGCTGGAAGACAGCCGCCGCCTGGCCGCACCGCTGGTAAATGAAGAGAAGCTGCTGGGCTGGGCCCGGCGGCTGGGTTCCCGCAGGCTGCCCCGCACCGGACATCCCGGCAGCGAGAGTATCCGCCTGCTGAGCGCCGTGACCCCCAAGGGCCGGATGGTCTTTATGAACACGGTGGAAACCCTGGCCGATGAGTATATCGTACTGCACGACGAGCAGGGCGCGGCGGCCCCGCTGGCTCTGGCCCTGCTGCGCCAGATGGCCTTGGAGCGGGGATATTCCATCATCACCTGCCCCTGCCCGCTGCGGGAGGACGCAATCGACCACTTGTTTATTCCTGAATTGCGGCTTGCCTTTTTGACCGGAAATTCCTGGCATTCCATGGATCTTGAAAACCTGCAGAACGTACACTGCACCCGTTTTCTGGAAAAGGGCGGGTTGCGCAGCTTGCGGGCCCGGCTGCGGTTCGACCGAAAGGCAGCTGCCGAGCTGTTAAAGATGGCCAGCGAGGCCCAGCGACAAGCCAAGGCCAGTCACGATGAGCTGGAGAGCTACTACCGCACGGCGGCGGATTTCTCCCGACTGGACGAAATTGCTGAACAGCTTACCAAAACCCTGTTTGCGTGACCGGGCGCCCCTTTTGTGATACAATGGATTCAATGTGTATCGCGAGAGGGGCATTTTTCATGGAACAGATCCATCTTTCGGTGCGGCAGCTGGTGGAGTTTCTGTTGCAGACCGGCAGCATCGACAGCCGGTTCACCGGCTTTGACCGTGCCAATGAGGGTGCACGCATCCACCGGCGGCTGCAAAAGCAGGCCGGACCCGGCTACGAAGCTGAGGTCTACCTGAAGCAGGAATACACTGTGGAAGAGGTGGACTATCTGGTGGATGGCCGGGCGGACGGCATCTTCACCGACGAAGACGGCCTGACCGTGGTGGATGAGATCAAGACTGTGACCACCCCCACCGACCAGATCCACGAGGACATGAACCCGGTGCACTGGGCCCAGGGTCAGGTATACGCAGCCATTTACGCCCGGCAGCACGGGCTGGACAGCATCGCGGTGCGGCTGACCTATTTCCAGGTAGACGACGAGGTGGTGGTGGATTTCCGCCGGGAATTCACCGCCCGCCAGCTGGAGGAGTTTGTGCTGGATCTGCTGGCCCGGTATGCCCCCTGGGCCAAGCGAGCCGCTGCCTGGCAGGTGACCCGGGGCGAGGCACTGCAAAAGCTTCAGTTTCCTTTTGAAGAATACCGGGCGGGCCAGTATGCTCTGGCGGGGGCGGTATACCGAACCCTGCGGGACAAGGGCCGCCTGCTCTGCCAGGCGCCCACCGGCATCGGCAAAACCATGAGCACCCTGTTCCCCGCTCTCAAGGCCATGGGCGAGGGCTGCGGCGAGCGGGTGTTTTATCTCACCGCCCGTACAACCACCCGGCAGGCAGCGGAGGATGCGCTGGCCTTGCTGCGCAAAAGCCAGCCCGACCTTGCACTGAAAAGCATCACCCTCACCGCCAAGGACACCATCTGCCTGTTAGAAAAACGGGAATGTACCCCTGAGGTCTGCCCCTACGCCAACGGCTACTACGACCGCATCCGGGATGCGCTGTGGCAGGCGCTGGACGAAAACGAGTTCACTCGCGCCGCGCTGGAGGAGCTGGCCCGGCGATTCACCGTCTGCCCCTTCGAGCTGGGGCTGGACCTCTCGCTCTGGTGCGATGTGATTGTGGGGGATTACAACTACCTGTTCGACCCGGTGGTCAGTTTGAAGCGCTTTTTTGAAAGCGGCGGCGACTATCTGTTCCTGGTGGACGAGGCTCACAATCTGCCGGACCGGGCCCGGGAAATGCACTCGGCCAGCCTTTTGAAAAGTCAGGTGCTGGAGGCCCGCAAGGCTCTGGGCAAGGGCAAAAGCAAGCTGAAAACTGCCCTGGGCAAGCTGAACGACGAATTTTTGGAGCTGCGCCGCCAGTGCGACGAGGCGGAAAACCGCACCTTCTTTGAAAAGGAGGCCCGCACCGGTCTCAACCGGGTGATCAGTCGGGTCACCGGCCCCATGGAGGAATGGCTCACTGAGCACCGGGAAGGCACCGCTCACGACCTGATCCTGGCTCTTTACTTCGAGCTGCGGAGTTACCTGCGGGTAGCCGAACGGTACGATGACCACTATGTGACCCAGATGGCAGCCTTCGGCACCGACGTGCGCATCAGCCAGCTTTGCCTGGACCCCAGCGCCTTTCTGGACCAAAGCTTTTCCAGCGGGCGGGGCGCAGTGCTGTTCAGCGCCACCCTGTCCCCCATGGACTATTACCGGGACATTCTGGGCTGTGCCGAAGCTCGCTGCGCCGCACTGCCCAGCCCCTTCCCTGCCGAAAATCTGGGGCTCTTCTGCGCGGCGGACGTGAGCACCCGCTACAAGGACCGGCAGCAGAGCATCGAACCGGTGGCCCGGTATCTCTACGAAATGTGCCGGGGCCGCACCGGCAATTACATGGCTTTTTTCCCCAGCTACAGCTATCTGACCCAGGTGCTGGAGCGCTTTGAGGAGCTGTTCCCCGGGGTGCGCACCCTGGTGCAGCAGCCGGGCATGGATGAGCAGGCCCGCAAGGATTTTCTGGATGCCTTCCAGCCGGACGCCACCGAGACCCTTCTGGGATTTGGTGTGATGGGCGGCGTGTTCGGCGAAGGCGTGGACCTGGCAGGCGAGCGGCTGATCGGCACTGCCATCGTGGGGGTAGGGCTGCCCCAGGTGAACCCCCGGCAGGAGATTCTGCGGGATTACTTTGAAGAGAGCCGGGGCAGCGGTTTTGCCTACGCCTACCAGTACCCGGGCTTCAACAAGGTGCTGCAGGCCGCGGGGCGGGTCATCCGCACCCCGAAGGACAAGGGCGTGGTGCTGCTCATCGACAGCCGCTTTTCCCGGGCGGAATACCGCCATCTCTTCCCCAGCCACTGGGCCCACTGCCGCTGGCTCTACGGCCCCGACCAGCTGGCAGACCAGCTGCAAGGCTTCTGGGGTATGCTTTGACTGCTTGATGTTTTCCCCTTTTCTGTCATTCGGCGCAGGCCCTGCTCCGAACGGCACGAAATGGGGACTTTTCTTTTTCCTATCAATGCAGTATAATTAAATCATTCATCCCAGCATCGCGGCCGGTGCATCCCGCTCCTGGCCGAACCGGAAGGAAAGGAGACCCCGCCATGCGCCGAACAATATTGGCAAGCCTGCTTGCTGCCGCAATGCTGCTGAGCGGCTGCAGCCGCCCGAAGGACGCTGCCGTGCAGGACGCTGCCGTGCAGCCCGCAAGCAGCGAAACCGGTTCTCCTCAAAGCGAACCGGAACAGGAGGTTATGAACATGGAAACCACGGAAAATGTGATTTATCTGGCCGGAGGCTGCTTCTGGGGCATCGAACAGCTGATGCAGTCCATCCCCGGCGTAATCGATGCCCAAAGTGGCTACGCCAATGGCTCCGATGAAACCGACGCCAACTACCCCACCGTCTGTACCGGGAAAACCGGTTTCCGGGAAACGGTACGGGTGGAATATGACCCGGAGCAGGTGAGCCTGGACGCACTGCTGCTGGCTTATTTTTATGTGACCGACCCTACCGTGAAAAACCGGCAGGGCAACGATGTGGGCACCCAGTACCAGACCGGCGTCTACTACACAAACGACAAGGCGAAGGAAACGGTGGAGCGCATCGCGGAAATCGAGCGCAGCCGCAGCCGTTCGTTCAAGGTGGAGATCGGACCGCTGGTGAACTTCTACCCCGCCGAGGAATATCATCAGGACTATCTGGCAAAGAACCCCAACGGCTACTGCCATATTCCTCTTGTGGAAATGAAGCTGTTTTCCAGCCTGCGCATCGACCCGGGTGATTACCAGAAGCCCGCAGCGGAAGCCATTCGGGACAAGCTGACCAGCGAGCAGTACCGGGTCACCCAGCAGAATGGAACCGAGCGCCCCTTTGCCAACGAATTCTGGGACCAGTTTGAAAAGGGTATTTATGTGGACGTGGTCACCGGGGAGCCGCTGTTCTCCTCCACCGACAAATTCGAGAGCGGCTGCGGCTGGCCCACCTTCTCCAAGCCCATTGAGACGCCCGCCGTGGTGGAGCTGCCGGACGACAGCCACGGCATGCACCGCACCGAGGTGCGCAGCCGCTCCGGTGATTCCCACCTGGGCCACGTGTTCACCGGAGACCCCGAGTCGCCCAACGGGGTGCGGTACTGCATCAACAGCGCATCCCTGCGTTTTGTGCCCTACACAAAGATGGAAGCGGAAGGCTACGGCTATCTGCTGGACTTGTTTGAGAAATGAATCACGTTTCACAAAAAATGCCCCGGCTCTTCGCAAAGAGCCGGGGCATTGCTTTATTTTTCATTTCAACAAACAGGCATCCGCTTTTCAGCCCCGGGGCACCTCCACCCGGAATGTGGCACCACCACCGGGGGTGTCGCTCACTCCCAGCTGCACCCCGCAGCGCCCGGCCAGTTCCTGCGCCACCGAAAGACCCAGCCCGAAATGTTCCCGGCTGGAGCGGCTGGCATCTGCCCGCCAGAATCGCTGAAACACCGCTTCCTTAACCTGGTCCGGAATGCCGGGGCCATGGTCTCGCACCTCCCAACAGATCTTTCGTCCCTGTGCAGCACAGTACAGCTCAACCGCCGTGCCTTCCGGGGCATAACACAGCGCGTTATCCAGAAAAATGCTCAAAATCTGGCACAGCTCCTCCCGGCAGGCCTGCACCGGCGGCAGCGGCTGCGGCGGCAGAACCACCTGAAGCCGGCGCCCGGCACTGTGTGCAGCAGGCTCCCAGGCCTCTGCCAGATCCAGCAAAAGCGTGTCCGGTTCCAGCAATTGAGGCGCACTAGACCGCACCATTCCTCCACCGGACAAAATCAACAGCTCATCAATCAGGCGGCCCATTCGGGCTGCTTCTGCATCCAGAAGACCAATGTGTCGTTTTATCTCGCTCTCCTTTTCCAGGGGCAGCACTGCCAATCCGGCTCGCAGCACCCCCAGCGGTGTCCGCAGCTCATGCCCTGCCGCACGCACAAATTCCTTCTGCTGCTCCATGGCCTGACGCACCGGCTGGATGGCCCGCCCGGCCACGTTCCAACAGATTGCCGCCAGCAGCCCTATGCCTGCCACCGCCACCAATGAAAAGGCTGCGGCTGCCCAGTAAAGGGTTTGTCGTTCAGTGTGCAACGGCTGCCAGGCAATCAGCATCCGCCAGCCCTCGCCGGTGGTTTGTTTGCAGGCGCTCAAGCGCACCGGACCGTCTGAAAGCTTCACATGCTCCAGCTCCACCGTTTCTGTCTGCGAAAAAAGCGGCGGAAGCTCCGGGTCAAATCCCGCCTGCCGGAGCGCCTGCCAGACCGGCTCCATGTTAGCGCTTTCGGTCAGGCCGGAAAGCACAAGCGGCTGCCCGTTTTCCTCAAAATAAAGGCACAGCCCGTTCTGAACTGCCGTGTTCTGCGTCTGGTTCAGATCCAGCGCATTCTCTGTCTCCCACCGGCTGCTCAAACCGGCAACCGCCGCTTCAAACGCGGCCTGTCTCTGGGCGGTGTAGAGCGACGCGCACAGCAGAAAGGACACCACCGCCACCGCCAGCACCACACATCCGGTCAATGCCGCTGCCAGCAGCGTCAGGCGGCGGCGCAGCCGGGCTAGCATTCGCATACGCGGTAGCCCAGTCCGCGTACCGTTTGAATCTGCACACGGCTGCCCACCTGAAGCAGGCGCCGCCGGGCAAAAAAGATATAGTTGTTCAGATTGCCTTCCTCCACCTCGCTGTCTGCACCCCAGACCCGGTCCAGCAGCAGCTCCCGGGGCAGCACCTGCCCCGCGTTGCGAAACAGAAAGGCCAGCAGCGCGGATTCCCGGCCGGACACCTCGCATCGTCCAACGGGTCCGGTGAGCAGACGGGCAGCAGCATCCAGTGCCACGTCACCGCAGCGTACAAGCACTCCGTAACCACCGCTGCGGCTTCGTGCAAGGGCCCGAAGCCGGTCCAGCAGCTCCGCTGCGTCGAAGGGCTTTGCCAGATAATCATCCGCTCCCGCGTCCAGGCCCTCCACCTTGTCCGCAGGCGTGCCCAGGGCGGTGAGCATCAGCACCGGCAGCGTAAAGCCCTCGCCCCGGACCTGTTGCAGCAGCCGCATTCCATCCAGTTCGGGCAGCATCCGGTCCAGAATCATCAAATCAAACTCCCCTGTGCGCAGTGCCTCCAACCCGGCAAGACCGGTGGCGGAAATGGTCACACAATGGCCGTCCCGGCGCAGCAGTTGTTCCAGAAATTCACATAGGATGCGGTCATCTTCGACCAGCAGGATTTGCATGGCGGGGTCCTCCCTTTCCAGGATCATATATAATTAGAATAAGGCTGTTTGGTCTATTTTTTGTCTAAACATTTTTAGACGAAAATTAGACCGTCCCCCTGTATCCTGTGTACAGAAAACAAACAGGAGGCGAATGTATGAGACAATGGATTCGAGCATCGGCACTGGCCGCCGCCCTGGCAGTGCTCTTCACCGGCTGCAGCAAGGCCACCGTGGAGGAAACCCAGGCTGCGGGCGGCTATATCGAGCAGCAGATTGAACTGCCCGACCCTGACTTCTACTGCACAAATGCCGTTCCCAATGCAGATGGCAGCGTCACCCTTTACAGGGCAGAAAATGTGCAGGCGCTTTACCGCCAGGAGGGCTGGCAGGGAGGCGCGAAAAGCTATCTGGTCCAGCCGGACGGCACCGTTTCGGAACAGGTGCTTGCCTGGGACCAAAAGCTGGCCGAAGCCTGCACCGGCGGTGTGTATGTGTTCAGCATGGCCGCCGATGAAAACGGCGTTCTTTATGTGATGGCTGCGAAGCAGTCGACTCTGGACGCGCAGGAACCGTTCCTGCTCTGGCAGGTGGAGGATGGTGATCTGGCCGCCATCCCGGTGGATTTCACCGGCTGCGAACTGGTCCCCTCCGACGCCGCTGAGCCAGGTGTGCTCTGCACACTGGCAGGCGTCAGCAACGGATGGGTTTTTGTGGAAGCCAACGTTGGCCGCTGGGCCATATTCGGAACGGACGGCAAACTGGTCAACCAATCGGACAATTCCCTGCTGACCGGTCAGTCCCGCATCAGCTTTCAGGCGGATGCGGTGCGCAGCGGCTATGTCTGGTCGGGAACAAAACGACTCCGCTCCCGCCTGGACTTTGCCGGATTTTGAGAAAGCCAGTACCCTCTCGCTGCCCATGGGGCGCATCTTTCCGAACTGGCAGGGCAACGGCTTTTTCCATCTTTCCAACGAAGCGGGCGAGGAACGGGTCGTTTCCCATTATACCCTGTCCGGCAGCACCCGGGAAATTCTGATGCACGGCGCCGATTATGCCTGGGGTCCCTCCTCCACCGATGTATTTATCGGCTGCGCTGCAGCAGACGGCTCCCTTTGGCTTGTGGTACAGAACGGCAGCGGTCAGCAAACCTTATACCGCTATGTTTATGACCCCGGCAAAACGGTAAAAAACACCCTTACCATCTTTTCCCTGGAAGAGAGCGCGCTGGTACGTCAGACCATTGCCGCCTGGAACACGCTGCACCCGGACGTTCGAGTGGAATACACGGTGTGCCTGACCAGCACCGAGGGAACTGCCGCCACCCGGGAGGACGTGGTCCGCCAGCTGAACACCCGCCTCTTGGCGGGAGACGGGCCGGATTTGTTGATTCTGGACGGGCTTTCGGCGGACTCCATGATTCGTCAGGGGCTTCTTACCGATTTGACCAGCCTGGCTGACTGGAGTGCCGTGCGGGACAATGTACTGGCCAGCTATGCCACGGAAGATGGGCTTTATGCCATTCCCGCAGGCATGCGGGCTTACATCACCGGCGGAAGGCCTTCCACGGTGGATGAGCGAATGCAAACCCTGGAAGGCATTGCCTCTGCCATGGAGGAAACCAGTGGAGAACTTCCCTGCATGACCTTTTCTCCCGCGCTGTATGAACATCTGTTTGACCTGTTTTATCCGGCCAGCTCCGGTTCCATCTGGCGGGACGGAGTCTTCCAGCCGGACGCCTTTACCGACTTCACCCGGCAGCTGAACCGGATCGCCCATGCTGCTGGCGCACAGACCATTCAAACCTATAATTCTGCCGCGGAGGACACCCAGTCCGCCAGCGGTGAAGCGCTTTACAGCACTTTTGGTTTCGGCAACCTGAACAGCTTCTGGAACGGTGAATGTCTCTGGTTTGCAGAAAGCTGGGAAAGTGCCGACCAGGCCATAGGCTTCGGAACGCTGGAACGGGATGCGGACGGCCGGGCGAGTTATTCAGCGGGAGAAGTCACCCTCTTTCCTCTGCCGGGTGTGGACGCAAGCGGGACCGGCGTTTTTGAGCCGCTTTGCGCTGCCGCTCTGCCCGCCGGGGGCAGCAATCAGGAGTTGGCCGTGGAATTCATCCAGCTGATGCTCAGCGACAAAATGCAAAGCGCTGCCGGGCTGGATGTGCTGCCGGTGACGCAGAGTGGCCTTGCCGCCGCGCTGGACCGGGTGCGTGAAACCGACCCCTTCACTATATCCAACGACGAAGACGCTTTGATAAGCCGTTTAACCGCGGTTTTGCCCGATGAGGTACTGCAGCAGGCCGCCCGCGAGGCCGCATCCCAGCTTTATGACGGTACCCTCACAGAAAGCGAAGCCTGCGATGCGGTGAAGAACGCCGCCGCGCTTCGGCTGGCCGAGCAGCAATAAATCAATGTTGTGCGGGCAGCTCCAGGCAGAATTCCGCCCCTTCCCAGGGGACCATTGTCCAACAAGCTTCCGCCACTACCTCTATCTCCGCAGGCGAGGGCGAAAGCCTGCCCCTGCCCGCAGGTGTTACGGTGGATGTGCTGTATGCCTCGGCCGGGCAGACGCTGAAGGCTGGCGATGCCATTGCCCGGCTGAACCTGACGGAGCTTCAGGACGCTTTGGAGGCCGCTAACGTCACCCTGTCCCAGCAGCAGGCAGAGCTGGCACAGCTGACCGCCTCCCCTGCCTCGAGCACAAGCACCGCCGATTCCGCCCGGCAAACCCTGACCCGCGCACAGGAGGATTACGCCCGTACCGGGGACCGCACCCAAGCTGCAGTTGACGAAGCGGACGCAGCCCTCACCCAAGCCCTGCAAGCGCAGGACGAAGCGGCCAGCCGGCTGGAAGAGCTTCAAGCACAAACCGATCCGGCCCCCTCTGAGGAGGAATTGGCCGCTGCCCGCCAGACACTGGATGCAGCACAGCAAGCGGCGGAGGCTGCCCGGCAGGCGCTGGAAAACGCACAGAATTCCCGGGAAGATGAGCTGCTGGCTGCCCAGAGAAGCATAGAGGACGCAGAAAGCGCGCTGGCCCAGGCCGAGGCGGCTGATTCCCAGGCCCGAAGTTCAGCTGCGCTGACTGCGCAGAACAACCAGGCACAAGCTGACGCTTTGCAGCTGGAAATGGAAAAAACCGAAGAGAGCATCGCGCTGCTCGCAGCCTGTATTCAGTCCGGCGGGCTCATCTGTGCGGAGCGGGACACGCAGCTGCTGACCTGTAATCTGACGGAAGGCCAGCCCTGCCCGGAGTCCGGCGGGCTGCGCCTTGCCAAAGAGGGCAGTGAACTGGTGGCACAATTCACGCTGCCCTCGGGGCAGGGAGATGAGCTTTCCGCCGGGCAGGCCGTAACCATCACCCAGGGCTCCGCCCGCACGGAAGCCACCGTGCGAACCGTGACGGAAGATTCCGAAAGCGGTACCTTTCATGTTACCGCTGCACTTTCGGAAGAAGCCTCCGGCTTCCGGGCGGGTACGGCACAGGCAGAGCTGATTTTCTCCCGTACCTCCTACAGCGTCTGCCTGCCGGTCTCCGCCATCCGGCAGGATACCCAAGGCAGCTTCGTTCTCACGGTGGAGGAAAGCCGCAGCACCTTCGGCGTGCGCTACACAGCCCGGCGCGTTCCCGTCACGGTGCTGGAGGTGGGCAGCGATGGTCAGTATGCCGCAGTGGAAGGCACCATTGGCGGCAGCGTGATCTCCTCCTCCGACCGGGCGGTAAGCCCCGGCGCCTCTGTGAGGGTTGCACAATGAGGCGGGCCGTCATCGGGCTGGCGATGCTGCTGCTTTTGCTCATCAGCATTATCGGCATGCGCAACGCCAATTCCCTTTCCCAGCGCTGCCGAAGCGTAAGCCTGCGTTACCGGCAGCCTCTCACCACAGAGGCAGTAAGCACCGCACAGCAGCGGCAGCCCGGCCTCACCTTTTGGACGCAGGACAGCGCCCTGCTTCAAACCAGTCTTCACCAAATACAAAGCAACGTGCTGTACTACCAAGGGGATGCCTTTCTTGTGCTGGGGCAGGATTGCTGCTCAGGGGAGCTGCCAGCTCTGCTGGACACTTCCGGCTGCGCCATTTCCACCGCTCTTGCCCGGGAGCTGTTCGGCAGCGAGGAGGTGGCCGGGCTTTCTCTCTTGCTGGAGGATTCCTCCTTCACTGTGCGCGGCGTATTTCAAAGCAGTGAACTGCTGGCGTTGATTCCGCGAAATGACGCCGGGTTCACAGCCGTAGAGCTGCCTTATTCAGAGGATGCCCGCCAAGACCCTGCCGCCTGGGTGGATGTGCAGCTGGCAGCAAGCGGACTGCCGGAACCGGATTGGCAGCTTTACACCGGTCTTTGTTCTGCTCTTGTGAAAATTCTGGCCTGGCTGCCGCTGACATTCGCCTTTGTTGTACTGACTTTCAGCGCGCTTCATAAGCTGGCCAGCTGGACTTTTCCCGCCCGGGACGCCGTGCTGTTTGTGGTGCTGCTGGCAGTGGCTGCAGCACTTCCGGCCCTGCTCGCTGTCTGGCCTTCCTGGTTCATCCCCTCCCGATGGAGTGATTTCTCCTGGTGGGGGCAGACAGCGCAGACACTCGGCCAGCGGCTGGAAGCCTTCCTTCTGGCCCCCGGCATGGGGCGGGATCTGGCAATCAAAACCGGACTTCTGGCGCAGGCTGGAATCGGATTTCTCCAGTGCGTGCTCTGTGAGCTGCTGCGCTGCACGCTGCGGCCGAACACCTGAAAAACGCAATGCCCCGGCTCTTTGCAGAGAGCCGGGGCATTTGTGGTTGTTTGAAACCGATCAGTTATCCTTGGAATGACGCTCGCCGATCTGGAATTCATCGGAATGCTGGAACATGTACAGCACCGTCATGGGGTCCTGGCCGGTCAGCTTCTTGTAGTCGTCGGTGAAGGTATCCATCTTGCCTTCCCGGATGGCCTGGGCAAAGGTGACCATGCCGTCCGAAGAGAAGGGAGCCTCGCTGTCCTTTTTGAACACGCCGTCGGTGGTGCGGGGTACGCCCATGGCGTCGAAGATCTGGTAGTTCTCTTCGTCGGTAATCTCCTGATAGCGCACGCTGTTGCCGGTGGCCTGGTTGCCGTATTCGATGAACTGGGAAATGGTCATCAGCTCGGGACCGTTGATGTCCAGAGTGGCGTGGCTGTATTCCGCGCCGCGATGCAGCGCATAGGCAACCGCCTTGGCGCAGTCCTTGCGGGAAATGTAAGCCATCTTGCCGTCGCCCTGGCTGTTCTTGAGCACGCCGTCCAGCTTCACATAGGTGAAGTAGTTGGTGATCATGGCCTCTGCATACTGAGAGTTACGCAGGAAGATGTAATCCAGACCGGCCTGCTTGATGTACTCCTCGGTGTAGATGTGGTCCTTCTTCTCCACACTGGGGTTGGTCTCGTCGCCCGCGTTCACCAGAGAGGTGTAAACGATCTGCTTCACACCGGCCTGCTTGGCAGCGTCCACCACGTTCTTGTGGGCATTCTGCCGCTTGGCTCCCACGAAGGGCATGGAGATCAGCGCCAGACGCTCGGCACCGGCGAAGGCCTCGGCCAGGCCGTCCGGGCTGTTGAAGTTGGTCACACGGGTCTCAACGCCCATGGCGGCGTATTTGTCCAGTGCCTGCTGGCTGTAGCCGCAGAAAATCAGCTGAGAGGGCTCTTCCAGCGTGAGAAGAACCTCCGCCGCATAGCCGCCCAAATTGCCGTCCACACCGGTCAGTAACAGTTTGCCCATAAGAATCTGCCTCCTTGAGAATATAAGTGTTTGCCGCCCGAATGACCCGGGCGTTCGATTTGTTTTTATTTTAACACCACATTCTCACCGGTTACAAAGACAAAAACGCAATGGGTTATTCGCTTTTCAAATAGGCGGCAAGCTCCTCCACAAACAGGTCCTGCGAGGGATTCTCGCCTGAGCGGTATTTCATTTCCAGCTGGAACCGATGGTGCGAGCCTTCAATGGGAATACGCCGCATCCGCCCGGCATACTCCTGGGGGAAATAATTGTCCGGCACAAAGCCGATGAGACCCTCGGTGAGCATGAGAAACAGCTCGCCGTCCATATCATTGGCGGTACGCTGGATGTTGGGGTAGTAGCCGTCCTGCCGGGCGTGCTCCAGCATCCCCTCATAAGAGCGGCCGATCACATGGGGCGACAGCATCACCAGCGGATAGTGATACAGTTTATCGGTCCGGATGGCATCCCGGCCGAACAGCGGATGCCCCTCGGGCACCAGCGCCTGGTACTCACCCTGATACATGGTCAGCGATTCCAGCTGACCGGTATATTCCGGTTCAAAATCGATGCCGATGACCGCATCGCACCGGCGGACCCAAAGCGCCTTGGAAGCCTCCTTGAAGGTGGCCTGCTCCACATCCACGGCCACGTCCGGGTGCCGGGTCTTGAATCCAGTCACAAAGGGCAGCAGAATCTGCAAATCAATCTTGGAGGTATAGCAAAGGCGCACCGGCAGCGCCGCGTTCCGGTCCAGGGCTGCCAGCCCCTCTTTGATGCGCTGGTACTGCCGCAGCAGTGCCTTGGCATCCTGGTAAAAGCGGGTCCCGGCGGCGGTGGGCTGGATGGGCAGGGTCGTGCGGTCAAAAAGCTTGACCTGCAGCTCCTCTTCCAGACTGTTGATGAACTGGGTCACCGAGGTCTGGGAGATATAATTATTACGGGCGGTTTTTGTGTAGCTGCGGGTTTCGTATAGATCAATGAAATAGGGCAACTTTTCGATCTTCAACGGGCTGTTTCACCTCCCCTTTCCCTGTTCAGTTCCTGGGCTTGCGGGCCAGCGAGGCCGCCATGCGCCGGTAGGTGTGGCGGATGCCTCGGATGGCCACGCTGTAGGCCATGATGTTCTCCGGCAGGGCCATACCCACATAGCCGGAATCGCCAATGTGGTGGATATCGGTGCCGGTCATCTTGCACTCCAGAGCAATCTGGCGGATGGTGGCGGTGTCCGCTCCCTCCTGGGAGGTGCCGATGGCGGTGATGGTCAGGCGGCCCAGGCTGTGGGCATAGCTGACCAGGCCGCGCACATACTCGGTGGTGATGCCGGGCACGGTGCCGGGCGCGGGCAGCAGGATGATGTCGGCCCCGGCCTTGCTGAAGGCATCCACATCCGCTTTGGTGATGATGTTCTCACCACCCTCGCCCACAACGCCGGAGGCATGCATTTTACCGGCTGCCAGCACGATGCCGTCACCCACCTGGGCGCGGATGCTTTCCAGCGAATGCACAATGGCTTCATTGCTCACGCCGTTGCCCGGATTTCCGGTGAGTACAATCAGGTCCACGCCCATCTCCATGGCCCGCTGGGCGTTTTCCGCCGTGGCGTAACGGCCGCGGCTCATGGCCCAGATGGTCTCCTCATTCTGGGCGCACACGGCCGGGTCCACCGGCTCCAGATTGATGCCGATCATCCGGCCGGTGAGCTCCTTCACCCGGCGCACCACATCTTCGGGCCGGGTCTCGGGCAGGCCCATGATGCGAGGCTCCCACACATCGAACATATTCAAAAGCAGCAGGTCCGCCCCCATGGAGGCGGCAAACTCTGCGTTGGTCACATCGCTGAGCAGCGACGGGGTGATGCCGATGGTCTCGGCTGCAAGCACCCGGCCCTCACTGCCTGCAACTGCCTGCAACAGCTCCTTTGCGGTCAGAGAGGCAAGTTCCGCCGGAAGCAGGTCCAACACACGTTTTGTCATAATGATACGCTCCATTCCGCCGCCTGTCTTTTCTGGGCAGCTGATGTTTTCCCGGGAAATATCCCCGGCTGTTTGCTTTAAGTATGCCCCATGGGCTTACGGCTGTCAACCACGCCCCTTTTCTCATGGCAAACGGCCAGATATTTTTCATTCTCTGCTTACCGCAACTTTACAAACTGGTCTCTTTTTTAAGTCTCTGCCTCAAAATTTCCATTTTTCTCCAATACTTTAACAAGATAAACAACTTTTCAACACTTGACGTAACAGTTGTTACGTTATAGAATAGACTGGCAGGGCAAACTACCGGGTTGGCCCGGAGCTTGCTATGCTTATGGAGGCCAACTATGCCCAACGCCCGCAACAGTGAAATCTGCCAGCACACCAAGGATTCCATCGCCAATGCGGCGGTGGATCTTTTGCTGCTGGATGCTGACCTTTCGGTGAGCCTTCTCTGCCGCCAGGCCGGGGTGTCCCGCAATGCTTTTTACCGGAATTTTGATTCCATTGAAGAGGTGGTCGGATATTATCTGCGCTCCCGCTGGATTCGCTACGCATCTTCCCTGCCGGACCGGCGGGACCTGCTGGACTCTCCCGGCCGGTACCTGATCATCTACATCTACGGCCAGCGCCCCCTTCTGCGCAGCCTGCGGCAAAAGCAGATGCTGGGGGTGCTGGAGGAGATGTTCCTGGAGGTGCTCGGCCCGGACAAGGGTACCCCGCCCAGCCTGCGTTACCACCGCAACGGCATGGCCTTTCTGATCTACGGCCTGGTGCGCACCATGATTGAGAACGACTTCACCGAAACGCCGGAAGAGGTGTTCCAACTGATGGACTCTGTCTCCGGCAAATAATTACTTTTCAGAACGTGCGGCTTTTTCATACAAAGCGGCACGTTTTCTTTTGCCCCGTTGTTCGCACAACCGCTCTTTTCGCCCAAACGCTGTATGATAAAAGTAACCTCCAAAAGCAAGATCGCCCCGGGGGATTCTTCCGCATATACTAGGAATACCGGCGCTGCATTCTGCCCGGACATCCTCCACTGAAAGGCGGTATCGTTATGAAACAGCGGCTTTCCCGCGCCCTTCCCTTCGCACTTTTTCCGGCCATTGCCCTTGGCACTGGCTGGCTTTCCAGCACACTCACCCGGTATGGGCTGGAAAATGTCTATCCCACTTTGCTCAAATCCGCCCTTACCCCTCCCGGCTATGTATTCCCCATCGCCTGGACCATTCTGTACATTCTGATGGGCATCGGCATGGCGCTGGTCTGGAACAAGAGTCCCCAGGACCGGGTGCCCACTCTTCGGCTTTGGGGCTTCCAGCTGATTCTGAATTTCTTCTGGAGCATCCTGTTTTTTGGCTGGAACAACCCTCTGGGTGCGCTGATTTGCCTGGCTGCCCTGTTTCTGGCAGTACTTCTTATGGCATTGCGGTTCTACTCCGTAAGCCCGGCGGCTTCCTGGCTGCAGGCACCTTACCTGCTGTGGCTGTTGTTTGCAGGCTACCTGAACGGTGCGGTGTGGTTTTTGAACCGCTGAACCTTCTTTTCTAATAAAACAAACGCCAAAGGCCCCGGGTTCCAGCTGGAACCACGGGGCCTTTGGCTTCTATTACAATGGCTTTTTTGGGGATATCTTACTTGTTCTTGCTTTTGATGTACTCATCAATGGCCTTGGCGGCATGCTTACCAGCGCCCATGGCCAGGATAACAGTAGCAGCACCGGTCACGGCGTCACCACCGGCGTACACGCCTTCACGGCTGGTCAGACCGTCGTCGCCGTTAGTCACAATGCAGCCGTGGCGGTTGGTCTCCAGGCCGGGAGTGGTGGAACGGATCAGCGGGTTCGGGCTGGTACCGATGGACATGATCATGGTGTCCACATCCAGCACGAAGTTGCTGTCCTTCTTCTCCACAGGACGGCGGCGGCCGCTGTCATCGGGCTCGCCCAGCTCCATCTCCACGCACTCCATACCGGTTACGCAGCCGTTCTCGTCGCCCAGAACGCGCACAGGGTTGGTGAGCAGCTTGAAGATGATGCCCTCTTCCTCGGCATGCTCCACCTCTTCCTTACGGGCAGGCAGCTCTTCCATGCCGCGGCGGTACACGATGTAAACGTTCTCGGCGCCCAGGCGCTTGGCGCTGCGGGCAGCGTCCATGGCCACGTTGCCGCCGCCCACAACGGCCACATTCTTGCTCTTCTTGATGGGGGTCTTGCTGCCTTCCTTGTAAGCCTTCATCAGGTTTACACGGGTCAGGTACTCGTTGGCGGAGTAAACGCCCTTCAGGCTCTCGCCGGGGATGCCCATGAAGCGGGGCAGACCGGCGCCGGAAGCCACATACACAGCCTCATAGCCGTAGTCATGCATCAGCTCGTCGATGGTCAGCACCTTACCGATGACCATGTTGGTCTCGATGTCCACGCCCATGGCCTGCAGGCCTTCGATCTCCTTCTGCACAATGGCCTTGGGCAGACGGAACTCAGGGATGCCGTACACCAGCACGCCGCCCGCCAGATGCAGGGCTTCGTACACGGTAACCTTGTAGCCCAGCTTGGCCAGATCGCCGGCAGCGGTCAGGCCGCTGGGGCCGGCACCGATGATGGCCACCTTGTGGCCGTTGGGTTCGGGAACGGTGGGAGCAGTGGTGTTGTGCTCACGGTGCCAGTCGGCAACGAAACGCTCCAGACGGCCGATGCCCACGCTCTCGCCCTTGATGCCGCGAACGCACTTGCCTTCGCACTGGGTCTCCTGGGGGCAGACGCGGCCGCAGACAGCGGGCAGCGCGCTGGAGGCGCTCAGCACCTGGTATGCGCCCTCAAAGTCCTCTTCCGACACCTTGGCGATGAAGCTGGGGATGTCAATGCCAACCGGGCAGCCGGTCTGGCAGGGCTTGTTCTTGCAGCCCAGGCAGCGCTTGGCCTCGTTGACCGCCATCTCGGGAGTGTAGCCCAGAGCTACCTCCTTGAAGTTTTTATTCCGAACGTTGGGGTCCTGGCTGGGCATGGGGCAGCGCTTCGGATCCATATTATGCAATGCCATTTTCGGGTTCCTCCCAATTGTTTTTCAATTTCCTAACGATAAAGAGTTGCTGTGTACGCGGAATTACTGCACTTCTTTCTTGAACAGGTTGCAGTGCTCCTCACGGGCATGAGTCTCGAACTCCTTGTACATGTTGCCGCGCTGCATGGCCTCGTCAAAGTCCACCAGATGGCCGTCGAAGTCGGGGCCGTCCACGCAGGCAAACTTGGTCTCGCCGCCCACGGTCAGGCGGCAGCCGCCGCACATGCCGGTGCCGTCGATCATGATGGGGTTCATGGACACAACGGTCTTCACGTCATACTTCTTGGTGGTCAGGCAGACGAACTTCATCATGACCAGAGGTCCGATGGCGATGACCTCGTCGTAGTTCTCGCCGTTCTTGATCAGCTCCTCCAGGGGGGCGGTGACAACGCCCTTCTGGCCGTGGCTGCCGTCGTCGGTCATCATGATCAGCTTGTCGCTGCAGGCCTTGAACTCATCCTCCAGGATCACCAGGTCCTTGTTGCGGAAGCCCACAATGCTGTGTACCTCGCAGCCCAGCTCATGCAGCTTCTTGGCGATGGGGTAGGCAATGGCGCAGCCCACGCCGCCGCCCACAACGGCTACCTTCTTCAGGCCGTCCAGATGGCTGGCAACGCCCAGAGGGCCCACAAAGTCGTGCACGCTCTCGCCCTCACGCAGCTCGTTCAGCTCCATGGTGGAGCTGAACGAGCTGGAAGATGATGGTCACGGTGCCTGCCTCGCGGTCGTAGTCCGCTACGGTCAGGGGGATTCGCTCGGAATCCTCCTTTGCACGCACGATGATGAACTGGCCCGGCTGAGCCTTCTTTGCCACCAGCGGCGCTTCGATCACCAGCTTGGTGACCGTGGGGTTCAACTCTTTTCGTTCGACAATTTTAAACATTTGGGGTTACTCCTTCGCACAAAAAGGTGCGGCCGCCAGCATCCGGCAGCCGCACCGCGCTGATTGATAAAAAATTTGGCAGGAATTCTTTTTGATCTCTGTCAGATCACAGCCACGCACTCGATCTCCACCAGAGCATCCTTGGGCAGAGCGCCTACCTGGAAGGCAGCGCGAGCCGGGAAGGGCTGCTGGAAGTACTGAGCGTAGATCTCGTTCATTGCGCCGAAGTCAGCAATGTTCTTCAGCAGAACGGTGGTCTTCACCACGCTGCTCATGTCCGCACCGGCGGTGGCCAGGATAGCCTTGATGTTCTCCAGAGACTGACGGGTCTGGCTCTGGATGTCCTCACCAGCGAAGGCGCCGGTGGCGGGGTCTACGGGCAGCTGGCCGGAAACGTAGATGGTCTTGCCCTCTGCCTGGATGGCCTGGGAGTAGGGACCGATAGCGGCAGGAGCCTTTTCAGTGGAAATAGCAGTGTTCATGATTGATTTCTCCTTTTTGGTAAAATACTGTTACGCCTTGTGGCGAATGACCTGGCCATTCAGCGCACCGGTGTGCTTGCCGTGATCCACGGCCACCTGGCCGTTCACAATCACGTAGGCGATGCCGTCCGGGAACTGGATGGGGTCGGTAAAGGTGCCTTTGTCAATGACGGTGTTGGGGTCGAAGATGGTGATATCGGCCCAGTTGCCCACCTTCAGGGTACCGCGGTCGGTCAGGCCCAGCACGCTGGCGGGCTTGGAGGTCATCTTGTAGATGGCCTGCTCCAGGCTCATCAGCTTCTCTTCCCGCACATACTTGCCCAGGATGCGCACGAAGCTGCCGTACAGGCGAGGATGAGGCTTGCCCGGGCAGAGCAGGCCGTCGGTGCAGGCGTTCATCTCAGGGCGCATCATGAAGCGCTTCACGTGCTCTTCAGTGCCGTAGAAGTCCACCATGCCCACGGCGTTCTCCTCTTCCATCAGCAGGTCGAAGGCGGCGGTGTAGGGGTCCACACCACGCTTCTCGGCCAGCTCCACGATGGACAGGCCCACCGCGTCGGCGTTCTTCTCGGTCTTGACGCTGGTCACATAGATGTTCTCGAAGCCGGCGAAGTCCACGAAGTTATCCCAGCCGGGGATGCCGTGCTCCATATCATAGACCATCTTCTTGCGCAGCTCGGGGTCGGCCAGACGGGCCACCGCCTTGTCGGTGCCGCCGTCGTGTACCCAGGGAGGCAGGATGGCGCCCATCATGGTGCTGCCCGCCACATAGGGGTACTGGTCGAAGCTGACGGTGATGCCTTCCTTCTTGGCCTCCTCCAGCAGCTCCAGAACCGCGTCGATCTTATCCCAGTTCTGCTTGCCGCAGACCTTGAAGTGGCTCCAGTGTACCTTTACGCCGGACTTGCGGCCGATCTCGATGACTTCCTTCATGCTGTCCAGAATGGTGTCGGCCTCGCTGCGCTGGTGGATGACGAACACGCCGTCGTACTCGGCCACCACTTTGCACATCTCAATGATTTCCTTGCTCTCGGAGTAAGCGCAGGGAATGTAGATCAGACCGGTGGACAGACCCATGGCGCCCGCTTCCATCTCACGGCGGGTGATGGCCTTCATCTTCTCGATCTCTTCATCGGTGGGCAGGCGGTTGTCCAGGCCCATGGCCTCCATGCGGATGTTGCCGTGGGGCACCAGGTACATCTCGTTCAGGCCGGGGTGGGCCTTCTCGATCATCTTCAGGTAGTTGTCGGTGGTCTCATAGGTCCAGTCGATCTCGTCGGTATCGCCGTCCAGACCGGCCAGGTTTTTGCGCCAGGGGCTGATGTACTGGGTGGGCAGCGGAGCCATGGACACGCCGTCCTGGCCCAGCAGCTCGGTGGTGATGCCCTGCATAACCTTGGGCAGCACCTGGGGCCGCAGCAGCACATCCAGGTCGCTGTGGCTGTGGGTGTCGATGAAGCCGGGGGCCACGGCCAGGCCCGCCGCGTCGATCACCTGATCGGCAGGCTCGGTGATGGTGCCGATGGCGGCGATCTTGCCGTCCTTCACCAGCACATCGGCGTTGATGCTGGCAGCGCCGGTGCCGTCGATCACGCGGCCGTTTTTGATGAGCATAGTAGACATGGGTCAAACGCCTCTCTTTTTCTAATGAGTGATGGTTTTGGCTTCACAGCCAGCTGTGGCCCCGCCGCCCGGGATGCGGGCAGCGAGGCACACGAAAGGCTTTTTACTTCATCAGGGCCTTCAGCACGCCGGTGTAGCAGTCGCATACCTTGACCAGCTGGTCGATCTCGATGTATTCGTTGATGGTATGAGCCAGGTTCTCACGGCTGGGTCCAAGGCCGAAGGTCTTGATGCCGGCCTCACCTGCATAGTGGCTGCCGTTGGTGCAGAAGTTGTACTGGGTGATGGTGGGATCGTAGCCCATAGCCTTCAGCTCACCGTACACAGCCTGCACGAAATCGTCGTTCTCGTCGTACAGCCAGCCGGGGAAGAAACGCTCGCCCTCGATCACGTTGCCGGTGTGGCACATTTCCTTGCCAACCGCGTAGCTGGCCTTTACCTTCAGCTCGGGGTCCTCAGCCATCAGCTTCTCCAGCAGGGCATTGATGGGAGCCAGAACGCTCTCCTTGGTCTCGCCAACCAGCAGGCGGCGGTCATAGGTGGCGCGGCAGTACTCGGGCACTACGGAAGCACCGGGGTACGGAGCGGACTTGATGTCGGTCAGCTCCAGGATACCGTCGCCCAGAACGGGATGATGGGTGGGCTCCAGAGTACGGATGGCCTCGATGACCTTGGCCATCTTGTAAACAGCGTTGATGCCCTTTTCGGGGTTGGCGCTGTGGCAGGGCTTGCCGAAGGTCTCGATCACGATCTCGGCACGGCCGCGCTGGCCGATCTTCAGGTTCAGCTGGCTGGCCTCACCGATGACCACATAGTCGGGCTTCACGTAAGCGCTGATCTCGCGGGCAGCAACACCCTCGAAGCACTCCTCGTGAACCACACCGGCCACATAGATCTCACCAGCGAAATCACGGTTGGTCGCCTTGGCGAAGTTAGCAGTGGCGCAAGCCATGGCGGCAACAGCGCCCTTCATGTCGGAGGTGCCGCGGCCGTAGATCTTGCCGTCCACGATTTCGGCGCCGAACGGATCATGCTCCCACTTGGAAGCGTCCTCTACGGGCACGGTGTCGATGTGACCGTCGAACTGCAGGCGGGGGCCGGGACGGTTGCCCTTCATGCAGCCGATCACGTTGCCATATTTGTCCACATGGACACTGTCGAAGCCGTTGGCCTCGAAAAATTCTTTCAGACGAGCAACAACGCCATCCTCATGGCCGCTGTAGCTGGGAGACTGGATGAGTTTCTGGCACAGGGCCACTACGTTGTTCTGCTGTTCCTGAGTAAGCATGGGTGTATCCTCCTATCCATGGATGAGAATAAGGTTAAAACGATCGTTTGTATGAGGCGGTCTTTCCCGCCGGATACCAATTTAAGAAGAGATGCTCCGCCCGTGCGGCGTTTGCCCCGCACGGGCGGGCACAGGCTCTAAAAAGCCCGTCCCGATTGGATTTTGGAAGGGCGCGGCGCTGTGGAGCCGCGAGTGAAAATGAGAGAGTTTGAGAGGACCGGAACGGGCGGAGCTGGTTGAATGGGTGAAATCAGCCGTCGTAACGGTTGAACTTGCCGCCCCAAACCACGTTGCGGTAGTTCTCCTTGTCGGTGTCGCCCTCGGTGCTGATGAACAGGATGCGGCTGTTCTCGTCCAGGTGCAGCTTCTGCTTGAACTCAGCCAGATCCTCACGCAGCAGGATGTTGGAGATGCAGCCGGTGGTGGCAGCGCCGCTCTCGCCGGAAACAACGGGCTTGTCGCCGCCGGTGGGGGCAGCCAGAATGCGCATGCCGTCGGCAGCCACATAATCGGGGCAGCTGATGAAGGCATCGGCGCAGTTCTTCAGAACCTCCCAGCCGATGGTGCAGGGCTCGCCGCAGGCCAGACCAGCCATGATGGTGTTCATGTCGCCGGTAACGAAGTGCAGCTTGCCGTCATTGGCCTCGGCAGTGCGGAATACGCAGTTGGCCTTTTCGGGCTCCACAACAGTGATGAAGGGACGCTCGGTGCCGTAGTAGCTGGAGATGAAGCCAGCCATGGCACCGGCCATGCTGCCTACGCCAGCCTGCAGGAATACGTGGGTGGGCTTCTCAGCACCCTCTTTTTCCAGCTGGTGCACAATTTCGTAGCCCATGGTGGTGTAACCCTGCATGATCCACAGGGGGATATCGGTGTAGCCTTCCCAGGCGGTATCCTGCACCATGACCCAGCCCTTCTCCTCAGCCTGCTTGTTGGCCAGACGAACGGCATCGTCGTAGTTCAGGTCGGTGATGGAGGCATCCGCACCCTCGGCACGGATGTTCTCCAGACGCTCCTGGGCGCTGCCCTTGGGCATGTAGACCACAGAGTGCTGACCCAGACGATTGGCGGTCCAGGCCACGCCGCGGCCGTGGTTACCGTCGGTGGCGGTGACGAAGGTCACCTCGCCCAGCTTCTGGCGCACTTCATCGGACAGGATGCGGGTAGCGGGCATATCGGAGATATCCTCACCCAGGGTCTTGGCGATGTAACGGCCCAGAGCGTAGCTGCCGCCCAGAACCTTGAAGGCGTTCAGGCCGAAGCGGTAGCTTTCGTCCTTGATGCGAACTTCCTTCACGCCCAGGGCCTTGGCCAGGCCGGGCAGGCTGGTGAGAGGAGTCTCGGCGTAAACGTCGAAGCTGGCATGGAAGTCGTGAGCCTTCTTGGCTTCGGCCTCGCTGAAGGCGCTCAGATCAGTGGCGGGAACGTCCTGATGGGGATAAGTAACAATCTTGAACTGTTCCATAGAGTATCAATTCTCCTTTTTCTCTTTGGGAAGGATAAGATTCAGCAGGATGGCGGTAAGCGCCACGATGATGACCTCGGAGTTGCCGAAGATCTGGCCAATCCAGGCGGGGCAGCCCGCGAAGGTATTGGCGGTCTGGGGAATGCCCACCGCCATGGCCACGCTCAGGCCGGCGATGAACACGCTGCGGGGGCTCAGGCCCTCACGAGCCAGCATCCGAACACCGGTCATGGCGATGGAGCCGAACACGGTGACGGTGGCGCCGCCCAGAACGGGCTGAGGAATGGTAATGAGGATCGCGCTCAGCTTGGGCACCAGAGCCGCAACGGCAACCACGCCGCCGGCGATGCCGAAGACCACACGGTTGATGACCTTGGTGGTGACCACGATGCCCACGTTCTGACCGGCAGCGGCCACAGGCACGCCGCCGAAGATGCCGCCCAGCAGGCTGCACAGGTTGTTGGCGATCACGCCGCCGGTGATCTCGGCGTTGGTGGCCGCCCGCTCATAGGCGCCGTTGGCAGTGGCCTCGAACTGGCCGATATCCTGCACAGCATTCACCATGAACACAATGCCCAGGCTGATGATGGCGTTCAGGTTGAACTCGGGAGCAAAGTGGAAGGGTGCGGGCAGTTGGACCCATGCGGCGGAACCCACTTCGGTGAAGTGGATCATGCCCATGGCCATGGCTGCCAGATAGCCTACCAGCATGCCGATCAGGGTGGCGCTGGCCTTGACCATGCCCTTGCAGAACTGGCCGCAAACGATTACAGTGGCCAGGGTGATGAAGGCCAGGATCCAGTTGCGGGCGCTGCCGTAGCTGGGATCGCTGGCCACACCGCCCGCCATGTAGTTGATGGCGGTGTCATACAGAGAAATACCGATGGTCAGCACCACGCTGGCGGTGACGATGGGCGGGAACAAAAAGCGGATCTTGGTGAAGCACAGACCCACCAGCATGCCCACACAGGCGCCGGCAATCTGGGCACCCACCAGGCCGCCCATGCCGGACTGTTCCACGATGGAGCGCAGGGTGGGCAGGAAGGCGAAGCCGCTGCCGACCATAACCGGCAGACCGCTGCTGATGAAGCCCTTCACACCGAAGGCCTGCAGCAGGATGGCAAGCGCCGCTACCAGCAGGCTTCCCTGCACCATGATGATCTGATCCGAAGCGGAAACGCCCGCGGCAGAGGCGACGATCATGGGCATGGTGATGCAGCCGACCACCATGGCTACCACATGCTGCAGCGCAAGGGGGATGGCCTTGGCCAGGGGGGGCATGCCGGTGTGAGTGTAAAGCGCCTGCTCAGAAGGCGCTGCTTTTGCACTAGCCATGCTTATTTGCCCCCTTTCTTATAGAAGGTGTCCTGGATAGGAAGCTTGGTACGGAACACGCCGTCCACACGGTAGGCCGCATGTGCTGCAGCGGGAGCCGCGGGAATGGCGCTGATCTCGCCCACGCCCTTGGCGCCGAAGGTGTTCTGATCGTCGGTGCCCTTCTCCACGAAGATGACCTCGATGGGAGGTACGTCGGTGGCGCGCAGCAGGCCCAAAGTGCCGTACTTGCTCTTCACATAGCCGTTCTCCATCTTGAAGTCCTCGGTGAGGCCATAGCCCAGAGCCATAACCACGCCGCCTTCAATCTGACTGGCGCAGGACTGATAGTTGACCACGCGGCCAACGTCGTGAGCGGCAACCACCTTGACGACCTTCTTGTTCTCGTCCATGATGACCACCTGAGCCGCGTATCCATAGGCCACATGGCTCACCGGGTTGGGTTTGTCGCTGCCCATGCGGTCGGTCACGCCGCTGTATTCGCCGTAGAAGCTCTGGCCTTCCAGATCCTCCAGGGTGTGGCCTGCCAGCGCGTTGGCCAGCTCACCGGCCGCACGGCGGGTCGCCTCGCCGCAGAATACAGTCTGGCGGGAAGCAGTGGAGGTACCGGAGTTGGGAGTGATGGCCGTATCGGCACGCTCGTGGAAGATGTGCTGCGGGTCCACACCGGTGACCTCGTTCACGATCTGGGTGCATACAGTGGCAACGCCCTGGCCCATGCAGGCGGCACTGGTGCGGATGTGCACCTTGCCGTCCACCACAGCCAGGCTGCAGCGGCCGATATCCGGCAGGCCTACGCCCACGCCGCTGTTCTTCATGCAGCCGGCAATGCCTGCGTAGGGGCTGCTCTCGTAGGCTTCCTTCACGGCCTCCAGGCACTCGGCATAACCGGTCTCGGGGCCGGCGATCTGGCCATTGGGCAGCACCTGACCGGGACGGATGGCGTTGCGGTAACGGATCTCCCAGGGGCTGATGCCCACCTTCTCAGCCAGAAGATCCAGGTTCAGCTCGGCAGCGAAGCAGCTCTGGGTAACACCGAAGCCGCGGAACGCGCCGCCGGGCACGTTGTTGGTGTAAACGCAGATGCCGGTGATGTCCACATTCTGGAAGTTGTAGGGGCCGCCGCAGTGGGTGCAGGCACGCTGCAGAACGGGGCCGCCCAGGCTGGCGTAAGCGCCGCAGTCAGAGATCAGGGTGGCCTTCATGGCCAGCAGCTTGCCGTTCTCGTCACAGGCGGTGGTCACATCCATTTCCATGGCATGGCGCTTGGTGTGGATGTTCAGGCTTTCCTGACGGCTGAACTTCACCTTTACGGGGCGGCCGGTGGCCCAGGCCATCAGCGCCGCGTGGTGCTGCACGCTCATATCCTCCTTGCCGCCGAAGCCGCCGCCCACCAGCTTGGTCTGGCAGCGAACCTTCTCGGGAGGAATCTGCAGCATGCGGGAGATCTCCTTCTGCTCGTCGTAAACCGACTGACTGCCGGTGTACATCAGCAGGCCACCCTCGCCGTCCGGAATACCGATGGCACACTCAGGCTCCATGAAAGCATGGTCGGTCATGGGAGTGGAGTAATGCTGGGTCACCACATAGGGCGCGCTGGCGATCACCTCTTCGGCATTGCCGCGCTTGAGCACTTCCTTGGTGAGGATGTTACCCTTTTCATGCAGCTTCGGGGCATCCGGCTGCATGGCCTTGATGGGATCGGTGAGGGGCTCCAGCTCGGTGTAGGTCACATCCACCAGATCCAGCACCTCGTCCAGGGTCTCCTTGTGGTTGGTAGCCACCAGTACAATGGCATCGCCAATGTAGCGGGTGCAGTCACCCTCGGCAATCAGCACATCCCAGTCCTGGATAATGTGGCCGGTCTTGTTGAAGGGCACGTCCTTGGCGGTGAGGATCTTCACCACGTCGGGATGAGCCAGAGCGCGGGTCAGGTCAATCTTTTCCACACGGGCTCTGGGGTACTTGGAGCGCAGGGCCTTGGCGTAGATCATGCCGGGGACCTTGATGTCGTCCACGAACAGGCCGGTGCCCAGCACCTTCTCCTCCACGTCCACGCGGGGGAAGTGTGCGCCGATGCGGGCCTCGCTGTCGTCCTGGGGAACGGGCAGGTTCTCGCGGAACATCTTGGCGGCCAGCAGGATGGCCTCTTCGATGCGCACATAGCCGGTGCAGCGGCAGATGTTGCCGCGGATGGCCTTCTTCACATCCTCGCGGGTGGGGTTCAGGTTTTCATCCAGCAGGCTCTTGGCGCTGATCACCATGCCGGGGATGCAGAAGCCGCACTGTACCGCGCCGGTCTGGCCGAAGGCGTACACATAAACCGCACGCTCGCGCTCGGTCAGGCCTTCCACGGTGGTGATGTGCTTGCCGTCCATCTTTTCGGTGGTGAACACACAGGCCTTGGTCTTTTTGCCGTCCACCAGGACGGTGCAGGTGCCGCAGGCGCCCTCGCCGCAGCCGTTCTTCACGCTGGTCAGCCGCAGGTCCTCCCGCAGGTACTCCAGCAGTTTGATGTTTTTATCGGTGTGGTACTCCACGCCGTTTACATATAAAGTATACATGGAGACGCTCCTTTCAGCGCTTCACGTAGGTGCCGGCCAGCAGACCGGTAGGCTGGCCGTATTCCGCCGCCAGCACGCCGCCCACGAATACTGCTTTGGGCATGCCGGTTACGGCAAAGCCCTCGTAAGGGGTATAGTCCACATTTTGCTGCTGCCGGGCCGCGGTGATTACCGTTTTCGCCTCGGGGTCCCACACGGTCACGTCCGCATCCGACCCAACGGCCAGCACACCCTTGCGGGGATACATGCCGAAGAGCTTTGCGGGGTTTTCGGCCAACAGACGGCAGAAGTCGGTGACGGCCAGCTCACCGGACTGCACCATGCTGGTGTAGACCACCATGGGCCGGTGCTCAATGCCGGGGCCGCCATTGGGGATCTTGGTGAAATCCTCGATTCCCAGGTCCTTCTGTCCTTTGAAATTGTAGCTGCAATGATCGGTGGCAATGGTGTCGATCTCCCCTGCCGCCACCGCCTTGCGCAGCGCCTGTACATCGGCGGGGGTGCGCAGCGGCGGGCTCATCACATATTTGGCTCCCTCGAAGCCAGGGGCTTTGTAACGGCTTTCGTCCATGGTCAGGTACTGGGGGCAGGTCTCGGCATAAACCTTCACGCCCTTTTTCCGGGCGGCGCGAACCTCCTCCAGGCCCAGCTCGGTGCTCAGATGCACCACATGGACCGGCGTGCCTGCCAGTTTGCCCAGATAGCACAGCCGGTTCACCGCTTCGGCTTCCACCTCAGCGGGACGGCTGACCGGATGGGCATCCGGGCCGAAATGGCCCAGCTCCTTCTGGCGGGCCTGCAGCTCATTCACCAGCAGACCGTTCTCACAATGCACGCCCAGGATGCCGCCGAAGGGCTTGAGCGACTGGAGAATCTCCAGCAGCTCCGCGTCGTTCACCTTCAGTGCATCGTAGGCCATGTAAGCCTTGAAACTGGTCACGCCCCGGCGGAACATTTCGGGCAGCTCCGCCTTCACCTGGTCATTCCAGTCGGTGATGGCCATGTGGAAGGCGTAGTTGCAGCTGCACTTGCCGTCCGCCTTTTTGTGCCAGGCGGCCAGTGCGTCGTTCAGGGTGCCGCCCTTATCCTGGGTGGCGAAATCCACGATGGTGGTGGTACCACCGCAGACCGCGGCGCGGGTGCCGGTGGTGAAATCGTCCGCCGTCACCAGAGAGCCGCTCTCCATATCCAGATGGGTGTGGCCGTCGATGAAACCGGGGAACACATAGCAGCCCGCAGCGTCATGAACGGTGTCGCCCTCACCCGGTTCGATATGGGGTTCGATGGCGGCGATGCGGCCGCCATCCAGAGCCAGGTCGGCCCTGGTCAGCCCCGAGGGGCTGACCAGCTGGCCGTTTTGAATGATAATCAAACGAATCCCTTCTTTACTCGCAGAGCTGGATTACAGGCAGTAGGCGTAATCCTTCAGAATGGTCTCGATCAGAGCCTTGATGGGGCCGTAGGTGGTGGTGTCCTGAGCCAGAACGGTCTCGTACTCGGCATCGCCCAGACGGATCTTCACCTTACCGGCAGCGGCATCCAGCACGCAGAAGCCGGGGTTCTGGCTGTCGGCCATGTCGGCCTCAGAGGCAAACACGGTGAACTTGTCCTTGTAGGGAGCGCTGGCGTAGGGGCAGAACACGGCGCAGTTGCCGCACTCGTTGCACATCTTGTCCACATGGACCACCTGCTCCTTGGCCATGCCGGGCACCTTGATGGCCAGGTTGGCGCGGTTGGGGCAAACGTCTACACAGTTCTCACAGACGGCGCTGCAGCCCAGGCAGCGGTCGCTCTCGGCCTTGGCGTCCACATAGCCGCCCAGCAGGCTGCGCTTTGCCTTCAGCTGAGAAGCCTCAGCGGTGAAGTCAATGGTCTTCACGGCGCTGGCCAGGATGTTCATGGCAGCGGCGGTGGCGTCGGCGATGGCTTCCACAACAGTAGCGGGGCCGCGCTTTGCGTCGCCCACCACGTAGATGCCATTCTCGGCCTTGCAATCGGCGTCGACCTTGGCCTTACCCTTCTCGTCCACGGCAATGCCGCTGGTCAGGAAGGTGGCGGTGTCGACCTTCTCGCCGATGGCGGCGATCACGCAGGAGGCAGGCAGCTCGGTGGTCTCACCGGTAGCCTCGGGGCTGCGACGGCCGGAAGCATCGGGAGCGCCCAGACGCATCACGTCGCAAACCAGCTTGCCGTCCTTCAGGGCAACGGGAGCCAGCAGCTCGCAGAACTCCACGCCGTCGGCCACGGCCAGCTCCAGCTCTTCCTCATCGGCGGGCATGTAGCGCTTGCTGCGGCGGTATACCAGGCGAACGTTGGCAGCGCCGGCACGCTTGGCGGCACGGGCAGCGTCCATGGCGGTGTTGCCGCCGCCGATGACGACCACATCGTTGCCCAGGTTCAGGGTCTCGGGGGCGTTCTTCTGACGGTCCAGGTACTCCAGAACGTTCAGGGCCTCGCCGCCCTCCAGCTTCAGAGCGCCGTGGTTCCAGGCGCCGTTGGCCAGGATCACGTGAGTGTAGCCCTGACCCAGCAGCTCAGCGGGGTTGGCCACAGTGGTGTTCAGCTTCACTTCCACGCCCAGCTTCTCCAGCAGAGCAGCGTCCTTGGCGATGGCTTCGTCGCTGATACGGAAACCGGGGATGACGTGCTTCACAATGCCGCCCAGAGCGTTGCGCTTCTCGAAGATGGTGGCCTTCGCGCCAGCCTTGGCCAGGAAGTAGGCCGCAGCCATACCAGCGGGGCCGCCGCCCACGATGGCAACGTTCTCGCTGCGGGGAGCGCCAGCCTTCAGGCCAGCCAGGAAGGCGTCGTAGCCGCCCTCGGCAGCAGCCAGCTTGGCAGCGCGGATCTGTACGCTCTCTTCGTAGAAGTTACGGGTGCACTTGGTCATGCAGCGGTGGCTGCAGATGGTGCCGGTGATGAAGGGCAGGGGGTTCTTCTCGCAGATAACCTGCAGAGCCTCCACCAGCTTGCCCTCGCCCACCAGCTGAATGTAGGTGGGGATATCCTGATGGATGGGGCAGCCAGCCTCTTCACAGGGAGCCACGAAGCAGTCGATCAGGGGCACGTCCTGCTTCATCTTGCGGCTGGGCAGCGGCTTGATGGGCTTCACATGGTGGGCGTCGGTCTTGACGGACTCCACCAGAGCGTTCAGCTTGCCCATATCCACCCCGGCGAAGGGAACGTAGTCCATGGCGACCAGCTTGTCGGCCATGGGGCGCAGGCGGTTGTATCCGCCGGGCTTCAGCAGAGTGGTGGCCAGGGTGATGGGCCAGATGCCGGTGTCAAAGATGCGGTCGATGTTGAAGTAGTCCGCACCGCCGGAGTAGGACACCCGCAGCTTGCCGCCGAACTCCTTCTCCACCTTCTGCGCCAGGCTGATGGACAGCGGGTACAGGCTCTTGCCGCTCATGTACATCTCCTCACCGGGCAGCTCGCCGGCAGCGATGGTCACGGGGAAGGTGTTGGTCAGCTTGATGCCGAACTCCACGTTGTTGGAAGCGGCCAGATCCAGCAGACGATTGAACATGGGCACGGCGTCCTCAAACTGCAGGTCGCCCTTGAAGTGATGGTCGTCGAACACGATGTAATCGTAGCCCATATCGTCCAGGGTCTTGCGGGCGAATTCGTAACCCAGCAGAGTGGGGTTGCACTTGATGTAGGTATTCAGCTTCTTCTCGTTGATGAGGTAGGTGGCAATGCGCTCGATCTCGTCCGGGGGGCAGCCGTGCAGGGTGGACAGGGTGATGGAGGTGCAGACATGGGGATTGATGCCGTCGATGTAGGCGGCGTCAATGCCGTTCAGCCGGTTCAGGTTGGCCTTGGCCCATTCCACGCACTCGGCCCAGACCTTGCTGGTGGAGGCGTCCTTCATGCCCTCAATGTAGGTGTTCACCTTCTCGCTCTGGATGCCGGCCAGGTCGTAGCCGACGCTCATGTTGAACACGAAGCCGTTCTCGCTGCCCAGGCCGTACATGCGGCTGATCAGCTTCAGGGCGAACCAGGCCTTCACGTACTCCTCAAAGGCCTGGGGAACCCGCAGCTCGGTGCTCCATTCCACGTTGTAGCACTCGTCCTCGGCCTTGATGCAGGGCTTGGAGACGGGCAGGTCCTCGCCGTCGATGATCTGAACGGTCTTGACCTCAAAGAAGCGGCTGCCGCCGGCGTAAGCGGCGATCAGGTTCTGGGCCAGCTGGGTGTGGGGGCCGGCAGCGGGGCCGAAGGGGGTCTCGATCTGCTCGGTGAAGATGGGCAGGGTCTTGCCGGCGGTGTGCTTGTAGATGTCGCCCACGCCGAAGATGGTGCCCTGCTGGGCGTACTCGGTGAGGACCCAATCCATCAGTTCAGCAAACGGGATGGGGCGCATGATATCGCTCATAATGATTCTCCTTTTTTCCTCTCAGATTCTCCGTTCCCCTGGGGGGGGGGGAAAGGCCGGGTTCGCGCTGCATAAGCCCGCGCGTCGGCTGTTTTACACAGGTTGGGGCACAAAGAGCCCGCCCGGGTCTGCCGGGTGCAAACCGGGCTCTTTGTGCCTGATGGGGCTGAATCAGCGGCCCGCGTTGATGCGGTTCCACAGATCGGCGCTCTGCTCGCGGCAGTGGGCCAGGACGGCTTCCTTGTCGATGCCGATCAGCTCCCGGTCCTTCATCTTGACCACGCCGTTGATGATGGTGGTGACCACGCTGCGGCCGGTCATGCCGAACAGGATATGGCTGTTGATGTTGGAGGCGTTCATGGGGGTCAGCGGATCGTAATCGGAGACGATCACATCGGCGTAGGCGCCCTCCTTCAGAATGCCGATGGGCTTCTCAAAGAAGCGGCCGGCCATGGCCCGGTTGTTCTCGAACAGCATGGTGGGAATCTCGCCCCAGGCCACATTGGGCTTGCAGGCGTTGTGCTTGTGCAGCACGTTGGCCACCTTGTAGCTCTCGGTCATGTCGTTGGTGTAGCCGTCGGTGCCCAGGCCCACGGTCAGGCCCTTTTCCATCATCTTCAGGATGGGGGGGCAGCCCACCGCGTTGCCCATGTTGCTTTCGGGGTTGTGGACCACCATGGTGTTGGTGGCCTTCAGCAGGTCCATCTCGGCCTCGTTGATGTAGATGCAGTGGCCGCAGATGGTCTTGTCGCCCAGGATGTCCATGTCGTGCAGACGGAACACCAGGCGCTTGTTGTACTTGGTCAGGCTGTCGTACAGATCATCGATGCCCTCGGCCACGTGGATGTGGTAGCCGGCGCCGGCGGGCTTCTCGGCAGCGCAGTACTCCAGGGTCTTGTTGCTCAGGGTGAAGGGGGCGTGCATGCCCATCATGCCCTTGATCATGTCGGTGGTGTCAGCCTGGGCGTACTTGATGAAGTCCACGTTCTCCTTCACGGAGGCCTTCATCTTGTCCTCGCCGTCCCGGTCGCTGATCTCGTAGCACAGGTTGGAGCGAACGCCGAATTCCTTGGCGCTCTCGGCAATGGCGAACAGGCTGCCCTCGATGCCGCCGTAGCTGGCATGGTGGTCAAAGATGGTGGTCACGCCGTTCATGATGCAGTCCAGGTAGGTTGCATCGGCGCTGGCCTTGGTGTCCGGCAGCAGCAGGTTGCGGTCGATGGTCCACCACTGCTGGTCCAGAACCTCCAGGAAGTTGGTGGGGTTGTTGCCCTTGATGGTCAGGCCCCGGGCGAAGGCGGAATAGATGTGGTTGTGAGCGTTGATGAAGCCGGGCATGATCACGCCGCCCTTGGCGTCGATGAACTCGGCTTCCGGGTACTTTGCCTTCAGCGCGGTGGTCTCGCCCACCTCCTTGATCAGGTTGCCCTCAATGGCAACGCAGCCGTTTTCCAGATAGGGGTTTGCGTCGTCGCGCGTGACCAGGCGGCCATTTCCCAAAAGATACATAACCATTCTTCTCCTTTTCTGCTCATGGGTTGTTCGGCGTTTTCAAACGAAAAACGGCTGCAACGGAACACACTGCGCCCCAAAGCCCCTTTCGGGACCGATGGTTCACAGCCCGTGCGCGAAGCACTCCGTTGCAGCCGTTTTATTCCACTGGATCGAGGTTTGATTTTTGCTTTTTTCTCTTTTTTCGGGGCCCGATGCGCGGGCCGAATCCGCAAAAAAAGAACAGCCCTACCGTAACCGACGACCAGCGCAACGCCCGTTGCGCTTGCCCAACCCGTGCGCGAAGCACTCCGTTACAGTTGGCTGTTAAAAATCAAACTAGGATTGTGAGAAAAGTGTCATTCCTCATTGCACGTTCAGTATAGCACCAGGATATTTGCCATGCAAGTGGATTCGAACGTTTTCTATTTTTTGCCTAAAGCTTGCATTTTTTGTTGTGCAAAACAACAAAGTATTACTTTTGTAGTTTGCCTTATCCTCCCCTAAACGGGTGGATTTTGAGGCATTTTCCGGCAGTTTGATGGGAAAACGCCTTCCGCCGCAGACGTTATATGTACAAAAAAACAACGCCTGATCCGCAGCGTGCAGATCAGGCGTTGTTGGATTCGGTCAGCTCCGGGCCGCGTCACGGCAGGCCGAACACAGGCCGTAAAGGTTCAGCGAAACGTGCTCGATGGCCAGATCCTTGCGGGCCTCGATCATCTCGTTGATCGCCGTTTTGTCCAGGAACACATCCTCCACCTTTCCGCAGCGGGTGCAGTACAGGTGATCGTGCTCCGAAAGAGTGCGGTCAAACCGATCCGCCATGCCGGGAATGGACACCCGGCGCACCCGGCACATTTCCACCAGGCCGTTCAGGTTGCGGTACACCGTGCCCAGGCTCAGCCCGGGACAGTCCTCGCGGATGGCAAGATAGATATCGTCCGCTGTGGGGTGATCGCAGCGGTTCTGCACCTGGCGCAGCACCAGCTCGCGTTGACGGGAATAGCGCATTGTGGAAACCTCCTTTGCAGTGTTGTTCCAGTAAACAGACAAACGGACCGGGATTCACGGCCAATATCCATAAATCCGGGCGGCCTGTAAAAAAGCGTAAACTCTTACTGAATTCTATATTTATATACTAAAATAGGAACAATTCCTTGTCAAGCAACCGAGCAAATTTTTATAGGCAATTTGCTATTTTTGTAGCAAACGCCAAAGCTTTTCCCGCTTGCCGTGCCCGGCTTTATGCGCTGTGCGAAAAACCGCCGCCCGAAACACTGCGGGCGGCGGTTAATAAACGCCAGTAATTCTCGTTATTTCTTCTTGATCTTATCCCAGTAGGCTTTTGCTGCCTGTTCGTTCTTGTTTTCGCCGTATTCGTAATACACGGTGCCGGCCAGTGCGTCCGGCAGATATTGCTGCTGGACCCAGCGCCCGGGGAAATCGTGGGGATATTTGTAATTCTGTCCCTTCACCAGCGCATCCTCGCCGTCAAAGTGCTTGTTCTGCAGCTGGCGCGGAATGGGGCCGGACCTGCCCCGCTTCAGGTCGGCCATGGCCCGGTTGATGCCCATGTACGCGGTGTTGGACTTGGGGCTGGTGGCCACCAGCACC
The DNA here is from genome assembly GCF_027853465.1 of Allofournierella sp. CML151. NCBI lineage: Bacteria > Bacillati > Bacillota > Clostridia > Eubacteriales > Oscillospiraceae > Allofournierella > Allofournierella sp. CML151. The sequence goes on along the minus strand of NZ_JAPNNW010000001.1, from coordinate 190,339 downwards.
ACCGCATTGGCCAGCGGAATGCGGGCCTCGGGCAGGCCCACCATATTGGCAATATCCACCGCTGCCTTGACGATGGGCATGATCTGGGGATACGCCAGGCCCACATCCTCGCAGGCGCAGACCATCAGCCGGCGGCAGGCGCTCACCAGGTCCCCTGCCTCCAGAAGGCGGCCCAGATAGTGCAGCGCCGCGTCCGGGTCCGAGCCGCGCATGGATTTCTGATAGGCGGACACAATGTCGTAATGGTCATCCCCCGCCCGGTCGTAGCGCATGGCGGTACGGCGGGCCACCTGCCGGACCATCTCCAGCGTGATCTGCCGCCTGCCCTCCTCATTCGGTGCGGCGGCGGTGGCGGCGAACTCCAGGCAGCCCAGCGCCTTGCGCATATCGCCGCCGCAGGCGTCCGCCAGATACTGGCAGGCCTCCCGGGGCATCTCGATGGGGCCGCCCTCCTCGGCGCTCAGCCGGTCCAGTGCGTTGCGGATGCCCTGCTCAATATCCGCCGGCTGCAGCGCCTTGAACTCAAACACGGTGCAGCGGCTGAGCAGTGCGTTGTAAATGTAAAAATACGGATTCTCGGTGGTGGAAGCGATCAGGGTGACCGAACCGTCCTCGATGCATTCCAGCAGGCTCTGCTGCTGTTTTTTGTTCAGGTACTGGATCTCGTCCAGATACAGCAGCAGGCCGTTTGCGCTGTTCAGGGTGCCGATCTCGGCCAGCACCGCCTTGATGTCGCTGGTGGAGGCCGAGGTGCCGTTCAGCTTGTGCAGCCGCATGCCGCTGTTCTCGGCAATGATCCGGGCCACCGTGGTCTTGCCCACGCCGGACGGACCGTAAAAAATCATGTTGGGGATGCGCCCGCTGTCGATGGTCTTGCGGAAGACGCACCCCTCCCCCAGCAGATGCTGCTGACCGCACACCTCGCTCAGTGCGCGGGGACGCAGCCGCTGGGCCAGAGGCTCACTCATGGTGTCCGCCCCTTTCCTCCACCGTGGTCGGACTGCTCCAGCTGCCCAGGATCTGGTCGGCGTAGCCCGGGTTCACAAACCGGTCGATGGCATACACCAGGTTGCGATCCCAGAAGGCCCACTCGTGGCCGCCGTCCCAGTCCATATAGGTATAATCCACCGGCAGGCTGCCCGCCAGCTGGCGGAAGGCCTGGTTCTGCTCATAAATATAGTAGGGCTCATGATCCTGGCGGCCGGTGGTGCACAGAATCTTCGGCTGCCGGTCGGCGGGAAGCGCGCTCACCTTGCGGATCAGATGGAACAGATCCCGGTTTTCCGGCAGCTCCAGCGCCTGTCCATAGACCGGCTCGAATACGTAGCGCACCAGGGGGTTGTCCTTCTGGTCCAGCATCAGGTGCATGGCCACCGCGCCGGAAAAGCTGGCGCAGCCTGCAAACCGTTCGGGGTGGTTGAGCGCCAGCATCAGCGCGCCGTAGCCGCCCATGGAAAGGCCGCAGATGAAGTTTTTCTCCCGCTCGGTGGGCAGCTTGACGATCTGGTCCAGCAGCTGGGGCATCTCCTGGGTGATCCAGGTGTGGTAGGCCTGGTTGGAGGCGGTGTCGTGGTAGAAGGAATTGCCCGCATCCGGGATCACCAGCGCGATGTTGTTGTCGGCGGCATAGCGCAGCGCGGCCGACATATTCACCCAGTCGTCGCCGTCGTTGGTGTAGCCGTGCAGCAGGGTGAACACCGCCCGGGGCGGCTGTCCCTTCCACCGGTCCACCAGGTCACAGGGAAAATACAGCCGCACCTGGGTGGTACTCATCAGGGCCTGACTCTTCAGCTTGCAGGTAAAAAACGCCATGATCGTGCTCTCCTTTTCGGCATTGCGCCAGCAAGGCGGCTTTCCCCTTCTGGTGGGAAAAGCCGCCCTTGTCTGTGGATTATTCGTACAGCGGGAACCGGGCGGTCAGCTCCGCCACCCGGGCTGCCACCTCGTCCTTTTTGGTCTCGAAGTCAAAGATGCAGTCGGCAATGCAGTCGGCGATGATCTCCATCTCCTCTGCGCCGAAGCCCCGGGTGGTCACCGCCGGGGTGCCGATGCGCACGCCGCTGGTCACAAAGGGACTGCGCTTTTCGCCGGGCACCGAGTTCTTGTTGGCCGTGATGTGCACCTCGTCCAGGTTGTGCTCCAGCTCCTTGCCGGTGCACGCCTCGTCGGACAGATCAATGAGCATCAGGTGGTTGTCGGTGCCGCCGCTCACCAGCTTGACGCCCCGGGCGGTCAGCGCCCGGGCCAGCACCTGGGCATTCTCCACGATCTTGCGGGCGTAGTCCTTGAATTCCGGGCGCAGCGCCTCGCCGAAGCAAACCGCCTTGGCGGCGATCACATGCTCCAGCGGGCCGCCCTGGGTGCCGGGGAAGACTGCCTTGTTGATCTTCTTGGCCAGCTCCTCGTTGTTGGTCAGGATCAGGCCGCCGCGGGGACCCCGCAGGGTCTTGTGGGTGGTGGTGGTCACCACATCCGCGTAGGGCACCGGGTTCTGGTGCGCGCCGCCCGCCACCAGACCGGCGATGTGGGCCATGTCCACCATCAGATAGGCCCCCACCTCGCGGGCGATGTCCGCCAGCACGTCAAACTGGATGGCGCGGGGATAGGCGGACGCGCCCGCCACGATCATCTTGGGCTTGACCTGCCGGGCCAGCTGACGCAGGGCCTCGTAATCCAGGTAGCCCTGCTCGTTCACGCCGTAGGGCACGAAGTGGTAGTTCTTGCCGCTCATGTTCACCGGGCTGCCGTGGGTCAGATGGCCGCCCGCGGCCAGATCCATGCCCAGGATGGTGTCGCCCACCTCCAGCAGTGCAAAATACACCGCCAGGTTGGCCTGGGCGCCGGAGTGGGGCTGCACGTTGGCAAACCTTGCGCCAAACAGCTTGCAGGCCCGGTCAATGGCGATCTGCTCCACCTGATCCACATAGGCGCAGCCGCCGTAATACCGGTGGGCGGGATAGCCCTCGGCGTATTTATTGGTAAGCACCGTGCCCATGGCGGCCATTACCGCCGGGCTGACGATGTTCTCGCTGGCGATCAGCTCGATGTTCTGCCGCTGGCGTACCAGCTCCCGCTGCATGGCCTGGGCCAGTTCCGGGTCCTGCCCGGCCACAAAGCCTATGGTGTCCATCATATCCTGATACATGGTCTCCACTCCTTTTTCCAAAATGGCCGCGGCCATTTTTATACTATTGTTCTATTATACCCCATCCGCGCCCCGGGCACAACCATCCGGCGGCAAGTTCCGCCCCGTTTCCGGCCGGACAAAAAGCCCCTTCCGGTCGGGAAACTCCCGCCCGGAAGGGGCGCACAAGAATTGTTGCGTTTGTCAGCCGATCTGCAGGCTGTCCTTGCCGTTGTTTTTCGCGGTGTACATGGCCGCGTCGGACAGCTGATACAGCATCTTGTAATCGGCGTTCTCCCGGTCCAGGAACACCGCGCCCACACTGATGGACAGGCCGTGGGTTTCGTATTTCTCCGCCAGGCAGATCCGGCAGTCCCGGATGAGGCGTTCCAGCTTTTGGCGCAGCGCCTGTTCCGAGACCTCGCCGGGCAGAAAGACCGCGAACTCGTCGCCGCCCATCCGGGCCTTCACGTCGCAGGCCCGGAAGCTGCTTTCCAGCAGCCGCGCGAACTGCAGCAGCACCCGGTCGCCCTCCAGATGTCCCTCGGTGTCGTTGATCTTTTTGAAGTTGTCCATATCAATGCTGATCAGAACACCCTTGGGGTCCCTGTGCTTGTTCACATAGTCGGTGACCGCATCCTCCAGATATTTCCGGTTGTACAGGCCGGTGAGCGAATCCCGCTGGCTTTCGCCCTGGGCGTGCTGGAGCTGGGTGCGCAGCTGGTGCTCCTTTTCGTACTCCTCGGTGATGTCATACAAAAAGCCGAACAGAGTCGCCCCGTTGCGCACCCGGTGCACCCGCACTACCCGGCCGCTGCGCAGGTGCTTGACGCTTTCCGGCTCGCAGCCGGCTTCGTAGGCCTCCTTCGCCATGGCGGCCGCCTCGGCCTCGCTGACGCCCAGCATCTCAAAGGCGTTCCGGGAGAAGTAGCACTGGTCCAGTTCGGAGTTGTATTCGTAAACCTCCACCTTCATGCCCAGCTGCTCCACCAGCAGCGTCAGACGGGAGCTGCTGTTGTCCACGGTTTCGATCAGAAGCCGCAGGTTTCTGCACAGCACGTTCATCTCCTGGCTGTACGCCTGGGGGAACTCCACCTGCCGGTCGCCGCTGACGAACCGCTCGATCCCCTCGGTGATCATGGTCAAATCCCGCAGAATATACCGCTTGATGGAGTAGTACACGATCATGGTCACAATCAACAGCACAATCACGATGGAGATCATGCCGAACAGCGCATACTGAACCGAGCGGTTCTGCAGCTCGCCCATCTCCGAGGCGAAGCCCAGCAGATAGGGCCCGCACTCTTCCACCACCACCAGATATTCCTGGCCGTTGATCCACTCCACGCCGGGGGTATCCATCCGGTCCCGCAGCCGCTCCAGCCGGTTTTCCATCTCCATGGTCTGCACATTGTTCCGGCTTACGCCGATCACCTCGCCGGTCTGCGCATCCACCGCAAAGAGGATGCGGCTCAGCTGGGTGGGGATGTTCCGGATGTAGGAGACCACGTTGGTCATGTTCTGGTACCGCTCCAGAATCTCGGCCCATTGTGCATCCGAGATCGCCAGATCCGCTTCCAGGCAGTCCTCCACCAGATAGGAGATGAAGCTCATTCGATTCAGATAGTCCTCCACAAAAAGCTCCTTGGCCTTCTGGTTGGCCTCCTCCAGCTGCAGGATCACATCCACCAGCTGGTCCACCGCATCCCGGGCCGCCAGCTCTTCGGTGTGGATTTCCATATAATAAATGGCCGAATAGAGCACCGCGCTCAGCAGCAGGCTCGAGACCACAAAGATAGAAATCAGAATTGTCAGAATTTTTTCGCAAAGCTTTTTCATACCGTCATAGCTCACATTTTTCTTGTTTTTTCCGGCAGGATCAGGCCTTCTCTGTGCGCGCCTGCCCCTGCTGCGGGCATTCTTCTTGAAGTGCTTTTGCATACTGGTCCTTCGGCAGCGGACGGGAGAAATAGTACCCTTGCCCGACGCGGCAGCCGATCTCGCGCAGAAAATCTGCCTGCGCCCTTGTCTCAATGCCTTCGGCCACAATGTCCAGCTCCAGCTCCAGTGCCATCTGCACCGTCGAGCGGACCACCACGTTCATTCGTGCCTCACCCAGATGATCCACAAAGCTCTTGTCAATCTTGATTGTATCGAAGGGAATCGCCGCCAGGGTGCCCAGACTGGAAACACCCGAGCCGTAGTCGTCCATGTCCACATGGTATCCCCGTTCGTGCAGCTGATCCAGCAGCGTGTTCAGCTCGTTGTAGGCGTTCAGCATCGCGCTCTCGGTGATCTCAAAGGCCAGCTCCCCCGCCTGAATGCGGTATTCGCCGGCCAGCTGATCCAGCCGCTGTACGATGCCCGGGTGATGCAGATGCATGCGGGACAGGTTCACCGAGACCGGCAGAATCGGCAGTCCCTCCTGCTTCATCTCCCGGATATCCCTGCACACGATCTCCAGAACATGCTCATCCAGGCGGATGATCTGTCCGTTTTCCTCAAACACCGGAATGAAGTTGGCGGGCGAGACCATTTCGCCCGTGGGCTTTTTCCAGCGCACCAGCGCTTCGGCCCCCACGATCCGTCCCGTCTGCAGCGAATACTTGGGCTGATACCACACCTGGAACTCGTCGTTGCGCACCGCCTGTTCAAAGGTGGTTTCAATCCGGCCCCGCTGCAGGAATTTTTCCTGGATCTGTTCGTCAAAGATGCAGTAATACCGGTTGGTGGCATCCTTGATCTCGTTTTTCGCCAGCACCGCTTTTCCGTAGATGTTCCGCAGGGAGGTTCCCTGGTTCAGCGGGCATACACCCATGGAGACGCTGACGGAACCGAACTGCCTGCTGCTGACCTCCTGCTGGATCGCCTCGTGCAGTGCATTCAGCTTGTCGCGCAGCTGCGCCTCATCCTTATAATGAAGCAGCGCCACATATTCATCGGCATGCCGGCGATAGATCTCATCCTCCTGCAGCACCCGCTTGAAGGCGGTGTGCATCAGCAGAATCACCTCGTCCCCGGTCTGCATGCCGTACAGCATGTTGATCAGCTTCAGCTTGTCCACATCCATGACCAGCAGGGCAAGGCCCTCCTGTCCGGCCAGGTTCCGCTCCCGGAAGCAGACCCGCAGATACTCGAAATTGCAGTCGCCGGTCAGCGAATCCTCAAACAGCATCTTTTCTGTTCTGCCAGAATAGACCCGGTAATACACGCTGAAGAACACGCAGAAGAGCGCCACCACACCCAGAATCAGCGCCACATTGCGGCTCACGTGATCGGTGAAGGCTCCGGTCGCGCTGTCCACATAATCCTGGCCGATGTAGGTCACCAGATACCAGTTGTTTAGCCCCAGCTCCTCCACATAGCCCAGATATTCCGCACCGTCCATCTCCATCTGAAAGTAGTTGCCGGTGGTGTTGGAGGGCCCCACCGTATCCGTCCAGAGCTCGTACTCCACGCCCACCAGGCCGCCGTTTTCCTCATCGCCGGCAATGGCGGCTCCGGTTCTGTCCACCACCATGCTGTGGCCGCCGCCGTCAAAGGAGGGGATGTCCAGCATCCGGGCGAACTGGCTGGACCGGTACGGCGCGGTGAGCAGCATCTCCACCTGTCCATCCCGGTAAACGGGCATGGTGAAAATGTTGATGTAGTCCTTTCCATCCTCGCTCCGCCGCATATCCGAAATGGTAAACTCCCCGGCAAAGCCCCGCTTCACATAGTCCTCGTCCTCCAGCGGCAGATGCTCGCCCAGAGTCGTGTGACAGACGCCGTCCCGGGTCACCACACCCATATTGTAAAAGCCGTAGGATTTCGCGTAGCGGGACAGGCGCCCCAGCAGCTGCTCCGGTTCGTACAGCTCCTGCTCCTCAAAGCCTGCCGCCAGTGCCGCCAGAAAATTTTCCTGGCTGTTCAGCATATTCTGCAGCGCGTCCTTGTTCTGGGTCGAGACATACGCCAGATTGGTCTGTACCTCCTTGCGGAACAGCTCCCGCATCTGGACACTGTACCGCACGGTCATGGTGACCGACAGGGCCACCATCACCGCAACGGCGCCCACGCTCACGAGCAGATACTTCGTGTCGAACAGCTTCAGTTTCTTTTTGCGTTTCATGCATTCCTCCTCGCCATCCGGCCCCCTTGCCGGAAAGCGTACTTCCCTTTCCCTCCGATCGGAACCATTCGGCCCCACAATCGGTTAATCTTTGTATACCTTATTCGTATATGAAGACATTCTGTTAACCAGTATATCCTGTTTCCTGCCTTTAAGCAAGGAATTTTTCACGGATTTCTGACAAATTTGCAGCAAATATTCCGCGGCGGCCGCCGTGCGGCTTCCCAGCGGGGGCAAACACCCCTTCTTCTGCCGCCTTTTTCGCTCCCCGCATCCTGCTGTCTGCCGCTCAAAAAAGCCCGCCGGGAACAAAAGGAATTGCCCAAAATAAGAATTCATGCTATAATCAGGCAAACTTCATCCCGACGATTCCCTGCCTCCGCGGCCCCATCCACTGCGGGCGAAGCAGGCCGGAACCAAGAAGAACGCTCACAACCTGAACTGGAGGGATTTTTACCCATGACCACAAAAGCTCTGGCGCTGGAAGTGATTCAGCGCCTGAAAGACGCCTATCCCGTCGCGGAGTGTACCCTGGATTATGACCACGCCTGGCAGCTGCTGGTGGAGGTGCGGCTGGCCGCCCAGTGCACCGACGCCCGGGTCAACGTGGTGTGCAAGGATCTGTTTGCCAAATACCCCAGCGTGGAAGCGCTGGCCGCCGCCGAGCCGGAGGAGATCGAGGCCATTGTGAAGCCCTGCGGGCTGGGCCGCTCCAAGGCGCGGGACATCAGCCTGTGCATGCGCCGCCTGCGGGACGACTTCGGCGGCAAGGTACCGGACGATTTTGACGCGGTGCTCAGCCTGCCCGGCGTGGGCCGCAAGAGCGCCAACCTGATCATGGGCGACGTGTTCGGCAAGCCCGCCATTGTCACCGACACCCACTGTATCCGGCTGTGCAACCGGATCGGCCTGGTGAAAAACCTCACCGAGCCCAAAAAGGTGGAAATGGCCCTGTGGAAGATCATCCCCCCGGAGGAGGGCAGCGATTTGTGCCACCGGTTCGTGCTGCACGGCCGGGCGGTGTGCGATGCCCGCAAGCCGGACTGCGCTGCCTGCTGCCTGAAGGACATCTGCAAGACAGGCAAAAAGGCCGTCCCTGCCGAGGGCTGAGCCGCCCGGCAAAACCTTGACAAATTTCCCGATCGTGTTATACTGATTCTTGGACATAAAAACAGGGGCGCTGGGGGCCATCCCCGGCTGAGATCAGAGCAAAGTGCAGCTCTGGGTCACCTTGAACCTGATCCGGGTAATGCCGGCGTAGGAAGTTTGAGGATCATTGCGCGATTTTTGCGCCCCTGCATGTTTTTTTCGTGCGGGGGCGTTTTTTGTGCAGATGTTTTTATGTACTACTCTTTTTTCACACGGCCGCAGAGCCGGGAAAGGCTGGTACAACCATGACAAAATCGACGACCCGCACCCATGCGCTGGTGGAATGCGCGCTGATGATTGCGCTGTCCACCATTCTGAGCTACATTCCCATCTTCAAGCTGCCCCACGGCGGCTCCATCACCCTGGTGAGCATGCTGCCCATCATTCTGGTCAGCTTCCGCCGCGGCCCCGCCTGGAGCATGCTCACCGCCTTCGTGTTCAGTCTGATCCAGCTGCTGCTGGGCATTTCCGATCTGACCTACTGCCAGACTCTGGGTGCCGTGGTGGGCAGCGTGCTGCTGGACTTTCTGGTGGCCTTCACCCTGCTGGGTCTGGCCGGCCTGATCGCCAAGCCCATTCCCAACCGGCTGGCCGGTGTCTGCGTGGGCACCCTGGCGGTCTGCCTGCTGCGCTATCTGTGCAGCTTCCTGTCCGGCTACATCGTCTGGAAGGACTATGACTACGCCTTTGAGTGGATGACCGAATTTGGCTGGGGCGCGCAGATTGCCAGCATGGGCGAAAACGCCCTGTGCTGGCTGTACAGCGCGGTATACAACGGCACCTATATGCTGCCGGAAGCCATCCTCACCACGGTGGTGGCGGTCGTTCTTTATAAAATGCTGCCCAAGCTGTTTGCGCCTCAGGCGTAACTTCTTCTTCCGGCCGGGGGCGCTTCCGCTTTGGAGGCGCCCCCGGTTTTTGCTTTACTGTCCCTTCCTTTTTTGCTATACTGAAAAAAGCGCGCGGTAAAAGTCTTTCCGGCGCATTTCATTTTGAAAAAAGAGGTGTAACCCTTGAAGCTGCCTTTTGTATGGAAAAGCCTGGCGCTGGCCGTCTGCTCGGCCCTGCTGCTGAGCGGCTGCGGGCTGTTTGCTCCCGCGCCGGAGCCCACCCCCACACCGTCGCCCACCGCCGCGCCCACACCGGAACCGACCCCCAGCCCCACGCCGGAGCCCACACCGGAACCCACGGTCAATCTGGAGGAGTTCGGCGGCTATCCCGCCGTGGGCGATGAGCTGGGCCGCATCGTGATCCCCGGCACCAACGTGGACTGCGCCATGTACTGGGGCGACGGCAAGACCCAGCTGAACCAGGGCGCGGGCACCTACACCGGCGCCCATATTCCCGGCGAGGGCGGCACCATTCTGGCCGGAGCCCACACCAACACCTACTTCCGGGATTTTGAAAACGTGGAGCTGGGCGACGAGATCATCATCACCACCTACTACGGGGAATACCACTATGAGGTGGTGAACATGCAGGTGGCGCTGGACACCGACAGCTCCGCCTACGACCTGGAGGCGGACGAGGAGAATGTGATCCTGTACACCTGCTACCCCTTCGGCACCCTGCAGCACACCAGCCAGCGCTATTTTATCTACGGCAAATACCTGAGCGGTCCCGAAATTGTGGAAGACTGACCAAACAAAACCGCCCGTTCCGATGGATTCGGAACGGGCGGTTGCTTTTTATTCAGCCGGTCCTGCCGGTTCAATTCCGGTTTTCTGCATGGCCCGCAGCAGCATTCCCTGACGGCTGGCTGCCTCCTGCAGAGCCACCAGACAATCCCGGGCAAGGGGGGACAGTCCATATTTCGCCTGCCACAGGGCCACATCCCGGTTCATGGCCACCCCGGCGCAGCGGCGCTGCACCAGTCCGTGGCGGCGGCATTCCGCCTCCGGCAGCGGATTGGACCAGGCATAGCTGCCCGGCACCCCCCGCAGCAGCTCGTACATGCTGGCCCGGTCCTGCACATGGATGCGCCCGGCGGCCCCCTGCCGGGGAACGGCGAACTCGGTCTGCTCGGCCAGCTGAGCGTCGCCCCGCAGAATCTGGGGATACTGCTGCAGCTGCTCGTAGTCCAGCGTCTCCTGCCCGGCCAGCGGATGGCCGGGGGCCATCAGCACGCAGGGGGTAAACCGCAACAGGGTGCGGCTGGCAAGCCCCGCCTTGGCGAACAGCTCCTTGAAATAGTCGTCGTACAGCAATTGATAGCGCACCACGGCGATCTGCACCTGGCCCCGGCTTACCGCGTCCAATGCCTGGGCGGTGGCGGATTCCTGATAGCTCACGTTCAGCGGCTTGCCCTGCTGTTTGGCCAGATAGGCCGCCAGCGCCCGGGTGATATAGCCGCTGTGGGGCCCGGCCAGTGCCAGCCGCATGGTCTGCTCATGGGTGCGGTAGATGCTCTCCAGCTCGCCCACCTGCCGCAGAATCGTCTCGGCGTAGCGCAGCAGCTGGGCGGCCTCCACCGTGGGCTCCATTCCCTGGGCCCCCCGCCGGAACAGGCTGACCCCCAGCTCTTTCTCCAGCTCCTTGATGGTCCGGCTCAGGTTAGGCTGGCTGATGTAAAGATTCTGGGCCGCCTTGGTCACGCTGCCCACCCGCGCGATCTCCAGCACACAGCGCAGCTGCTGCAGATTCATGCCATCTCCCCCTTTGTGTGATTTGCCAGCATCTGTCTCCAAAATTTTCGAAAAAACTTTGTAAACAGCGCAGTATTATGTCATATTTGATATAGTTTTATTTAAATAATACATTACTCACCAGGATTTGGCAATGGTATTATAGGGGTGTCAAGAAAATAACGTTCAAACGCCTGCCGTCTTGTGCGGTTTCTTTTCGCCCAGTTCGCGTTAAGATTTTAACGTTTAGAACACGTTATTTTTATTATCGGTATTTTTTTGGAGGTAATGACAATGGCACGTTTTACTCTTCCCCGCGATCTGTATCATGGCAAGGGTTCTCTGGAGGAACTGAAGAACCTGGGTGGCAAGAAGGCTTTCGTCGTCGTGGGCGGCGGCAGCATGAAGCGTTTCGGCTTTTTGGATCGCGCCATCAACGCCCTGAAAGAAGGCGGCATGGAAGTTTACCTGTTTGAGAACGTCGAGCCCGATCCCTCTGTGGAGACCGTTATGCGCGGCGCTGCTGCCATGACCGAGTTCCAGCCCGACTGGATCGTCGCCATGGGCGGTGGTTCCCCCATCGACGCCGCCAAGGCCATGTGGGCTTTCTACGAGTACCCCAATGTAACCTTCGAGGAGCTGTGCATCCCCTTCAACTTCCCCAAGCTGCGCCAGAAGGCTCATTTCTGCGCCATTCCTTCCACCTCCGGCACTGCCACCGAGGTTACCGCGTTCAGCGTTATCACCGACTACTCCAAGGGCATCAAGTACCCCCTGGCTGACTTCAACATCACTCCCGATGTGGCCATCGTTGATCCCGAGCTGGCCGAGAAGATGCCCCCGAAGCTGACCGCTCACACCGGTATGGACGCTATGACCCATGCCATCGAGGCTTATGTTTCCACCTGCAACTGCGATTACACCGATCCTCTGGCTCTGCATGCCATCAAGATGATCCACAACGATCTGGTTGCCAGCTACAACGGCGACATGGATGCCCGTGACCGCATGCACAATGCGCAGTGCCTGGCCGGCATGGCCTTCTCCAATGCTCTGCTGGGCATCGTTCACAGCATGGCTCACAAGACCGGCGCTGCTTACACCGGCGGCCACATCGTACACGGCTGCGCCAACGCCATGTACCTGCCCAAGGTCATCAAGTACAACAGCAAGGTTGAGAGCGCTGCCGAGCGTTACGCCGACATCGCCCGCTTCATCAAGCTGGAAGGCAACACCACCGAAGAGCTGGTGGACGCCCTGATCGCTGAGATCAAGAAGATGAACGCCGCGCTGAACATCCCCACCTGCATCAAGGAGTACGAGGGCGGCATCATCGATGAGAAGGAATTCATGGACAAGCTGCCTCAGGTTGCTGAACTGGCCATTGGCGATGCCTGCACCGGTTCCAACCCCCGTCAGCCCAGCCAGGAAGAGATGGAGAAGCTGCTGAAGGCTTGCTACTACGACCTGCCCATCGATTTCTAATCGATTTTCCCGCACTGAATGCCCTCGGTGTATTTACACCGGGGGCATTTATACGTTATAATGTAAGAGGACTGTGCATTTTTTCGGTCCCCGGCCGGCATTTGCATGCATCCGCAAAATGCCGGTTTCATTTTGTGAATGAAAAGGAAGCGATATGCCATGTTTAAGATCGTTGAACGAAAAGAGTTGAATCCCACGGTCACCAAGCTGGTGATCGAAGCGCCGCTGGTGGCCAAGAAGGCTCAGCCGGGCCAGTTCATCATCGTGCGCGCCATGGAGGATTCCGAGCGCATCCCCCTGACCGTGGCGGACTATGACCGCGAGGCGGGCACCGTGACCATCATCTTCCAGATCGTGGGCGGCTCCACCATGGAGCTGAACGAGCTGCGCGAGGGCGACAGCGTGCACGATTTCGTGGGCCCCCTGGGCGTCGCCAGCCATCTGGACGGCCTGAAGAAGGTTGCCGTTGTGGGCGGCGGCGTGGGCTGCGCCATTGCCTACCCCATCGCCAAGAAGCTGCATGAGCTGGGCTGCGAGGTGCACAGCATCGTGGGCTTCCGCAACAAGGACCTGGTCATTCTGGAGGATGAATTCAAGGCCTGCAGCGACAAGCTGGTCATGATGACCGACGACGGCAGCCACGGCCAGAAGGGCGTGGTCACCGCGCCGCTGGAGGAGCTGATCCAGAGCGGTGAGAACTACGACGAAGTGATCGCCATCGGACCCCTGGTCATGATGAAGTTCGTCTGCCTGACCACCAAGAAGTACGACGTGAAGACCGTTGTGTCCATGAACCCCATCATGATCGACGGCACCGGCATGTGCGGCGGCTGCCGCCTGACCGTGGGCGGCGAGACCAAGTTCGCCTGCGTGGACGGCCCGGACTTTGACGGCCACCTGGTGGACTTTGACGAGGCCATGCAGCGCGGCAGCATGTACAAGGACTTCGAGACCCACGCCCGGGAGGAGCACTGCAACCTGTTCAAGAAGGACGTGCAGTAATTCCGCGTACCGTACAACTCTTTATCGTCAGGAAATTGAAAAACAATTGGGAGGAACCCGAAAATGGCATTGCATAATATGGACCCGAAGCGCTGCCCCATGCCCAGCCAGGAGCCCAACGTTCGGAACAAAAACTTCAAGGAGGTTGCTCTTGGCTACACCCCCGAGATGGCGGTGAACGAGGCCAAGCGCTGCCTGGGCTGCAAGAACAAGCCCTGCCAGACCGGCTGCCCGGTGGGCATCGACATTCCCAGCTTCATCGGCAAGGTGGCCGAGGAGGACTTTGAGGGCGCCTATCAGGTGCTGAGCGCCTCCAGTGCGCTGCCCGCGGTGTGCGGCCGCGTCTGCCCCCAGGAAACCCAGTGCGAAGGCAAGTGTGTGCGCGGCATCAAGGGCGAGAGCGTGGGCATCGGCCGGCTGGAGCGCTTTGTGGCCGACTGGCACCGGGAGCACAACACCACCGCCCCCACCGTTCCCGAATCCAACGGCCATAAGGTGGCCATCATCGGCGCCGGCCCCAGCGGCCTGACCGCCGCCGGCGACCTGGCCAAGCTGGGCTACAAGGTCACCGTGTACGAGGCTCTGCATCTGGCGGGCGGCGTGCTGGTATACGGCATTCCCGAGTTCCGTCTGCCCAAGGCCATTGTGCAGCAGGAGATCGAGGGCCTGCAGGCCATGGGCGTGGACATCGAGACCAACATGGTCATCGGCAAGGTGCTGACCATTGACGAGCTGATGCACGACTACGGCTACGAGGCCGTGTATGTGGCCTCCGGCGCGGGCCTGCCCCGGTTCATGGGCATCCCCGGCGAGAGCCTGAAGGGCGTGTACTCCGCCAACGAGTACCTGACCCGCGTGAACCTGATGAAGGCTTACAAGGAGGGCAGCAAGACCCCCATCAAGAAGAGCAAAAACGTGGCCGTTGTGGGCGGCGGCAACGTGGCCATGGACGCGGCCCGCAGCGCCAAGCGTCTGGGCGCCGAGAACGTGTACATCGTCTACCGCCGCGGCATGGAAGAGCTGCCCGCCCGTAAGGAAGAGGTGGAGCATGCCGAGGAAGAGGGCATCATCTTCAAGATCCTGACCAACCCCGTGCGTGTTCTGGGCGACGAAAACGGCTGCGTGAAGGGCATGGAGTGCGTGGAGATGGAGCTGGGCGAGCCCGATGACAGCGGCCGCCGCCGTCCCGTGGAGAAGAAGGACAGCAACTTTGTGCTGGACGTGGACACCATGATCATGTCCATCGGCACCAGCCCGAACCCGCTGATCCGCTCCACCACCCCCGGCCTGGAGACCAACCGCCACGGCTGCATCGTGACCAACGGTGACGACGGCCTGACCAGCCGCGAGGGCGTGTACGCCGGCGGCGACGCCGTGACCGGCGCGGCCACCGTGATCCTGGCCATGGGCGCGGGCAAGCACGCAGCCAAGGCCATTCACGAGTACATTCAGAGCAAGAACAAGTAAGCAACGCTTCAGAAAAAGGCGGTGTCGGAAACGGCGCCGCCTTTTTTATGAAAAATACCCCGGCATCCGCATTTTTGCAGGATACCGGGGTATTTCATTTCGGTCAGGATTCCGCCGGGCGGCGCACCGCATTGTCCTGGAAACGGAAGCTGCCTGGATAGTGTCGGGATTGGGTATACTCAAACATGACGCCCTCGCTGTTGTACACCTGGTTGGCCACCACTGCCAGGCAGTTGTACTCCCCCAGCTCCAGCCATTGCCGATCCTGCGGGGTGGCCAGCTCCACCGTGAAGGTTCGCTTGCTGGTGATGATGGACATGCCCAGCTCCTCTTCCAGATACCGGTACAGCGAACCCTCGGCGATCTGGCGGGTAAGCCCGGGCATGCAGCTGCGCCGCAGGTAGCTGATGTTCAGGATGCGGGCCACTCCGTCCAGATCGTGGATACGCTGCAGCGCAAACAGCTCCTCTCCCACCGGAAAGCCGGTCCGGGCGGCAATGGCTTCGTCCGCCGTGCAGGTGTCAAAGGCCACCACCCGGGTGGTGCTGGTCTGGCCGGTACGCTGCGCCGTTTCCCGGAAGGACTCGATCATGCCCATGGTGTAGGAGGAATGTTCAATGGGTTGGAAGATGTTGCAGACGCCCCAGCCCTGCCGGGTCTGGACATAACCGTCCCGCACCAGCTCAGAGATGGCCCGGCGCACCGTGTTGCGGGAGCAGTCGAATTCCCCGATCAGGGTATTTTCCGAGGGGAGCAGCTGGCCCACCGGGTATTCACCGGATTCGATGCGCTGCTTGAGCTGTGAATAGATCTGCAAAAACTTCTGGCGCGGCATAGTCTCCCCCACTTGTTTGAACACTTGAATCATAATATTATATCGCTCCTCTCTGCCCGCGTCAAGCCGTTGGCAGCGATCTGCGGCCGAATCGTTTTTCTGCCCAAAAACCGGGCAAAAGCTTCGGCCTTTTGCCTTATTTACTTGTTTAAACAAGTATGATATTCTGAACATGCAGAACAAACGGGCGCAAAACGCCCGGTCAATCCAACCATCTTGAGGAGGAACGCACCATGGCAAATTATCAGGCCGATGTTCAGGCGCTGCTGCAGTACATCGGCGGCAAGGAAAACATTCGGGCGGTGTCCCACTGCATGACCCGGATGCGCTTTGTGCTGGTGGAGCCGGCCAAGGCCGAGACCGACAAGATCGAGGCGCTGCCTTCGGTGAAGGGCACCTTCACCCAGGCAGGCCAGTTCCAGGTGATCATCGGCAACGATGTGGCGGACTTTTACAACCAGTTCACCGCCTTTGCCGGCATCGAGGGCGTGAGCAAGGACGCGGTGAAGGCCGCTGCCGCCAGCAATCAGTCGCTGGCCCAGCGCATCGTGGGCACCCTGGGCGAGATCTTCGCCCCCATCATCCCGGCACTGATCTGCGGCGGTCTGATCCTGGGCTTCCGCAACATCATCGGCGAGATCAACTTCTTTGCCAACGGTACCCAGAGCCTGGCGGATGTGTCCCAGTTTTGGTCCGGCGTGTACAACTTTTTGTGGCTCATCGGCGAGGCGGTATTCCACATGCTGCCGGTGGGCATTGTCTGGTCCATCACCAAAAAGATGGGCACCACCCAGATTCTGGGCATCGTGCTGGGCCTTACCCTGGTATCGCCCCAGCTGCTGAACGGCTTCTCGGTGGCCACCGCCACCGAAATTCCGGTCTGGGACTTCGGCTTTGCCCAGGTCTCCATGATCGGCTATCAGGGCCAGGTGATCTCGGCCATGCTGGCGGGCTTCGTGCTGGTGTATCTGGAGCGCTTCTGGCAAAAGCACTGCCCGGAAGTGGTGCGCATGATCGTGGTTCCCTTCCTCTCGCTGGTTCCCGCCGTGATCATCGCCCACACTGTCGTGGGCCCCATCGGCTGGAAAATCGGCGATGCCATTGCAGCCGTGGTCTACATGGGCCTGACCTCTCAGGTAAAGTGGCTGTTCGCCGCCCTGTTCGGTCTGATCTATGCCCCCATCGTTATGACCGGCCTGCATCACATGACCAATGCCATCGACTCTCAGCTGGTGAACCTGTATCAGGGCACCATTCTGTGGCCCATGATCGCCCTGTCCAACATCGCGCAGGGTTCCGCCGTGCTGGCCATGTCGGTGCTGCAGAAGAAAAATGAGCGGGCCCAGCAGGTGAACATTCCCGCCTGCATCTCCTGCTATCTGGGCGTTACCGAGCCCGCCCTGTTCGGCGTCAACCTGAAGAACGGCTTTCCGCTGGTGTGCGGCATGATCGGCTCCTCGGTGGCTGCCGTGATCGCCACCAGCTTCCAGGTGGAGGCCTACTCCATCGGCGTGGGCGGCCTGCCGGGCATCCTGTCCATCAAGCCCCAGTACTGGCTGGGCTTTTTGCTGGCCATGGCCGCCGCCATCGTGATTCCCTTTGGTCTGACCATCGCGGTGGGCAGCCGCCGCCTCTCCCCCGCTGACCGGGGCATGGAAACCGCTCCCGCCGAAGCCGCTCCTGCAGCCCCGGCAGAGGAACCGGCAGCGATGCCCGGGCAGGATCTGCTGGTGGCTCCCCTTTCCGGCAAGGTGATTCCCCTGAGCGAAATTCCCGACCAGGTCTTTTCCCAGGGAATTCTGGGCCAGGGCGTGGGCATTGACCCCACCGGAGAGGTGGTAGTCGCTCCGGCCAACGCCACCGTCTCCTCGGTGATTGAGGACAGCAAGCACGCCTGCGGTCTGACCCTGGACAACGGCATGGAGCTGCTGATCCATGTGGGCATGGACACCGTGGCCATGAAGGGCGACGGCTTTGCGCTGCACGTGAAGGTGGGCGACCGGGTGAAAACCGGCGACAAGCTCATTTCCTTCGATCTGGACAAGATCCGCGCCGCCGGGCACCCCACCGTCACCGCTGTGGTGATTCCGGAGACCGCCGGACACACCCTTTCCTTCGAGACCGGCATTGACGCTCAGGCCGGCACCACCCCCATCATCCGCTTTGAGTGAGGCGTTATCTATGCAGGATTTCAAAAAAAGTGTTATCTATCAAATCTATCCCAAGTCCTTTCTGGACACCAACGGCGACGGTCTGGGCGAACTGCGGGGCGTCATCCAGAAGCTGGATTACCTGAAAGAGCTGGGCGTGGACTACATCTGGCTGACCCCCTTCTTCGTCTCCCCGCAGAATGACAACGGCTACGACGTGGCGGACTACCGGACCATCGACCCCCGCTACGGCACCATGGAGGATTTTGAAGAGCTGGCCCGGCAGGCCGCACAGCGGGGCATTCGCCTGATGCTGGATATGGTGTTCAATCATACCTCCACCGAGCATGTCTGGTTCCAAAAGGCGCTGGCCGGGGACCCGGTATACCAGGACTACTACATCTTCCGTCCCGCCCGGGCAGATGGCAGTGCTCCCACCAACTGGCAGAGCAAGTTCGGCGGCAGCGCCTGGGAATACGCGCCCCAGGTGGGCAAATATTACCTGCACCTGTTCGACAAAACCCAGGCGGACCTGAACTGGGAAAACCCGGCCGTGCGCCGCGAGGTGCAGCAGATTGTCCGGTTCTGGATGGATAAGGGCGTGAAGGGCTTCCGCTTTGATGTGGTGAACCTGATCAGCAAGGGCGAATACGCCGACGATGATCTGGGCGATGGCCGCCGCTTCTACACCGACGGCCCCCGCATCCACGAATTCTTGCAGGAGCTGAACCGGGAGAGCTTCGGCCAGGACCCGGAGATTGTAACCGTGGGTGAGATGTCCTCCACCTCCATGGAAAACTGCTTCCGGTACGCCGGGGCGGACTGCGGCGAGCTTTCCATGGTGTTCTCCTTCCATCATCTGAAGGTGGACTTTATGGGCAACGAAAAGTGGGTGATTGTCCCGGCGGACTTCGGTCGGTTGAAAGAACTGCTCTTCTCCTGGCAGGAGGGCATGGCCGCGCACAATGCCTGGAACGCGGTGTTCTGGTGCAACCATGACCAGCCCCGTGTGGTCTCCCGTTTCGGCGACGAGGGCGAATACTGGAAGGAATCCGCCAAGATGCTGGCGGGTGTGATCCACGGCCTGCGGGGTACCCCCTATGTGTACCAGGGCGAGGAGCTGGGCATGACCAATGCGGGCTTCACCCGACTGGACCAGTACCGGGATGTGGAAAGCCTGAATCATTTCCAGATTCTGCGGGACAAGGGCCTTTCCGAGGAGAGCGTTTACAACATCCTGAAAATCCACTCCCGGGACAACAGCCGCACCCCCATGCAGTGGACCGACGGCGAGAACGGCGGCTTTACCACCGGCACCCCCTGGATTGAAGTGAACCCCAACACCAGCCGCATCAACGCCGCCAGCCAGGTGGACGACCCGGATTCCATCTTCGCCTATTACAAGGCGCTGATCCGCCTGCGCAAGGAATACGATGTGTTCGCCTATGGCGATTTTGCCCCGGTGGACCAGAAACACCCCTCCGTACTGGCCTACCGGCGAGAGTATCAGGGCCAGAGCCTGTTGTGTGTGAACAACTTCTATCGGGCGGCCTGCCGCTGGCACTGCCCGGTTTCGCTGGAGGGCTACCGGGTGCTGCTGTCCAACTACAGCGACAGTGCTCCCGCCGCCGACTGGGCGCTGCGTCCCTATGAGTCGGTACTGCTGATCCGGGAAACCGACAACACCTGATCTTACCAAACAAAAAGCGCCGGGCGCTGCCTCCCTTCTGGGAAAGGCCGCGCCCGGCGCTTTTTCCGGTTGTATCGTTTTTTCTTATTTCAGCTCCACCACGGTCACACCGGCCTCGCCCTCGCCGTACTGGCCCAGGCGGAAGCTCTTCACGTTGCGGTGGCCCCGCAGGTGCGCGTGGATGGCCTTGCGCAGCGCGCCGGTGCCCTTGCCGTGAATCAGGTACACCATGGTCTGGCCGTTCATCACCGCATGGTCGATGAACTGGTCGGTCTCCATCAGAGCCTCTTCCACAGTCATGCCCAGCAGGTTGATCTCCATGCTGGCCTTGCGCTGTACCCGCTGCACAGTGGTACTGCGGGGCTGGGGCTTGGGTTTTGCATTGTTCGCCGTTTTTTTCAGCTTGTCCGGCGCTTTCAGGTTGCTCAGCGGCACCTTGGTTTTCAGGATGCCGGCCCGCACCTCCACCAGACCGTTCCGGTCCGGCAGACTCATCACGGTGGCAGTCTGCTCGATGTCGGCGATGACCACCTCCTGGCCCACCTTCACCTGCTTGAGGGGCACGAACTCCTTGACCACGTTGTGCACCACATCGGTCTTGCCGTACAGGCCCTCGGTCTCCTTTCGGGCGATCTCCCGGGCCCGGGCAGCGCGCTGGGCGGCGCTGGTCTTTTCGTCCTTTTGCAGCTTGCGCAGTTCGTCGGTGAGCCGGTAGGCCTCGTCCTGTACCTGCTGGGCCATCTGACGAGCCTTCAGGCGGGCGGCCTCCAGCTCGGTCTCGCCCTGCTTGACCAGCGCGTCATACTTTTTGCGGGCGGATTCCAGCTTGTGCTCCGCCTCGGCCTTGGCCTTTTCCGCCTCGTCCTGGCTGGCCTTCAATTGCAGCTTCAGGTCGTCCAACTGGGCCAGCACACTGTCCAGCCGCTTGTCGTCGTTGGTCAGGTGGGTCTGGGCCCGCTGGATCACCCGGGGCGGCACGCCCAGCTTCTCGCTGATCAGGAAGGCGTTGGACTTGCCCGGCACGCCCACGCTCAGCTTGTAGGTGGGACGCAGGCTCTCCACGTCGAACTCGCAGCTGGCGTTCATCACGCCGGGGGTCTCCAGTGCGAACACCTTCATCTCGGAGTAGTGGGTGGTGGCCATGATCAGGGCACCCTGAATGCGCAGCTGCTCGATGATGCTCACCGCCAGCGCTGCACCCTCGGCCGGGTCGGTGCCCGCACCCAGCTCATCCAGCAGGACCAGCGTATTCTTGTACGCGTGGTCCAGAATGCCGGTGATCTTCTTCATGTGGCCGGAGAAGGTGGACAGACTCTGCTCGATGCTCTGCTCGTCGCCGATGTCCACCAGATACTCGCTGAACACGCAGACGGTGCTCTGCTCGTGGGCCGGGATCAGCAGGCCGTGCTGAGCCATGGCGCACAACAGGCCTGCGGTCTTCAGGGTGACGGTTTTACCGCCGGTGTTGGGGCCGGTGATGACCAGGGTGTCATACTCCTTACCCAGGGCCACGTCCACCGGGACCACCTTGTCCTTGTCGATCAGGGGGTGGCGGGCCTTTTTCAGGTCGAACCACATGCTGTCCGCCACCTGGGGCATATAGGCCTGCTGCTCCAGCGCCAGACGGGCCTTGGCCAGCAGCACGTCAATGTTCAGCATAGCCTGATAACTGAAGTTGAACACCGGCTCAATGGAGGCCACCTGATCGGTGAAGGCGGCCAGAATGCGCTCGATCTCGCTTTTCTCCTGGCTGCGCAGCTGCATGATCTTGGCGTTGGCCTCCACCACAGCGGTGGGCTCCACGAACACGGTGGAGCCGCTGGAGGACACGTCGTGGATGACGCCGCCCACCTCGCCCCGGTACTCGGCCTTGACCGGTACCACAAAGCGGCCGTTGCGCAGCGAGACCACCGCGTCCTGCAAAAATTTATTGGTGGTGCTGTTTTTGATGATGGCATCCAGCTTGTCCCGGATGGAATTTTCCATGGCACGGATCTTGCGCCGGATCTCGAACAGGGTGTTGCTGGCGGTATCCGCCATCTCCTCCGGCGACAGAATGGCGCTGGAGATGTTCTTTTCCAGGGTGGGCTGGGGGGTCAGGGCATAGAACAGATCGTCCACCGGCAGCATGTCGTGCTCGGTGATGTGGTACCAGCTGACCAGGTTCTGGAAGTTGCGCAGCGCGCCGGCCACCTCCAGCAGCTCCGCCATGGACAGGATGCCGCCCTTCAGTGCCCGGTTCACCACCTTGTCCACCCCCTGCACCCCGCCGAACCGGGGGCTGCCGTTTTTCAGCAGCAGGGTGTTGATGGCATCGGTCTGGGAGAGGGCGTACCGCACCTCTTCCACGGTCTCAAAGGCGTCCTGCTCCAGCAGCAGGGTGCGCGCCTCCGGGCAGACCGCCAGCTGGGCTGCCCGATTCAGAATCTTTTCCAGCTCCAGCGTTTTCAGATAACTTTTTTCCATGGATCGCTCCTCATAAATGTTTCAAAAAAGCGGGCGTGCCGATCAGGTGAGCATCGTATGCACAAAATCCAGGGTCTTCAGGGGCTTGTCCAGCACCTGAAGGGCATACCGCTCGGTGATCCGGCCCAGCGCCTCCATGCTCTTTTGGGGGATGGAAAAACTGAAAATCTTTTTATCCTCCACCAGGGCAATGTGGCGCAGCGCCAGCAGCGCCGCCGGGTCCAGATTGGGGGTCTTGTTCTGCTTGGCCGCGCAGTCGGCACACAGCAGCAGCCCGGCGGACCCGTCAAAATAAAAGTCGCCGCCATCGTATTTATGGCAGCCGCGGCAGCACAGCAGGTCCGGCATGAAGCCGGCCTCGCACACCGCCCGCAGCTCGAACACTGCCTTGATCTGTGCGAGAGGCTTTTTGCCCTCGCTGATCAGATACAGACTGTTCAATGTGAGCCGCAGCAGCGCCTCGGCCTCGCCGCCCACCGGCGAAAGGGTGAGCGCCAGCTCGGCCAGATACATGGCCAGCGCCATGGCCTCCACGCTTTCGTGCAGGCCAAAGAACACCTTTTTCACCTGGGCGTCGTTGGCCAGATACATATTCTTGCCCGCGAAAAGGGTGAATTCTGAATAACAAAAAAGCCCGCAGGCGCTGAAGAGCTTGCTTTTCAGCCGCAGGCTGCCTTTGGCGGATACCGAAATGACCCCCAGCTCCGGTGTGAGCACCGTGAGGATCCGGTCCGCCTCGCCGATCTTTACCTCCCGCAGCACAAGGCCCGGGGTCACCAGCTGCATTCCCCCTGCCATAGCGGTCAGTTGGTCTGCTTGAAGCCAAAGTCGTTGAGCAGGAAATCGGAATCGCGCCAGTCGTCCTTCACCTTGACCCAGCACTGCAGATTCACCTTGGCTCCCAGGAAATCCTCGCAGTCCAGCCGGGCCTGGCTGGCGATCTTTTTCAGCATCTGGCCGCCCTTGCCGATGACCATGCCCTTGTGGCTCTTGCGCTCGCAGTAGATGTTCACGTCAATGTCGATGATGTTTTTGTCCGGCCGCTCCTTGAACCGCTCCACCGTGACGGCGATGCCGTGGGGGATCTCGTCCCGCAGATTCAGCAGCATCTTCTCCCGCAGAATCTCGCTCACCAGCGCCTTTTCCGGCATATCGGTGTAGGCGTCATCCGGGAAGAAATGAGGGCCCTCCACCGCGTAGCGGGCCAGCACATCGAACAGCTCCTCGCAGCCCTTGTCCTCCCGCACGCTGGTGGCCAGCACCCGGTCGAACACGCCCAGCTCCTCCAGCTGGCGGCGGCGAACGTCCAGGTCGGCCTGGTTTTTCAGGGTATCGGTCTTGTTGATGACCGCCAGCGCGGGACCGCCGTTGGCCTTCAGGGCCTTCAGCATGGCCTGCTCAGCCTCGGTGAAATCGCCGTAGGGCTCGAACAGCATCATGCTCACGTCCACATCCGCCACCGAATCGCTGGCGGCCTTGCTCATCCGCTCGCCCAGCTTGGTGCGGGGAATGTGCACGCCGGGGGTGTCCAGCAGCACATACTGCACCGGGCCGCGGGTCACAATGCCGGTGATGCGGGTACGGGTGGTCTGGGGCTTGGAGGTGACGATGGCCACCTTCTCGCCCACCAGCCGGTTGGTCAGGCTGGATTTGCCCACATTGGGCCGGCCCACCAGGGCCACGAATACAGAAGAAGTTTGCACGGTTCAGTTACCCTTTCTTTTTTGGTTGCAGCACAAAGCAGACAGCGCAGGGCAGCGATGCCGCCAGCAGCGTCAGTGCCGCCGGGTGGCCTGCCAGCCAGCCCGGAATGTGCGCCAGCACGGCGGGCTGCCAGAACAGCACAACGCCCACCGCAGCGGCGGCCAGGCTGAACACCAGCACCGCTCCCGCCGCCATATCCTTGGCAAGGCCCGCGGCGGCCCAGTGGGCGGCATCCGGCCGGTCCACTGCACGCTCCACCGCGCTGTTCGCAAGCTCCAGGCTCATCACGCCGCCGATGCAAAGGAACAGCAACGCATATTCCGCCCGGTCAAAGTCGTAAAAGCAGCTGAGCAGCAGCACATACACCGCCGCGCACAGATGAAAGCGCAGGTTACGCTCGGCGCGAAGGGCTGCCCGTACGCCGCTGGCTGCGTAGCGAAAGCCCCGCAGAAAGCGGAGCAGCTCAGATTTCATCGGTGGTGTAGGAAACGGTGCGGGGCAGACCCAGCTGGATCAGCACAGCCTCTTCCTTTTCCCGCATGCGCACCGCCTCCAGGCCGCCGGCCTCGTGGTCGTAGCCCAGCAGATGCAGCATGGAATGAACGGTCAGGAACGCCACCTCGCGCTGCAGCGCATGGCCGTACAGCTCGGCCTGTTCCATGGCCTTTTCCATGGAGATCACAATGTCGCCCAGCAGGCTGGCGCCGGTGTCCTCGTTTTTGTCGTACACACCGTTTTCCCCCAGCGGGAAGCTGAGCACATCGGTGGGCATGTCCTTGCCCCGGTACTGGGCGTTCAGCTCCTGGATGGCCGCATTGTCCACAAAGGTGACGCTGATCTCAGCGGGGCCTTCGAACTTTTCGTATTCCAGCACCGCATTGCAGCTGCGGCGGATCAGAATGCGCAGCCCGGAAGGGATCTTGACGGCTTTTTGATGATTGGTGATGTAAACTTTGTTCGACATAGCTTCTCTCCTCGCTGTTCTATGGGCTCACCCATTCCTGCGGGACCGCGCGGCGGCGGCCCGATCATATGCTTTCACAATCTGCTGCACCAGCCGGTGGCGGACCACGTCCTTCTCGCTGAAATAGACCCGGCCGATGCCCTCCACGTTTTTCAGCACGCTCAGCGCGTCCACCAGGCCGCTGCGGGCCTTGTCCGGCAGATCAATCTGGGTCACGTCGCCGGTGACCACCACCTTGCTGCCCACGCCCATGCGGGTCAGGAACATCTTCATCTGCTCGGGGCTGGTGTTCTGGGCCTCATCCAGAATGATAAAGGCATCGTCCAGCGTGCGGCCGCGCATGTAGGCCAGCGGGGCCACCTCGATGCTCTGCTTCTCCTGCAGCTTCTGGAAGGTCTCGGGGCCCAGCATGTCGTACAGTCCGTCGTACAGCGGGCGCAGATAGGGGTCCACCTTGTTCTGCAGGTCGCCGGGCAGAAAGCCCAGCTTTTCGCCCGCTTCCACCGCCGGGCGGGTCAGGATGATTCGGGTGACCTCCTTGCTCTTGAAGGCCTTCACCGCCATGGCCACCGCCAGATAGGTCTTGCCGGTACCGGCAGGCCCCACACCGAAGGTGATGGCGTTTTTGCGGATGGAATTCAGGTATTCCTTCTGGCCCAGGGTCTTGGGGCGCACCGGCCGGCCCTTGGCGGTGATCGCCACAAAGTCCTCGGTGAGCTCCTGCACCCGGCTCTCCTCCCCCGCGCCGGCCAGACTGATGCAGTAGCGCACCGTCTGTTCCTCCAGGGGGGTGTGATTTTCCAGCAGCGTGAGCATCGCGTCCACCGCGCGGCCCGCGGCGGCCACGCCCTCCGGCTCACCGGTGAACTTGATCTGGGTGCCGCGGCACACCGCGGTGATCCCGAATTCATTCTCCAGCAAACGGATGTTTTCGTCGCAGCTGCCAAAGATGGCAAGCGCAGTATCCACACTGTTCAGTTCAATCAGTTTTTCGGCCATTGTACACCTGCTTTTTGGTTTGTTATCTGCTGTATTTTTACCAGAATCTTGCGATTTAACAGAAAAATACATAGTATTTCATCAGTAATTATATCACAAAATTTTTGCAATGGAACTGTTAAAAATCAACAAAATTTTTCGTCCCGCCTCTCACATCTGCCGGGCCGCCGCGATGTTCGCCTCCACCTGCAGCACCACCGTGACCGTAACATCGTCCGGACCGGCCGAAACCTCCTGGGTCTGGCGCAGAATGCGCGCGTCCGGGAAGTCCCGGAACAGCTGCCGCAGGCAGGCAAGCCGCGCCTTTTCCCGCGCCTGGTTTTCGGTCAGCCGCAACGTCTCGCTCCGCCGTTCCATCACCAGCCGTTGCTCCACCGTGACCGGCAGTGCAAAGCCGAACAGCGTGAGCGGCTGGTGGGTGACCGTGCAGCGATCCTGCCCGCCGGGCTGACGGGCAGGCAGCTCCAGGCTGCGGCCCGCCGCCCGCAGGCACAGGCAGCGCCACACCTGACCGGTGGGCAGCAGCGCCTGGTATTCCAGCGGCTGGGTACACTGGTAGCTGCGGGTGAACCGGGCCTGCACCGTCCCCTTGGCGTGGACCGGAATCAGCGCGCCGTCCCGATCCAGCTTGCCCGCGGTGACCAGCACCTCCCCCGCCGCCACCGTCTGACCCGGCTGTTTTGCGGCGAATCCCTCCTGCACGTTCATCTCCAGGATCAGCCCGTCGGTGAGGGCGGTCAGATCAGCCGGATTGTTGTCCTCCACCTCCGGCTGGGCCTGGGCGGGTGCAGCCTCCACCACCAGCCGTCCTCCGGCAAAATTCAGCGAGACCCAGGCCAGGTCATCCTGCTGGTTCAGCAGCAATTTTTCCGTCCGGCGCAGCTGGGTCTGGGTTAAAAAGGCGCCCTCGTAAATATCCATGGAGTAGAGCGCCTGCCGGATGCCGGAGCGTTCCGCCGGGGTGAGCGCCGCGTCGTAGCGAATGGCCCAGACCATCTGCTGCAGCAGCGCGAACACCGCCGCAAAGGCCAGCGGCCCCAGCAAAAGTCCCCAGCGCCCCCGGTAGCGCCGCAGCCGGAACCAGAGCCCCCGCCGCCGCTGGACCCGAAGGCGGGTGCGGCAGGGCCGGGCCTGCGCCGCCGCCTGTTTGTAATAGCGGGCCGGCATGACGCCGCACACTCCACCCGGCACTGGCCGCAGCCGGGCCAGCGGAATGCCCGCCCGGGCGCATCGGCTTACAAAACGTTCGTAGCGCCCGCCCAGCGCCACAAACCGCACCCGGGCGAACAGTCCGTCCCACAGCTTTGCCATTTCACTGTCCCTCCTTGTAGGAAAACTCCGTGCGCAGCACCCGCCCCTGCAGCAGCAGCTGCCCCCGGCTGGCGGTGCACAGCTCCAGCCCGTCGCCGTACAGGGTCACCTCCCAGCGGCCCATGTCCAGCCGGATGCGGCTGCTGTCATACAGCAGGATTTCCCGGCAGTTCTCCACCTGCACCTGCCCCTCACAGTTGATGTGCAGCATGGGCTGCGCGTAGAAATCCGCCGCCGGCTGGCGGAACAGATCCCGCAGAATCCGGCTCGCCGGTTCCCTGTTCTGTTTTGGTTTTCGCTTCACCGCAGCCGCCCCCCTTGTTTTCAAGCCCGTTACACGCATATATACGACGAGGGAGGAACCTGTTATGAAGAAATTGGACGGCAAAGCTCTGGCCCGCGGCACGGCTGCGCTGGGAATACTCTGCCTGCTGATCTGCCTGCCCGAAGCCAGCGCCCGGGGCGTGGCAGCCGGCTTGAAAAGCTGCACGCTGCAGGTAATTCCGGCACTGTTTCCCTTTTTTGTGGTCACCGGCCTTATTCTGGGCAGCCCGCTGGCCGGGTGGCTGGGACTGGGCCTGCTCCCGGTGACCCGGCTTGGCCTGGGCATCCGGCAGCGGCGAGCCGCCACGGTGCTGCTGCTGTGCTGGCTGGGCGGTTTTGCGGTGGCTGCGTCGGCCATCTCCTGCGCCTACCGCCAGGGTGAGCTGGACCGCCGCCAGGCCATGCTGCTCACGGTGTGCGGGGTCGGGTCCGGCCCGGCCTTTGTGGTAAATACCGTGGGCCTGCTGATGCTGGGCAGCGCGCCGGTGGGGATCTGTCTGCTGGGCGCGATGCTGGCGGCCAATGTGTGCACCGCACTGGCATTCCGACTGCTGCTTTCGCTGCGGCTGCCCTCGGCGGACGCTGCCCCCGGCCCGCACTCCGCCGTCCCGCCCAGGCCGGACGCTGGGCTGGTGGAGGCCGTGCAGAACGCAACGCGCTCCATGCTCACCGTCTGCGGCTTTGTGGTGTTTTTCCGCTTTCTGTGCGAGGCGGCCGCTCAGGCGCTCTCGCTGCCCGGTGCAACGGCCTATCTTCTCTGCGCCGGGCTGGAGGTGACCAGCGGCTGCGCGGCGGGCGCGGCGCTGCCCGGCCGGGCCGCATTGGCCTGCTGCGCGGCCCTGAGTGTGCAAAGCCTTTCGGTGTTTCTGCAGGTTCGGGCGCTGCTCTGTGCCGAACTGCCCCTCTGGCCGCTGGCCGTGACGCGCCCGATTCATCTGGGGTTTTCTCTGCTTTTTCTCCGGCTCCTGCTGGGCTGGCTGCCCGGCACGGTGCAGGCACTCAGCACACTGGCGCCCCGGGTGATCTGCCGCACCCGCACCGCACCGGACGCGGCGCTGGTCCTGTTCGCCCTCTGCTGCCTGATGCTGTTCCGGCTGGAGGGGAGCAAAAGCCGGTTCTGCCGGAACCGAAAGGGCAGCACGGAATAACCACCCCAGTCTGCACACAGAAAAACGGGACGCCCCCCGGCGTCCCGTTTTCCATCCGATTTTTATGGCAGCGCCGCAGTCCAGCCCCCGGCTATTCCGTTTGTTCCGGCAGCGGTCGATTCATCCGATAGTTCCCCTTGCCCTGTTTTGTCACGATTCCTTCCGTCTCGTACTGGTTGAGGATTCGCTGCAGCTGACGGGCGCTGCAGTTCAGGCGAAATGCAGCCTGCTCCACCCCCTTCAGTTCCCCGTTCTCGCATTTGTATTGCATGTAGACCAGGACCCGCTGTTTCAGGGTGGCGGGGGCGGCATCCAGCCGGGTGATCGCCTCCATCTTCCGGGTGAGCGAGGCGATCACCAGCTGCAGGAACCGGCAGCTGGCCAGCATCTTCTCCCGATTTTCCCGGATAGAAAACGCCAGACAGATCAGGTCATCACAGGCCTGCGCATAAACGCTGCCCGGCTCTTTCTGGAACAGGGCCATCTCCCCCACCAGATAATCCTTTTGGCCGTTGGCCAGCGAGTAGCTGGACCCATCGTCCCGGATGTAGTAGATGCGGAGCGTCCCCTCCACCACGATCTGAAGCAGTTCCGTATGGTTCATCGGCGATGTGACAAACTCTCCCCGTTCATATCGAATTACGAACAGGCTGTCCCTCAGATCTCTCAGGAACGCTTCGCAGCTGCTGTTTGCCAGATATTCTTCCACCAGCGCTTTGTCGTAATATTTTTTCATACCTTCCTCCAACAGGACAGATGTCCGGGTTTATGCTTTTCATTTTAGGATATGCTTACTCCGTTTGCAATAAGCAAGTCACGGAGGTTTTCATTGCATGACAACAGTATTTGAAGAAAAAAACGCATCCAAAGCAATTCTGCGCGTGGGACTGCCCGCCATGCTGGGACAGCTCACCACCCTGATTTACAACATCGCGGACACCTTTTTTGTCTCTCTGACCAAAGAGCCCGCCATGATTGCCGCAGTCACCTTGTGTACCCCCATTCTGCTGATCATCATGTCCATCGCGTCCATTTTCGGCATGGGCGGAAACAGCGTGATCGCCAGACTGCTGGGTGAAAACGATACCAAACGGGTCCGGCGCACCCTGAATTTCTGCGTGTACGCCATGGCAATCGCCGGAATCGTCATCCTGCTGATCGGCGTTGTGTTCATGCAGCCAATCGCAAGCCTTTCCGGCGCGGACGCGGAAAACATGGCGTACACCTGCGATTATCTGCGCTACATTTTCCTTGGTGCGCCGTTCATCATCCTTTCCAACGGCGCGGTCCATCTGTTCCGCTCCATCGGCTTCATCAAGGAGAGCACCATCGGCCTGGCCCTGGGCAACTCCGTCAACATCGTGTTCGACTTTCTCTTCATTGTGGTGTGGGGCTGGGGGACCGCCGGCGCCGCGCTGGCCACATCCTTCGGCTTTTTCTGCTCCACGGTTTACTACCTGGTCTGTCTGATCCGGGCCCAGCGAAAGGCAAACCCGTTGATTCAGCTTTCCCCCAAACAGTTTGCGCCCGACAGCCGCATGGTTGCCCAGGTGGTGACCATCGGCATCCCCGGCGCGCTGATCACCGTTCTGCTCAGCGTGTCCAACATCGTCCTCAACAACTTCATCGGCATCTACGGGTCCGACGCGGTCGCCGCATACGGCATTGCCTACAAACTGGACATGGTTCCCATCATGCTGTCGGTGGGCCTTGCGCAGGGCGTCGCCCCGCTGGTGGGCTATCATTTCGGCGCGGGCAGACGGGATCAGATGGCACGGCTCATGCGCACCGCCACCCTGTACGCCATTCTTCTGGGCGCGGTGTTTCTTGCCACCTTCTGCCTGTTGGGCGCCCAGCTGGCAAGCATCTTCCTGCACGATGAGGTCCTGATCCGGCAGGCAGGGCACTTCATCACGGTGCTGGGGCTTTCCGCCCCCATGGTCGGAATCATCAACACCGTGACCAGCTATTTCCAGGCACTGGGCGCGGCGCTGAAATCCCTGGCGATCACCATGATGCGGAATGCGGTGCTCTTCATTCCCGCCGTCATCCTGCTGAACCACTTCTGGCAGCTGAGCGGCGTCATTGCCGCCCAGCCCATTGTGGAGACCATCCTGGCAGTCGTTTGCGTTATCATGTATGCGCGAGACTGTGCCGCGCACAAGGCTCCCGCCCGCAAACAGGCCTGACCGGCATTCCGTAGGCATTCTCTTTTCCTTGCACCGGGTTCTTTCGCAGACCAGCCCTTTGGACGGTTCGATCCAAAGGGCTGTTTTCCTGTTTTGAAACTTTCTTTGCCTGGCCGTTTCCGGAGGTGTCGACAGGGCTCGCAAAACGCAGCAAAAAAGCCCCGCAAACAGCATGTTTGCGGGGCTTTTGGAGCTGGAGATCGGACTTGAACCGACGACCTGCTGATTACGAATCAGCTGCTCTACCGACTGAGCCACTCCAGCAAATCACACAGCCGCTTTCTCCGGCTGGGCAACAATAAATATGATACCGAAAAAAAGGCGTTTCGTCAAGAGGGAATCGCGCAAAACCGGCAAGATATGTTAAAATAAACCTGGAATCCCCACCTGCGATTTTGTCCGCCGCCATCATTTTCCGTCCTTTGCAGAAAAGGAGGTCGTTTCATGCTGCTGAGCGTCAGCCGCCGCACCGATATTCCCGCCTGGTATGCAGACTGGTTTTTCCGCCGCCTGGCCGATGGGTTT
The DNA here is from genome assembly GCF_027853465.1 of Allofournierella sp. CML151. NCBI lineage: Bacteria > Bacillati > Bacillota > Clostridia > Eubacteriales > Oscillospiraceae > Allofournierella > Allofournierella sp. CML151. The sequence continues at coordinate 159,072 of NZ_JAPNNW010000001.1, read as the reverse complement.
GCCCTGGTTCCCTCTCCCCATGCGCCGCACCGGCTGTACCGGGTTCCTCTGGGCCCGCAGATCGTGGACGGCATTGTGTTCTGGACCAAAAATCCGCTGCCCCTGCTGCCCCGGCTGGGCGAGCTGGCCGACTATCTCACGGTGTTTCAAATCACGCTCACCGGCTACGGGGCCAATGTGGAACCCACCCTGCCAGACAAGGACACAGTGCTGCTCCCGGCATTTCAGCGTCTCTCCCGGGCACTGGGTCCCCGCCGGGTGATCTGGCGGTACGACCCCATCTTTTTCACCCGGGAATACACCGAGGCCTGGCATCTGAACCGGTTCGCGCAGCTGGCGCACCGGCTGCGCGGATACACCGAGACCTGTGTGATCAGCTTTCTGGACGAATACCCGGGCACCCGCGCCCGGATGCGTCCCCTGGTTCCGGCGGCCTTTGATCCCCGGGCTGCCGCACGCCTGGCCGGGGGACTGGCACGCATCGCGGCCGACTGCGACATCCGCCTGCAAAGCTGCGCGGAGGCGCTGGACCTGCGGGCCCAGGGCGTTGCCCACGGCAGCTGCGTGGACGGGACGCTGCTGGAATCCCTGCTGGGGCAGCCGCTGCACTGGACCCCGGCCAAGGGTCAGCGGCCGGAATGCGGCTGCGCGGCCAGCGTGGACCTGGGTATTTACAACACCTGCCCGGGCGGCTGCCGGTATTGTTACGCAAATTTTTCGCCCGGCCGGATTGCCGCCAACCGGGCGGCCCACGACCCCCGTTCTCCCCTTCTGATGGGATGGCCCGGCCCGCAGGATGAGATCATCCGTCCCTCGTTTTCCTCCCTGCGGGGCGGTCAGCTGCGCATGGAGGGATTCTGAGTCCCCCGAAAAAACGCCCGCCCGGCACAATTGGCCGAGCGGGCGTTTGCTTTTTGGTTTACCGCTGCTCCATGGCTGCCCGATACTCCGCCGGGCCGGTCTGGTACAGATTATTGCCCAGGGAATCGATCACCACGGTCAGAGGCATCTGGTCCACCTCCAGCCGGCGAATGGCCTCGCTGCCCAGGTCTTCATAGCAGACCAGCTGGGCGGTCTTCACCCGGCTGGCCATGAGGGCACCTGCGCCGCCGATGGCCGCCAGATAGACCGCACCGGTCTGCTTCATGGCCTCCACCACCTCGTCGCTGCGTTTGCCCTTGCCGATCATGGCCTTCAGTCCCAGCTGCAGCAGCCGGGGGGCGTAGGCATCCATCCGATAGCTCGTGGTGGGACCGCAGGCGCCGATGGCCTGGCCCGGCCGGGCGGGGGTGGGGCCCGCATAATAGATGGCCGCATTCTTCACGTCGACGGGCAGTTCTTCGCCCCGGTCCAGGCATTCGCACAGCCGCTTGTGGGCCGCGTCCCGGGCGGTGTAGATCACGCCGGACAGCAGCACCGTATCGCCTGCCCGCAGCTTGCGGGTCACCTCTTCGGTGAGGGGCGTTGTGAGCTTGTATTCCATTACAGTACCGCCTCCTTGTGCCGGGTCACGTGGCAGTTGATGTTCACCGCCACCGGCATGCCCGCGATGTGGGTGGGATAGGTCTCGATCTGCACCCCAAGCGCGGTGGTCTCGCCGCCGAAGCCCTGGGGGCCGATGCCCAGTCGGTTGATCCTGTCCAGCAGCTCCTGCTCCATGGCCGCGTAGTAGGGGTCCGGATGGCGGCTGCCGACCGGGCGCAGCAGAGCCTGCTTGGCCAGCAGGGCGGCCTTTTCAAAGGTGCCGCCCACCCCCACGCCCACCACGATGGGCGGGCAGGGATTGGGCCCCGCCAGCCTGACGGTCTCCAGCACAAAATCCTTCACGCCCTGCTCCCCGTCCGAGGGCTTGAGCATGCCAAGGCGGCTCATATTCTCGCTGCCGAAACCCTTGGGGGCCACGGTGATCTTCAGCCTGTCGCCGGGCACCAGGCGGGTGTGGATAACCGCCGGAGTATTGTCGCCGGTGTTGCCCCGGCGGATGGGGTCCTTCACCACAGATTTGCGCAAAAAGCCCTCGGTGTAGCCCTTGGCCACGCCCGCGTGGATGGCAGCTTCAAAGTCGCCCTGAATGTGCACCTCCTGGCCGATCTCACAGAAGACGCAGGCCATGCCGGTATCCTGGCAGATGGGCAGGCCGGTGTCCCGGGCGGCATCCAGATTGTCGCACAGGGTCTTCAGCGTGGTTTTGGCAATGGGCCACTGCTCGGCTTCAAAGGCCGAGCGCACCGCATGCTCCATATCCGGAGAAAGGCGGCTGTTGGCCTCGATGCAGAGACGGGCCACCGTTTCGGTGATGGCCTGGGCGCTGATCTCTCTCACAGCCGGGCCACCCCCGTTTCCCGGGCGGCCTTTGCCACCGCGTCCGCCACAGCCTGCGCCACCCGGGGATCGAAGGCGCCGGGGATGATGTAATCCTCATTGCGCTCCTCGTCGCTCACCAGGTCGGCGATGGCGTGGGCCGCTGCCACCTTCATGGCGGTGTTGATGTCCCGCGCCCGCACGCTCAGGGCCCCCTTGAACACGCCGGGGAAGGCCAGCACGTTGTTGATCTGGTTTGCAAAGTCGCTGCGTCCGGTGCCGATGACCCGCACACCAGCGGCCTTGGCTTCGTCCGGCAGAATCTCCGGGGTGGGGTTGGCCATGGCGAACACAATGGCATCCTTCGCCATGGTCTTTGCCATTTCCGGCTTCAGAGCGCCCGCCACCGACACGCCAATGAACACGTCCGCACCCTTGATGGCGTCCGACAGATCGCCCCGCAGATCCTCCTTGTTGGTGATCTCACAGAGCATCTTTTTATGATCCTGGATACCCACGCCACGGTCCTTATACAGGATTCCGTTTTCATCGCAAGCAATCACGTTCTTCACGCCCGCGGCCAGCAGCATCTTGATGATGGCAGTGCCTGCGGCGCCGGGGCCGTTCACCACCACCTTGATGGAGCCGATGTCCTTTTTCACCACCCGCAGTGCACCCAGCAGCGCAGCGGTGACCACGATGGCGGTGCCGTGCTGGTCGTCGTGGAAGACGGGAATATCCAGCTCCTTTTCCAGGGTCTCTTCAATATAGAAGCAGTTGGGAGAGGAAATATCCTCCAGGTTGATGCCCCCGAAGACAGGGGCCAGCAGGCGCACCGCCTCGATGACCTTCTCCGGGTCCTCGGTGTCCAGGCAGATGGGGAAGGCATCCACGCCGCCGAACTCCTTGAACAGGATGGCTTTGCCCTCCATCACCGGCTGAGAAGCTGCCGCGCCGATGTTGCCCAGGCCCAGCACCGCCGTTCCGTTGCTCACCACCGCCACCAGATTGCCCTTGGCGGTGTAGGTGTAGGCCGCCGAGGGGTCCTTGGCGATCTCGCGGCAGGGCTCGGCCACGCCGGGGGTATAGGCGGTGGACAGGTCCTCGCGGGTCTTCACCGGGACCTTGCTCACCACTTCGATCTTGCCTTTGTGCTCTTCGTGCATTTCCAGCGCTTTTTTATAATAATCCATCGGGGTTTCGCCATCCTTTTCTTAGGTTTTCCTGTTCCAGTATACAAAAGTTTCGCAGGCTTGTACAGTCTGCGGGGCATAAGTCGCACTACTGTTTCGCTGCCCTGGCGCATACCATTTTATCAAAAGCGCGCACAGATTTTACAAAAGCAGGCTATCGCCCCGGCCGCCCGGTCTGATACACTGAAATCAGGTTCACAAAGGCGGCACGCCTTATGGGCGGCTGCGTTGCCCTGAAAGGAGTTGCATCGTTATGATTCCCTGCCGTTCCTCCTGCCCTCACTACGCCGAGGGCTGCCACAAGACCTGCGCCTACTGGAAAAACTACCAGCGGGAGCTGCAGGACCAGCAGCGCAAAAAAATGCAGTGGCTCAAGGCCCAGAATGAGGTATGCACCACCGTTCTGCGTCAATATCTGGCCATGAGCGCAGCTCGCCCCACCTATTATTGATCCGGTTCCTCCTTTTTGCAAAAGGGCCGGGCCCCAGACCGCCTGTGTGCGGCTGAGAGCCCGGCCCTGATTTTATTGTTCCTGCAAAATCCACCGATCAATGGCATAGGCCACCCCGTTGCAGCGGTTGCTTCGGGTCACCTGACTGGCCTGCGCTTTGAGCGGCTCCACCGCGTTGCCCATAGCGATGCGCAGCCCGGCGGCCTCGAACATGGACAGATCATTCTCTCCGTCGCCGATGCAGGCAATCTGTTCCTTTGGAATATTCAGCCGGGCGGCCAGTGCGGCCAGCGCCGCTCCCTTGGAGGCGTTGCGGGAGAACACCTCCACATACTGGTTTGTAAATGCCCAGCGGCAATCCGGCGCGTACCGCTCCAGCATGCAGCGCAGCTTTTGGCCGGTACGTTTGGTGAAGAAGTAGAACTGCAGCTCCTCCACATCGCTGGGCCGCAGCCGCAGCTGCCGGTTCATATTGTCGATGCACAGGCTGGCGGCGGCATCCGGCCCGAAGGCCACCCGCCCCAGCAGCCAAAAGGCGCGGCCGCGCACCAGGTATTCCTGCTCCACATGAGCAGTGATGCTTACCGGCAGACTCTGGGCCAGCTGGACCAGACGCATGGCCCGCTGCTTCGGGATGAGCGCCTGGAACAGATCCTCGCCCGTGTGCAAATCGGTGACCTGGGCTCCGTTGGAGGAGATCACGTAACGAAAAAACTTCTCATTGCGCAGCCGGTACGGCAGGCAGGAAAGGCTGCGCCCGGTGGTGGGCACCACCAGGATGCCCGCCTCGGCCGCCCGGCGCAGGGCGGCCAGATTTTCGGCGCTCATACGGCTGCGGTCATCCAGGCAGGTGCCGTCCATATCCACGGCAAGCAGTTTGATCATGGGATATTTCCTCCGTTTAACTGGGTATTTAAACTCACTCTACTCTCCCTGTTCCATTTTGTCAAGCCGGTTTTATTCCACAGCAAAAGGCCCGCGCTTTTCCAAGAAAGCACGGGCCTTTTCTCTATGGTTCAATCCGGATGGATCACAGATGGTTCGCTACCTCAAAGGCATCCCAGATGGCGTACATGATGTTGGCCACCTTGCGGGCATCGCCCAGGCAGTAGAGCTCGGGAACCGCGAACTCCAGCTCCTTGTAGAGGCTGTCCTCTTCCTTGTAGCCCACGCAGAGGATCACGTCGTCAGCCTCCAGCTTGCACTCGCCTTCCGGAGTCTGGGCGGTGAGCACACCGTTCTCGAAGTGCTGCACCTTGGCATTGGTCACAACCTGGATATTGTTGTAGGGGATCAGTGCCTCCAGCATCTCGCTGTTGGCGTGGCACAGGGGGCCGTTCACAGCCAGCAGCTTGCCCAGCGCTTCCACAATGGTCACCTGCTTGCCCTGCTTTGCCAGCCACAGAGCGGTCTCACAGCCAACCAGGCCACCGCCCACGATGGTCACCTTGTCGCCGCAGGTCACTTTGCCGTTCAGCACGTCTGCCGCAGTGTGCACCTTGGCATCGTCGCCCAGAGAGAACACCTTGGGGGTGGAACCGGTGGCAACGATCACCGCGTCGTAATCACCGGCCAGCACTTCGGCGGCGGTGACCTTGTGGTTCAGGGTCACGGGAACGCTCAGGCGCTCCAGCTCACGGCCATACCAGGCCGCCAGCGCATGATCGTCTTCCTTGAAATCAGGGGTGCCGCCGGGAATCAGGTTGCCGCCCAGCTGGCTGCCCGCCTCAAACAGATGGGGCTGGTGGCCACGGATGGCCAGCACACGGGCCGCCTCGCAGCCGGCCACACCGCCGCCCACGATCAGCACCTTCTTGGAACGGCAGATGGGCTGGTAAGCCATATCCCGCTCACGGCAGGCCTGGGGATTAACTGCGCAGTTCAGTGCGGAGTACTCCTGCACACGGCCCATGCAGCCTTCCTGACAGGACAGGCAGGGGCGAACGAACTCATACCGGTTGGCGCGCAGCTTGTTCACATAGTCGGGGTCTGCCAGCAGGGGGCGGCCCAGACTGATGATATCGCAGGTACCATCCGCAATGCAGGCACTGGCCATTTCCGGGTTGTCCATACGGCCAGCCATCAGGATGGGCACGTTCACATTTTCCTTCATCAGCTTGGCGTACTTGCGGTACAGGCCTTTTTCCTGGTACATGGGCGGATGATTCCACCACCAGGCATCGTAGGTGCCAACATCCACATCCAGAGCGTCGTAACCGTACTCCACCAGCAGTTTGGCAGCCTCCACGCCTTCGTCCAGATCACGGCCGACCTCCTGGAATTCCTCGCCGGGCAGAGCGCCGACACGCCAGTCCTTCATCATGCTCTTGGGGCTGTAACGCAGAGTAACCGGGAAGTCCTGGCCGCAGCGGCTCTTGATTTCTTCCACGATCTCCTTGGCAAAACGCAGGCGGTTTTCCAGGCTTCCGCCGTACTCGTCGGTACGGTTGTTAAACAAGGAAATGGCAAACTGGTCGATCAGGTAGCCCTCGTGCACCGCATGAATCTGCACACCGTCAAAGCCGGCACGCTTGGCGTTGTAGGCACCGTCGCCGAACTTCTTCACGATGGAATGAATCTCTTCCACGGTGAGAGGACGGCAGGTTTTATCTAGCCAGCGGTGCGGGATGGCGGAGGGCGCCACCGGCGGGAACTCGCCCAGGTTGGTGGGGATGGTCACACGGCCGAAACCGCCGGACAGCTGCAAAAACACCTTTGCGCCATAAGCGTGGATGCGCTCGGTCATCTCACGGGCGGTGCGCACGAAATGCACCGGGTTGTAGGTGGAGCAGGGGCAGCTGGGCATGGCGTGCTCCTCCACCTCGTTGTCCACAAAAGTAACGCCGGTGATGATCAGGCCGGTGCCGCCCTTGGCGCGCTCGGTGTAGTAGTCGATGCCGCGCTGGTTGAAGCCGCCCTCTGCGTCGCCCAGGCCCAGCGGGCCCATGGGCGCCATGGCGAAGCGGTTCTTCAGCTCACAGCTGCCGATGCGGGTTTTCTCGAACAAATTTGCATACGGAAACATTTGTGGTCCTCCTTGTTAAATGATTCACGTTGACAGCCATTATTATAGAACCGCTTTTCAAACATGTAAATATCGACATATAATCTTTTACATGTTTTCCTTCCAAAATTTATGCTATAATTTTATTAAAAACGACCAATAACAGGGAGGGCGCCATGCGCACGTTGAAATATGCGATCCTGGGCATGCTCAGCCGCCGGGAATTGACCGGCTACGATATGATGAAGGAATTCGACCGGGGGCTCGCCAATTTCTGGTATGCCAGCCACAGCCAGCTGTATCCGGAACTGAATCGGCTGGCCGGCGAAGGTCTGATCCAGTATGAGACCTCCATCAAGGGGGAAAGCCTGGAACGGAAGGTCTACCGCATCACGCCGGAGGGCATGGCGGACCTGCGCCAGTGGCTGGAGCAGGACGAGCCCCTGCCCCCCACTCCGAAGGATGTATTCCGGCTGCGGATGTATTTTGGCGATAACATCTCCCGTTCCCGCCTTCTGGAGCTGACCCGGGCCCAGCTGGAGCGCCGCCGGCAGAAGTTGGCTTTTCTGCAGAACTCGCTGGATCACACCGAACCGTACACCGGCCATTTCGATTCCGCCACCGGTGACCGGCTGGTGCTGGAGGGTGCGGTGATGCGGGAGAGCGCCATGGTGCAATGGCTGGAGCACTGCATCGAGACGCTGGAACACTGCAAAAGCGAGGAGTGAGCGCCCCGCCATGGAAGCTTACTATTATAATCAACTGGATAAATCCGGCCAGGCCGCCTACCACGCCATGCTTACCGGGCTGCGTGCCATTGCGCCCGCCTTCCCGGTACCGCGCCTGGAGCCGGGGCAGCTTTCCGAGATCTTTTTGAAGCTGCGGCTGGACCACCCGGAAATCTTCTACGCAGTGCGCTTCACCTACCGGTACTATCCCCAGGCCTCCAGCGTGGAGATGGTGCCGGAATATCTGTTTGAAAAGAGCAAAATTCAAGAGCACCAGAAGGCCATGACTGCCCGCATCCAGAAGCTCACCCGCCCGGCAATGAACCTGAGCGATCGGGAGAAGGAACAGTTTGTGCATGATTTCATCTGTCGGAACGTGCGGTATGACAAACTGAAAAAGCCCTATTCCCACGAGATCATCGGCCCGCTGGGCCAGGGCGTGGGGGTATGCGAGGGCATCGCCAAGACCGTAAAGGTATTGTGCGACGCGCTGGGTGTCTGGTGTATGGTGGCCCTCTCCGAGGCAAATCCGGAGCAGGGCGTGAAATATCGCCACGCCTGGAACATTGTGAAGCTGGAGGGGGCATATTATCATCTGGATGCCACCTTCGACAATACTCTGGGCAAGGCCGGGCCCATCCGCTACGACTACTTTAATCTGAACGACGAGAAGCTGCTGCGGGACCACGAGCCTCTGCTCTACCCCGCCCCGGCCTGCACCACCGGCGACCGGTTTTATTATCGGGAGAAAAATCTCTCCTTCACGAAAATGGAGGACGTGGAAAAGCGGGCGGCACAGGCCATCCGGAAAAATCAGCCGCTGATCTTCCACTGGCGGGGCGGGCCGCTGACCCGCAATGCGATTGCCGAGCTGACCGCTGCACTGGAAACCGCTGCCCGGCGCAAGGAGCTGCATCCCCGCATCGGACTCAACTGGCCCCAGGCAGTGTTTCAGGTGAGCTTCGTAAGCCAGACCCCCGAGCAGGAGCTCACCGAGGAGCAGGCCAACGAGGGCGAAACTCTGTGATCTTCTTCTCTATTCAACAAACAAAACGCCCGCCCGGGCTTTCCTGATGATCAGGAGCCCGGGCGGGCGTTTGTTTTTGCTTTAATCCAGGCTGAAATCCTCCGCCGAGAATTCCGGCAGCTTGGGCTGGCGGCGGGGAACCCGCCGCAAAGGATCGTAGCTGAATTTTTTGCAGTGATAATAGGGCGAGACCACGCCCTTCTTTGCACACAGGATCATCCGGGGGTCCGCCGCCTTCTGGCCGAACTCACAATAGGTGCAGGCCGGCTGGATGTTGGCCCCGAACATTGGCTTTTTGCGCAGCAGCATATGCTTGCAACACCTCGCTTTGCTGGTTTCTATTATACCCGCGCTGCGGCCCGGTGTAAAGCCGGTTCAGGAAAGGCGGTTTTTGAAGTCCTCGTAGCCGAAGGCCTTCACCAGTTTCTCCTGTCCGTTTGCATCCCGCCAGACGATGGCAGGCAGCGGCATACCGTTGAAGGTGTTGGTCTTGACCATGGTATAAAGGGCCATATCCTCAAACACCAGCCGGTCGCCCTCGTTCAGAGGTGCGTCGAAGGAGTAATCCCCGATTACGTCCCCCGCCAGACAGGTGGGGCCGCCCAGCCGGTAGGTGTAGGCCTTTTCCCCGCTCTCGCCAGAATTCTGCAGGGGCGGGCGGTAGGGCATCTCCAGCACGTCCGGCATGTGGCAGGCGGCGGAGGTGTCCAGAATGGCGATGTCCATCCCGTTGTGCAGGGTCTCCAGCACACTGGTCACCAGGAAGCCCGCGTTCAGTACCACAGCCTCGCCCGGCTCCAGATAGACCTCCACCTGGTAGGTGTCCTTCAGGTGCTTTACGATGCGCACCAGGCGCTCCCGGTCGTAGTCCTTGCGGGTGATGTGGTGGCCGCCGCCCAGGTTGATCCATTTCAGTCCGTGCAGGTATTTGCCGAACTTCTCCTCAAAAGCAGCCACAGTGGTCTCCAGATCATCCGAGTTTTGCTCACACAGGGTGTGGAAGTGCAGACCGTCCAACAGGGGCAGCAGGCTCTCGTCGAAGTTGGCCAGCGTGGTGCCCAGCCGGGAGCCGGGGGCACAGGGATCGTAGATGGCGTGGCCCTCCTGGGTGGAGCACTCCGGGTTCACCCGCAGGCCCACCGCCTTGCCTGCCGCCTTGGCCGCCGGGCCGAACTTTTGCAGCTGGCGGGGCGAATTGAACACAAAGTGATCGGCGTAGGTCAGCAGCTCCTCGAACTCCTCCGGTTTGTAGGCCGGGGAGAACACATGGGTTTCTCCGCCGAAATGCTCCTTGCCCAGCCGGGCCTCATACAGGCCGCTGGCGGTGCTGCCCGCCAGATAGCGGCGCAGCAGCGGATAGCAGGAAAACATGGAGAAGGCCTTCTGGGCCAGCAGGATCTTACAGCCCGCCTGGTCGGCCACCTGGCGCAGGATCTCCAGATTCTGCACCAGGCGGGTCTCATCCACCAGAAAATAGGGTGTGGAAATGGTGCTCTTCATCAGTCCACCAGCTCCGGGTTATCGTTGACCTGCCAGGGCAGACCCCACTTGTTCAGGGCATCCATGTACGGGTCCGGATCAAACTCCTCCACAGTGTACACACCAGGCTTGCTCCACTTGCCGGTGAGCAGCATCATGGCGCCGATCATGGCAGGCACGCCGGTGGTGTAGGAGATGGCCTGAGAGCCAACCTCCTTGTAGCACTCCTGGTGGTCACACACATTATAGATGTAGGCGGTCTTATCCTGGCCGTCCTTTTTGCCGGTGAAGATGCAGCCGATGTTGGTCTTGCCCTTGGTGCGGGGGCCCAGGGTGGCGGGATCGGGCAGCAGAGCCTTCAGGAACTGGATGGGCACGATCTCGTGGCCCTCAAACTGGATGGGAGTGGTGGACAGCATGCCCACGTTCTCCAGACACTTCATGTGGGTCAGGTAGCTCTGGCCGAAGGTCATGAAGAAGCGGATGCGCTTCACATTGGGGATGTTCTTGGCCAGGGACTCGATCTCCTCGTGGTGCAGCAGGTACATATCCTTCTGGCCCACCTGATCGAAGTTGTACTCCCGCTTGATGCTCATGGCGGGAATCTCCACCCAGTGGCCGTTCTCCCAGTAGGAGCCGGGGGCGGATACCTCACGCAGATTGATCTCCGGGTTGAAGTTGGTGGCGAAGGGATAGCCGTGGTCGCCGCCGTTGCAGTCCAGAATATCAATGGTGTCGATGGTGTCGAACAGGTGCTTCTGAGCCCATGCGCAGTAGGCCTGGGTCACGCCCGGGTCAAAACCGGAGCCCAGCAGAGCGGTGAGGCCGGCCTTCTCGAACTTCTCCTTGTAGGCCCACTGCCAGGAGTAGTCGAAGTAGGCGGAGAAGCCCTCTTCCTTGCAGCGCTTCTCGTAGGCAGCCTTCCACTCGGGGTCATCCAGGTTCTCGGGCTCGTAGTTGGCGGTATCCATGTAGTTCACGCCGCAGGCCAGGCAGGCGTCCATAATGGTCAGGTCCTGATAGGGCAGGGCGATGTTCATGACCAGATCGGGCTGAACCTCCTTGATCAGGGCAATCAGCTGGTTCACATCGTCCGCGTCCACCTGAGCGGTGGTGATCTTGGTGGAGGTGGTGCCCTCCAGCTTGGCCTTCAGGTCATCGCACTTGGACTTGGTGCGGCTGGCGATGCAGATCTCGGTGAATACTTCGCTGTTCTGGCAGCACTTGTGGATGGCAACGCCGGCAACGCCGCCGCAGCCGATGATCAATACCTTGCTCATGGTCTCATCCTCTTTCTCTTGATTTGAATTTATTTTAATGGAACATTACTTTTTCTTCACTGGGCAGCGCTCAGGGCTGCAGGGCCAGCAGCATCTCCCGCACGATCTTGCAGGCTACGATGGTGGACACACCGCTCTGGTCGTAATGGGGGCTCAGCTCGTTCACGTCGCAGCCCACCACCTTGGCCCGGCTGCACACCAGGGTCACCGCCTGACGCAGCGCATCAAAGGTCACACCGCCGGGCTCGGGGGTGCCGGTGCCCGGGAAGATGGAGGGGTCCATCACGTCCAGGTCCACGGTGAAGTAAACCGGCTTGCCCTCCAGCTCCTTCAAGGTCTCTTCCAGGCCCTCGAAGTCAAACCGGCGGGTGCTCACATGGGTACGGCCCCAGCTGAATTCCTCCCGGTCGCCGGAGCGGATGCCGAACTGGTGAATGCGGCCATCGCCCACCAGCTCCCAGCAGCGGCGCAGTACACAGGCGTGGGAGAGTTTGGCACCCAGGTAATCGTCCCGCAGGTCGGCGTGGGCATCAAAGTGGATGATGTGCACATCCGGGTACATGGCGGCCACCGCACGGAAGGCACCCAGGGTCACCAGATGCTCGCCCCCCAGCATGAAGGGCCGCTTGCTGGCGTGCAGGACGTGGCGGGTGCGCTCCTCGATGCGGTCCAGCGCCTTGTTCACATCGCCGAAGCACAGCTCCAGGTCGCCCAGATCAATCACATTGGCGTCCTCCAGGTCCTTGTCCTGATAGGGGCTATAGCTCTCGATGCCGTAGGACTCGTGGCGGATGGCCGCGCTGCCGAACCGGGTGCCCGGCCGGTAGGAGGTGGTGGAATCAAAGGGTGCGCCGAACAGCATGGTGGACGCGAAACGGGGGCCCTTGTCGCACCCCATGAAAACCTCAACATTCTTGCTCAACATCTCTTAAAAGCTCCTCTACGTATGCGGGCAGATAAAACGCGCCCTTGTGCAGTGTGGTGGTGTAATAGCGGCAGGTCAGCCCGCGCATGTTCCAGCGGGTCTCATCCAGATCCCGCAGCGGGTGATACTTCTTGGAGGCAAAGCCGAACAGCCAGTGCCCGGAGGGATAGGTGGGAATGTGCGCCTGGTACACCCGGCTGATGGGGAAGGATTCCACAATCCGCTTGTGGGCGCGCTGGCAGGCCACCGCATCCTCGGCGTAGAAGGGGCTCTCATGCTGGTTGACCATGATGCCGTCCTCCCGCAGGGCGTTGTAGCAGCTGCCGTAGAACTCCCGGGTAAACAGGCCCTCGCCGGGGCCGAAGGGGTCGGTGGAGTCCACGATGATCAGATCGTACTGATCCTTGCAGGAGCGGATGAACCGCACGCCGTCCTCGTAGTGGATGGTCAGGCGGGGATCGTTCAGCCGGCAGGAGGTCTGGGGCAGATACTTCTTGCATACCTCCACCACCAGCGGGTCGATCTCCACCATGTCGATGTGCTCAATCTCCGGGTAGCGGGTCAGCTCACGGATCACGCCGCCGTCGCCCGCGCCGATGACCAGCACATCCCGCACCTTGGGATGTACCGCCATGGGCACATGGGTGATCATCTCGTGGTAGATGAACTCATCCTTTTCGGTGAGCATCATATAACCGTCCAGCGTCAGAAAGCGGCCGAACTCCGGCGCTTCAAACACGTCGATGCGCTGGAATTCGCTCTTGCCGCTGAACAGCTGCTTGTCCACCTTGATGGACAGCTTCACGTTCGGGGTCTGTGCCTCGGAAAACCAAAAATCCATCGCTTCCTCCTTCTTATTTGAGCACGTTCAGCCGCAGGATGTCCGCATCCTCGGGGCCGGTCATGGAGCAGCCCTTGGCCTTCGCGTACTGAATGTAATCCAGAATCTCCTTGGTGATGCGCTCACCGGGGGCCAGAATGGGAATTCCCGGAGGATAGCACATCACGAATTCGCTGCAGATGCGGCCCGCGGTGTCCTCAATGGGCAGCGACTCCTTCTCGGCGTAGAAGGCCTCCTGGGGGGAAGCCGCCACGATGGGGTCGATGTACTCCTGCTGCATCAGGCCCGCCTTGCTGCCGCCAAACCGGCGGCGCACCTCGGCCAGCGCGCTCACCAGCCGCTCCACCTCACGAGGACGGTCACCGATGGAGAGATAGGCCAGGATATTACCCAGGTCACCAAATTCGATCTGGATGTCGTATTCGTCCCGCAGCAGATCGTAGACCTCAATGCCGGCCAGACCCACATCCAGCGTGTTCACCGAAAGCTTGGTGGTATCGAAATCAAAGATGCTGTCGCCGTTGCACAGCTCCTTGGAGAAGGCGTAGTAGCCGCCGATGGCATTGATCTCCTTGCGGGCGTATTCCGCCAGCTCGCTCACCCGCTTGAACTCCTGCTTGCCCCGCAGCGCCAGATTCCGCCGGGAGATGTCCAGGCTGGACAGCAGCAGATAGGAGCCGCTGGTGGTTTGGGTCAGGTTGATGATCTGACGCACATGGCCCTCCGGCATGGCCGGACCGGTGAGCAGCAGCGAACTCTGGGTCAGGCTGCCGCCGGATTTGTGCATGGAGACCGCGGCCATATCCGCACCCGCCGCCATGGCAGACACGGGCAGGTTTTCGCCGAAATAGAAGTGGGTGCCGTGGGCCTCGTCGGCCAGGCAGAGCATACCGTTATCGTGCGCCAGCTTCACGATGCTGCGCAGGTCCGAGCAGATGCCGTAGTAGGTGGGATTGTTCACCAGCACGGCCTTGGCGTCCGGATTTTCCCGGATGGCCTTTTCCACCGCAGAGACGCTCATGCCCAGCGGGATGCCCAGCCGGTGGTCGCATTCCGGGTTCACATACACCGGAATGGCGCCGCACAGCACCATGGCGCCCATCACACTGCGGTGCACGTTGCGGGGCAGAATGATCTTTTCGCCCCGCTTTGCCACCGACAGAATCATGCTCTGCACCGCGCTGGTGGTGCCGCCCACCATCAGAAATGCGTGGGCCGCCCCGAAGGCCTGTGCGGCCAGAATCTCTGCGTCACGGATCACCGAGATCGGGTGGCACAGGTTGTCCAGCGGCTTCATGGAGTTCACGTCCATGCTCACACACTGCTGGCCCAGCAGCTCCACCAGCTCCGGATTCCCTCGCCCGCGCTTGTGGCCGGGCACGTCAAAGGGCACCACCCGCATCTTGCCGAAGCGCTCCAGCGCCTCGTAGATGGGGGCCCTTTGCTGATCCAAACGTTCCAATTCTTTCTCCCCCTGCCTGTTGTTTAGTAGATATTGCGCCCGCTGAAGATCTCGATCATCTCGCGGCGCAGGTTGTTCATGATCTCCAGCCGGGTTTTTGGCGGGAGCTCATACACATCGGTCTTGAACAGATAGTTCTGCAGGTCCACTTCCTTGAGCATCATCTTGGTGTGGAAGATGTTCGCGTCGTAGACGTTAATGTCCACCGCGTCGTACCGGCGCAGCAGCTCCGGCTCGATGTAGTCCTGGATGCTGTTGACCTTGTGGTCCAGGAACAGCTTGCGGCCGTTCATGTCCCGGGTAAAGCCACGCACCCGGTAGTCCATGGTGATGATGTCCGAATCGAAGGAGCGGATCAGATAGTCCAGCGTGGACAGCGGGGTGATCTCGCCGCAGGTGGCCACGTCAATGTCCACCCGGAAGGTGGCCAGACAGGTCTCCGGATGATATTCCGGGTAGGTGTGCACTGTTACATGGCTTTTGTCCAGGTGAGCCAGCTGGGTCTCACCGGCGGGCAGCATGCTGCCCTCCGCAATCAGAATGGTCACCGACGCGCCCTGGGGGTCGTAGTCCTGCCGGGCAATGTTCAGCACCTTGGCGCCGATCATATCGGTGAGGGTGGTGAGGATATTGGTCAGTCGCTCGGAGTTGTACTGCTCGTCAATGTAGGCGATGTAGTCCTTCTGTTCCCGGGCGGTCTTTGCGTAGCATACGTCGTAGATGTTGAAGCTCAGCGCTTTGGTCAGGTTGTTAAACCCGTACAGTTTCAGCTTTTCTCCCATCGGTCTCCTCCTGAAATTGACATCGCCCTTTTCCGGCCCGGCGGCAACAAAAAAACAGGCAATGTGTATTTTTGCATACACATTGCCTGTAAACGAATCTTGCTTTGATCGTGAAGCGCCCGCGCGGTTCGCCAAAAAGCCCGGTACTTTACCGGAGCGCAGCGAAGCAGCGCAAAAGAGCGGCCGCCTGGGCACAGCCCGGCTTGCTTTCACACAGAGTCTATATAGCAAATACTTACTTTTACTACTCTTATTGACCGTTTTACAAGTTGATGTACGCAGAATACGCACTGGTTGTAAAGTAACCAACTTATAAAATTGAGCTTTTAACTCAATCAATAATGGCGGTATCGCACCGCCCATCGGCAGTTGACCCGGCTGTCCGTATGGCCTTGACCCAAACTGAAATGGGTGGTCAGAAGAAATATTTGCATGGATACTCTGTATGAAACTCATATCTCATGACAGAAAAAGTATACCCCGTTTTTTCACCGTTTGTCAACGGCTTTTTGCTTTTTTTAGCGATTTTTTAACGGGCACTTTTCCCTGCTTTTTTCATGGGATTTTCCAGCATTTGGAATAATTATACATGCATCAGATGCAGTCCGTTTGCCTCCATCAGCGCCTGCATTTCCGCGTCGGTGAGGCTGTATTCCACCTTCTTGGTCATTGCTTCATCGGCGAAAGCAGCCACCCAGCCGCCCTCGGCCTGCTGGCAGAAGGCCACGGTGTCCGCAGGGTCCAGCCCCTGCCCGGCCAGCTGTTGGCACAGCGGCTCAGACAGCTGCACATACACAAAAAAAGTGGTCAATCCGTGGCCACCATTGTATTGAAACGCCCCTTTCACACTGCCCTCTTGGGCACCAGCCGTCCTGGGATGAATGGCCTGTAACCAGGCCGGCTCCATTGCTTCCATATCATTGCCTCCTGTTCTGAGCGTGCAAAGCATGCCCGCTGGTTTCTATTTTACGCCCCGCCTTTTGCAAATCGCAAGCCCCACCGCACTTTTGTGTTTGTTTATTCACAGAATGCAGGTTTTCATGCAATGATTTGTGCAAAAGAACACTGCCCTTTTGTGCGCTGATATGCTATGATAAAAAAGGATGTTTTGAATAAAGGAGAGGATTTCCATGAGAAATTACATCGCCCGCCGGTTTCAGACCGCGCAGGACAGCGTGATGGCCAGCGCCGCCGCCGAGAAAGGTGCATACAGCGACCTGATCGACCTGAGCATTGGCGACACCGATTTCACCACCGACGAACGTATCATCCGCGCCGCCATGGAGGACGCCCTGGCCGGGCATACCCACTATACCTCGCCTCAGGGCGACCCGGAGCTGATCGACGAGATCCGTACTTATTATAAAACCGCTCACAATATGGACCTTGCGCGGGAACAGGTGTTCATCTCCGCCTCCAGCTGCTTCGGCATGGAGCTGGCGCTCATGAGCATTCTGGACCCGGGCGACGAGGTAATTCTCTTCGCGCCCTACTTCTCCCCCTACAAAGAGCAGGTGGAGCTGACCGGCGGTGTGGCCGTGGAGGTGCCCTGCCTGGAAGAGGAGGGCTTTGCCATCAACGCCCAGCGGCTGCGGGCCGCCATCACCCCCCGCACCAAGGCCATGATCGTGAATAACCCCTGCAACCCCACCGGCGCGGCCTACGACATGCAGACCTACCAGACCCTGGCTCAGGTGGCCGAGGAGTTCGACCTGGTGGTGATTCTGGACGAGATCTACACCGATTACATGTTCGATCAGCCTTTCCGGCCCTTCCGCGGCCTGCCCGGTATGGCACAGCGCAGTATCACGCTGAACAGCTTCTCTAAGAACTACATCATGACCGGCTGGCGCGTGGGCTCCATCATTGCCGAGCCCGCGGTGATCGACACCATCAAGCGCATCAACGAGAACATGGTCTACTCGGCGCCCTCGGTGTCTCAGCGGGCGGCCATCCACGCGCTGCGGCTGCGCGGCGAGATCGGCGATAAATACACCGGCGAATACCGCCGCCGGGTGTTCTACACCGCCGAGCGCATCAATGCCATCCCCAAACTTTCGGTGCGCGAGCCCCAGGGCACCTTCTACCTGTTCATGAACATCAAGGAAACCGGTCTGGACTCCATCACCTTCTGCCAGAAGTGCGTGAAGGAAGCCCACGTGGCCATGGTGCCCGGCGTAGCCTTCGGTGCGGCGGGCGAAGGCTATGTGCGCATCGCCTGCACCACCAGCGAGGAAAAGCTGGGCGAGGCCTTCGACCGCATTGCAGCCCTGAAATTCTGATCCGGACGCTCAGTACAGCGGCAGGCCGCCGGTGAATTCGTCGGCCTTTTCCGCCGCCAGCGGTTCCAGCGCCAGACAGGTATAGGTGGGCTCGCCGTGGAATTCGGTCATACCTGCATCCTGAATCAGGGCGCTGATGACCCCGGCGGCCTGTGCCTTCTCGTGCAGCCGCAGCAGCTCCTCCTCGGAATCCACATACACACAGATCTTGGCCACTCCCTTGTCGAACCACTCGCTCAGGGGAGTGGCTTCCTGTTTGCTCTCAGCCAGGCCCACCCAGCCGTCGGTCACCTGCACCTGGCCCAGGCGGCCTTCCTTCTGCAGAGCCATCAGGGTAGCGGTAACGCAGGCATGGCCCGCCTGGGCGGCGATTTTGCCCTTGCGCATCTTCAGATCCCGGCGCATCACAATCATCTGCTTGGATGAATACATTCTGGTTCCTCCTTAACGATCGCCGGAGATCAGACGTGCTCCGGCTGTTCCCTGCTATTATACCAGTGCCCGGCCGGTGCCGCAACGGCACTTTCCTACTCTGCCCAAATAGCACAGCACCATCTTGCACGATTCCCTGTGCGGGTGGTATGATAGAATTGAAAAAATATCATCACGCCGCGGTCCTTTCGGGTACATATTGTGTGCCCGCGGGCCGCTTTTTGTGCGCGATGGGAAAGCGAAGTGGCTATGATATGACAAACGACCAAAACCTTCTGACCGTGGGCAGTGTTCCCAAAAAGATGCTGCTGTTCGCGGTGCCCATCTTTTTCAGCAACCTGTTCCAGCAGCTGTACAATGCGGTGGACTCGCTGATCGTGGGCAACTTCATCGGTGAGCAGGCGCTGGCGGCGGTGGGCTCCTCCTCCAGCCTGATCATGCTGATGATCGGCTTCATCAACGGCGTTTCGCTGGGCGCGGGCGTTCTGGTAGCCCGGTTTTACGGTGCGCAGGACCACAAGACCCTGAAGCGGGCGGTGCATACCACCGTGGCGCTGGGCTTGTGTGCCGGTGTGCTGCTCTCGATTCTGGGCATTCTCTTCACACCCCAGATCCTGCGCTGGATGGGCACCCCCGCAGATGTGCTGCCCCAGTCGGTTTTGTATTTCCGGGTCTATTTCATGGGTTCGCTTTCGGTAGTCATGTACAACATGGGCGCCAGCATCCTGCAATCGGTGGGCGACAGCCGCAGCCCCATGATCTACCTGATCATCGCCTCCGTCACCAACGTGGTGCTGGACCTGGTGTTTGTGGCGGGCATGGGCCGCGGCGTGGAAAGCGCCGCCCTGGCCACCATCATCAGTCAGACCCTCTGCGCCTTCCTGGCCTTCCGCAAGCTGACACTGGTGCAGGCCCCCTACCGCATCATCTGGAAGGAGGTTGGCTTCCGGGCCGACATGCTGCGCCAGGTGCTCACACTGGGCGTTCCCTCCGGTGTGCAGAACTCGGTGATCTCGCTGGCCAACGTGATCGTGCAGTCCAACATCAACGCCTTCGGCTCCGCCGCCATGGCGGGCTGCGCTGCCTACAGCCGGGTGGAGGGGTTCGCCTTCCTGCCGGTGACCTGCTTTGCACTGGCGCTTTCCACCTTTGTGAGCCAGAACATCGGCGCGGGCCGCTTTGACCGGGTGCGGCAGGGCATGCGCTTCGGCCTGATCTGCAGCCCGCTGCTGGCTGAATGCATCGGCCTGTTCATCTTCACCTTCTCGCCCCAGCTGATCGGCGCCTTCAACAATGAGCCCCAGGTGGTGGCCTACGGCGTGGCGGACGCCCACACTGTGGCGTTGTTCTACTGCCTGCTGGCTTTCTCTCATTGCTGTGCAGGCATTCTGCGGGGCATGGGCCGCCCCATCATTCCCATGACCATCATGCTGAGCATCTGGTGTGTGCTGCGCATCTGCTACATTACCATTGCGGTGCGCCTGATTCCGGACATCCACATGGTCTACTGGGCCTATCCCATCACCTGGACCATCAGCTCGATTCTGTTTGCTTTGTGCCTGACCAAGCTGCGGTTCCCGCCCATGCCCGCTCAGGCGGAAAAATAAAGCCGGACGGGTATTGTAATTTGCCAGAACATGCTTTACCATTAAGTGGGGCTGCTATAGCGGCCCTGCGATTCAGCTTCTTATTGTTAAGGAGGGATCTTATTTGGCAGTTGAAGATTACAAAAAGGCCCAAAAACTGGGCCAGCGAAATTTCCGGGCCTGCGTTTCCAAAGGGCAGTACCCTTACCTGCAGGTGCTGGATGATATTCTGGAAAACACCGAGCTGGACGGCACCCAGCCTCTGGGCGTGGTGAACATTCCCCTGGATTCCATCGTGGGCACCAAGACCGAGGGCCGCAAGACCGCTTTTGCCCGGAACTTTATGCCTCTTTTGGGCGAGCGCACCGAGTTTGCGCTGAAGTGGAGTGCCCTGTGCGATTCTCAGATGGAAGAGGGCATCCGCGACCCCATTGAGGCGGTGGAGTTTCTGAACCGCTTCTACGTGGTGGAGGGCAACAAGCGGGTATCGGTGATGAAATACTTCGGTGCGGCCAGCATTCCCGGCACCGTGACCCGTTACATTCCCAAGCGCAACGGCTCCAAGGAAGTCAACATCTATTATGAATTCCTGGATTTCTACAAGCTGACCCAGATCAATCTGCTCTGGTTCACCGAAGAGGGCCGCTTTGCCAAGTTCGTGGCCGCAGTGGGCAAGGCTCCCGGCGAGCGCTGGAGCGACGACGACAAGAGCATGCTCACCTCCATGTACTACCGGTTCCGCTCGGTGTTCATGCAGCGCGGCGGCGACCGGCTGCCCATCACCCCCGCCGACGGCCTGCTGGCCGTGATGGGGGTTTACCCCTACCGGCAGCTGTGCGGCATGAGCATGCAGGAGCTGCAGCAGGCCGTGGAGCGTGCCTGGAGCGAGGTTCTGGTGCTGACCCGGCCGGATGCGGTGGAACTTTCCATGGAACCCGCTTTTCCGCCCCAGAACACCGGCCTGTTCTCCCGGCTTCACAGCCCCATCGCCTTCCAGGCGCCCAGCCTGAAGGTGGGCTTTGTATATGAAAAGAGCGCCGACACCTCCCCCTGGACCTATGCTCACGACTTTGGCCGGGGCGAACTGGAGGAGCACTTCGACGGCCGGGTGACCACCCTGTGCTACGACAATGTGCAGCCTGAGGTGAATGGCGACAAGGTTCTGGAGAAGGCCGTGGCCGACGGCTGCGACGTGATCTTCACCACCACACCCAAGCTGATCAACGCCAGTCTGAAGGCCTCCCTGGCCCATCCGGAAGTGAAGATCATCAACTGCTCGCTGAACATGTCGCACCCGTCCATCCGCACCTATTACGGACGCATCCACGAGGCCAAGTTCCTGCTGGGCGCCATTGCGGGTGCTCTGGCGGACGACAACAAAATCGGCTATGTGGCTACCTACCCCACCTACGGCATGATCGCCGCCATCAACGCCTTTGCACTGGGCGCGCAGATGACCAATCCCCGGGCGCAGGTCTATCTGGAATGGACCTCGGAAAAAGGCGTGGACATTCCCGCCCGCTTTGCGGAAAACGGCGTGACCCTGATTTCGGATCTGGATAACCGTGCTCCCCAGCAACCCCCCTGGAAGTTCGGCCTCTACCGGCTGGAGGGGGATCACATCTGCAACTACGCCATGCCCTTCTGGAACTGGGGCGAGTTCTACGTGCGTATCGTGCAGTCCATCATGAACGGCGGCTGGTCTGCCGGCAGCAGCGGTGAGCGCGCGCTGAACTACTGGTGGGGCATGGACGCCGGCGTGATCGATGTGCTGTGCTCCCGCGGCTTGCCCGTCGAGACGCAGCGCCTGGTTAACCTGCTGCGCCAGGCGGTCTGCAGCCGGGACTTTGACCCCTTCGCAGGCGTACTCTACGCCCAGGGCGGCCGCGTGGTAATGCCCGCGGACCATAGCCGTCTCACTGCGGAACAGGTCATTACCATGGACTGGCTGGCAAACAATGTGATCGGCCGCATCCCCCGCTTCGACGAACTGATCGACGAGGCCAAGCCTCTGGTTTCGCTGATCGGCGTTCACAAGGACGAAACAACCACCAAGATCCTGTAAACACAGGCTCGGCGAGGAGAAGTCAAACATGAAAATTTTGCTGCTGGCAGATGAAGAATCCAAGGCTCTGTGGGATTTTTTCAGCCCGGACAAGATTCGCGGCTACGATCTGATCATATCCTGCGGGGACCTGAATCCCCATTATCTGACCCTGCTGGCTACCTTTACCTCTGCCCCTCTGCTTTATGTACACGGAAACCACGACACCCGTTACCTGCATGACCCGCCGGAGGGCTGCATCTGCATCGAGGACGATATCTTTGAGTATCGGGGAATCCGCATTCTGGGGCTGGGTGGTTCCTTCCGCTACAAGGAAGGGCCCTTCCAGTATACCGAGCACCAGATGGCGAACCGCATCCGGCGGCTGCGCCGCAAGCTGAAAAGCTACAAGGGCTTCGACATTCTGGTCACACATGCACCTGCCCGTGGCCTGAACGACGGTGAAGACCTGCCCCACCGGGGCTTCGAGTGCTTCAACCGCCTGGTGGAGGAGTACTCCCCCAGCTATTTTGTGCATGGTCATGTACACATGAGCTACAACGCTAACCTTCCCCGTTGCTGCCAGAAGGGCAGCACCACCGTGGTAAACG
Source organism: Allofournierella sp. CML151 (assembly GCF_027853465.1). NCBI lineage: Bacteria > Bacillati > Bacillota > Clostridia > Eubacteriales > Oscillospiraceae > Allofournierella > Allofournierella sp. CML151. The sequence goes on along the minus strand of NZ_JAPNNW010000001.1, from coordinate 136,644 downwards.
CCTACGAAAAGCATGCGATTGAGATCGAGCCGGACCCGAACAGGCCGGTTCGCCCCGACTGGTGGCAGCTCTGGAAACGGCTGCCCATCGTCAGCCAGCTGTAAGTAACAAAAAACTCCGCTCCCGCACCCTGGATGCCAGGGCTTGCGGAAGCGGAGCTTTTTATTTTGTCAGAATGCATCTTCCCCGATTGACCGCTCAGCGACGGGCGCGTGCCCGCACCGGGCGCAGCCACTGGGGGACAAAAGGCAGTTGTTCCAGCCAGGCCAGCACCTGTACCGAGGGGCCGAGCCGAACCAGGGCCTGCTGCAAAAACGATTGAATCATTGTGGTGCTCTCCTTTATTCGTTGGATTTGGAAAATCACCAGGGCAAATTTCCTAGTTGTATAGTAGCAGATTCATCTGCCAGCCGCGGTAACTTTATCACCGAAGCTCCGGTTCCTGTGACCGTGGTTTTACTATACCAACTGAATTTGAACAGAATATGAGCACACTGCGAAAGATCCGAGAAATGCCCGGCTCAGCGGCCTTTGCGGGACAGCACGGTAAGCACCAGCAGGCAAAAAACGACCACACCACCCAGCGCCCAGGGCAGCCAGGTGTGCTTCTGCATGGTCCGGGCCAGCGAGCTTTGCCCAAGAACCGGAGCAGTGGACTGTACCTGGGGCCGGGTAGCCTGTTCTCCGCTCTCCGTCTCCCCCGTCTGCGATTCGCTCCCCTGCACCGGAGCATCGGTCACCTGCGCGCCGCCCAGCATTTCAGCCAGCGTATCGGCGGTAAGGCTGCACACCGCATTCAGCGGCGCATCCATGGAATCCACCGTCACGATGTTCCGCTCCTCGTCCAGCGTCATCTGTTTCTGGCTGAGCAGAAGCAGCTGCACCCCGGAATCCCCGAAGAATTTATCCTTCACCTGCTGGCGGAAAGCCTGCTGGTCACCGGTATCCGCCTCGCCAAACTGAGCCAGCACAAACCGCCGGGCCCGTTCCTCTCCGGTGATATTCTCATAATATTGTTCGATGGCTTCGGACAGATCGCTGCCGCTGCTCAATGTACTGCCGATGTTCACTCCGTCCAGATCCGCCAGCCAGTCGCTTTGCGGCATCAGGCTGGCATTCTCGTCCTCACAGGCAAAGTAGGGCTTCAGTTGCTGGATGCAGCCCTCCTCATCCGCGCTGGTTCCCTGAATGCTGCCCGCCAGCTGAATGCAGTCGCCGCCCCAGGTACAGACCACCGGCACCCGCTTGTAGGTCGCCCCGGCGCCCGCCACCAGATGTACAAAATCCACCGTCTCACCGGTAGCCGGGATCTGTACGTTTTCCAGCGTCTGCAGCTGTTCCAGTTCCGGTGCCTGCTGCTCCACAAACTGAGCAAATTCCTCGCTGGGCATCCCCAGGATCATATCCCAGGTGGCATCCGCGTAGCGCTGGGTACGGATATAATTGACTGTGAGCATCATCGGGTCACTCTCGGTCTGCTGAGCAGCGGCATATTCCTCCGCCAGCTGCTGCAGGCGGGCCGTCTGGTCCAGCGCATCCGCCAGCGATGCGGTCTCAGCCGCATGAACCGGCGTGAGCATGCAGAGTGCCAGTAACGCGGCACTCAGGGCGCTCAACCCCTTCTTGATCATCTGTTTCATGGTTTCTCCTTTGCCCCTCATTCTCGTGTGGTTCGTGCCTTATTATACCGGATGCTGCCTGCAATGCAATGGAAAATTTGTAAAAAAGCCGCCTTTTCGTCTCTGTAGCCGCAAAAAAGCCGCGGACGCAGCCCCTGAGGTGGGCGCGCCCGCGGCAATGTGTTTTGGAAAATTACTGGCCGAACACTGCCAGGTAATCCTTTTTGAACTTCTCGATGCCCTGGTCGGTGAGGGGATGCTTGGTCATCTGCTCGATCACCTTGTAGGGCACGGTAGCAATATCCGCTCCGGCCAGAGCGCAGTCGGTCACATGGATGGGATTACGTACACTGGCGGCAATAATCTGGCAGTTGATGTCCGGATAATTGTCGAACATCTGGCAGATCATCCGGATCAGATCAATGCCGGGCTGGCTGATATCGTCCAGACGGCCCAGGAAGGGCGACACATAGGTGGCGCCTGCGCGGGCGGCCAGCAGCGCCTGGTTGGCGCTGAAAATCAGGGTACAATTGGTCTTGATACCCTCGGCGCTCAGTGCCTTGATGGCCTTCAGGCCCTCGGTGGTCATGGGGATCTTCACCACCATGTTGGGGTGCATGGCCGCGATGGCCCGTCCCTCAGCGATCATGCCTTCGGCGTCTTCAGTGGTGGCTTTCACCTCACCGGAGATGGGGCCGTCCACAATGGCGGCAATCTCTTTCAGGGTTTCGGCGTAGTCTCTGCCCTCCTTGGCAATCAGGCTGGGGTTGGTGGTCACGCCGGCAATCACGCCCATCTCGTTGGCTTTGCGGATCTCATCCACATTGGCGGTATCAATAAAGAATTTCATGGCTTGTTTCTCCTTTCAGCCTTTATTCACTTTTTGCCTGCTTGAAGAACTCCTCCACCAGGTCAGCCCAGTGACCCCGGCAGATCATGTGATGGTTGGAGATGGGGGCAGTCACAAAATAATCGGTTCCCTGAGGCAGTCGGATATGCAGCTGGGTACGGCACAGATCATCCCGATGGAGGCTGGCCACCAGCTCGGCATCCTGCACATAATAGCGCTCCATGGTCTCGTCACACTTGAAGATGGTGATGGGGCCGGGAGCCAGCTCGCCTGCCAGCGCCACGCCCAGGCCGGACTCAAAATGGGTGGTCAGCTCATAGGAATCGGGCATGTTGATGGGCAAAGTGCAGTGGGCAAAGATCATCTCGCTGTTGTGGCGGTCCAGCTGGCTGGGGTTGGCCATGAACACCGGCTGGCCGGTAAGCTGATACAGCACCGTCATGGCCAGCATGCTGCGGGTATCGCCCTCACAGGCGGCGGGAATGCCTTCGGCATTCAGGATGGCCAGAGCCAGGCAGCCGGTGGTACCGATACTGCCCAGCAGATCGAAACAGCGCAGAGTCATCGCCTGCAGTCCGTACTTTTCCACCAGGCGCTTGGCTGCGCCGTATACGTTCAGAGCTTTTTCCATCTCGACCGGATCATAGCCACTGGCCTTGAGCGCACGGGTGTACTCATTTTCCGGGTAGCCGCCCTTGTGATACTCATCCACCAGCTCCTGAACCTCCAGGACCACCAGATCCGCACCGAAGCGCTGCTTGAGGGTAGCATGATCGGCACAGCTGGCCACCAGGGTGATTGCCTCACCAATGGCACCCATGCGCATGGAAGCAATTGCCTTACGGGCCTTGGCTGCTCTCAAAATCGCCAGCAGACGGCGGGCATTTTCCTCCACCGTGCCGTGGATGATCTCGCCCTGTTTGCCGTTCCGCTGCAGGTAAGAGAGGATCTCCATGGACGCAGCCAGCGAATTGTAGGCAGGCACCGTGAGCAGCACATAGGGTCCGTCCACGCAGCCGCACACCTGACTGAAGGGAGCAGCTGTACCGCCGGAGCCAATGAAGAACACATGCACATCCTGGGCCGCAAAGTCCTCTCGCCCTGCCGCATAAACCTCCACGCCCATGGCCTGGCTCAGCTGGCGCAGGTAATCTGCGCAGTAGTCAGGAATGTGGGGATCGTTGCAATTGGTGGGACCCAGAATCTGGTAAACGCCAAGTCGTTCCATTGTATTGTTCCTTTCCGCTTTGCCGCCTTAGCAAAAGCGTTGATTCTATTTCTTAGTCTTTATTACTTTTGTGGATTTTGCCTTTTCTCGCCGGTAAAAAAGCGCACAGAGAACATTCTCTGTGCGCTTTTGGCAGCGGAAGGCGCAAACCGCGGATCAGATCTGCTTATTTGCGGGCCAGTACCCGGCGCACCGCCGCAGCAATATCCGGCGCACGCAGGCCGAATTCGTCCATCAGCACATTACCGGGGCCGGAATGGCCATACTCATCCTGTACGCCCACCTTTTCCATGGGCACCGGGCAGCTGCGCAGCAGTACGTCACCCACCGCGTCGCCCAGGCCACCGATCACACTGTGCTCCTCGGCGGTCACGATGGCACCGGTCTCCCGGGCAGCCTTCACGATGGCTGCCTCATCCACCGGTTTGATGGTGTGCATGTTGATCACACGCACGCTCACGCCCTCGGCAGCCAGAAGCTCCGCCGCTTTCAGCGCTTCGCAGACCTCCGCACCCATGGCGATCACGGTAACGTCGGTACCAGCGCGCTTTTCGATGCTCTTGCCCCACTCGAAGCGGTAATCGTCGTTGTGGTTGATGCATTCTACCGGCAGGCGGCCCAGACGCAGGTAAACCGGGCCCTCATAGGCCAGCATCGCCTTGACCGCAGCCATGGTCTCATAATGGTCCGAGGGGCAGATCACGGTAATGCCGGGAATGCTGCGCATGGTGGCACAGTCCTCATTGCACTGATGGGTGGCGCCGTCCTCGCCTACGCTCACACCCGCATGGGTACCCACAACCTTCACGTTCAGATGAGGGTAGCCCACCGAGTTGCGCACCTGCTCCATGGCGCGCTCGGCGCTGAACATGGCAAAGGTGCAGGCCACGGGGATCTTACCGCAGCTGGCCAGACCAGCTGCCACGCCGATCATATTGCATTCGGAGATGCCGCAGTCCACAAAGCGCTCGGGGCAGGCCGCCTTGAACAGGTCGGTGCGGGTGGCCTTTGCCAGGTCGGCATCCAGCACCACCAGCTGGGGGTATTCCTTTGCCGCTTCGGCCAAAGCCATGCCGAAGCTCTCGCGGGTTGCCTTATTGATGATTTCAGCCATTGTTTTCCACCTCCTGCATCGCGGCGCGCAGCTCGCTCATTGCCTGCTCATACTGCTCGTCGTTGGGGGCCGCACCGTGCCAGCCAGCCTGGTCCTCCATGTAGCTGACGCCCTTGCCCTTCACGGTCTTGGCCAGCAGCACAGTGGGTTTGCCGGTCACCGCACGGGCCTTGTTGAAGGCCTCTTCCAGCTGCTCCAGATCGTTGCCGTCGGCCACCTTGATAACCTCAAAGCCAAAGCCCTCGAACTTTTTATCCAGAGGTTCAATGCCTGCCACGTCTTCCACGCGGCCGTCAATCTGCAGGCCGTTGCAGTCCACAATCCAGCACATATTGTCCAGCTTTTTGTGAGCGGCAAACATGGCTGCCTCCCACACCTGGCCTTCCTCCACCTCGCCGTCGCCCAGCAGAGCGTAGACCCGGTAATCATCGCCGAACAGCTTGGCGGAAAGCGCCATGCCGCAGGCTGCGCTCACGCCCTGGCCCAGGCTGCCGGTGGTCATATCCACACCGGGGACCTTTTTCATATCGGGATGGCCCTGCAAAATGGAGCCCGGCGCACGGAAGGTGGTCAGAAGCTCAGGGGCGAAGAAGCCGCGGCGGCACAGCGCAGAGTAATAACCCGGGCTGCTGTGCCCCTTGGAGAGCACCAGCCGGTCACGACCGGGGGCCTTGGGCTGGGCGGGGTCCACCCGCAGCTCTTTTTGATACAACCAGGTGAAAATCTCGGCGCTGGAGAGCGCGCCGCCCGGGTGGCCAGAACGGGCCGCATGCACCTGGGTCACCACATCCATGCGAAGCTGGCAGGCTGCCAGTTTCAAGCGTTTCAGCTCCTGTTTTTCCATACGTTAGCCTCCTTGCTGGACTGTTGATTTACTGGATCTCGTCGATCATCTTCACGCGCGGCTCATGGATGCCGTGCTGGAATTCCGCTGCCATATAGGCCTGCACCATGGCCCAGGCATGCTCGATGCCCACTGTGCGGCCACCAAAGGCGATCACATTGGCATTGTTGTGCTCCTTGGCCATCCGGGCGCTGTAGCAATCGGTGCAAAGGGCCGCCCGGATGCCCTTGACCTTGTTGGCCGCAATGGAAATACCGATGCCGGTGCCGCAGCACAGCAGGCCGAAATCCTGCCCCTGGGCCAGCAGCACCTTGCACAGATCCACCGCGATCATGGGATAGTCCACCATGTTTTTGTCGTGGCAGCCCACATCCAGCACCTCGTGGCCCTGGTCCATCAGGCGTTTTTTCAGTTCTTCCTTCAGTTCAAAACCGCCGTGGTCGCTTCCCACTACAATTCTCATTCCGCATTCTCCTTTTCACTCACACCTTCCAGCGCCTGCACGAAGCGGCGTGCGCTGGCGGTGACCCCGTCCGGCTGGCCGAAGCACACAAAGGCGCCGCCCACCAGAATATCCGCGCCCAGCGCGGCGCAGCGGGGACCGTTTTCAAAATCGATGCCGCCGTCCACCATGATGGAAAAGCGCAGGTTCTTCTCCCGGCGCATTGCGGCCAGCTGCTCCAGCCTCCGGTAGGTCTGGGGGAAGAATTTCTGACCGGAAAAGCCCGGCTCCACCCCCATCAGCAGCACATAATCCACCTGATCCAGCACCTCGGCCAGCAGCTCTACCGGCTGGGATGGATTCAGTACCACGCCGGGGCGGATGCCCAGCTCCCGCAGCTTCTGAATCATACGCAGTGCAAAGGGAGTGGCGTCCAGATGAAAGGCCGCCATAGCAGGCCGGACCTTTGCCAGCGCGTCCAGCCAGGCAAAGGGGTCGGTGACCATCAGGTGCACATCCACCGGCAGCTCCGGCCGGTAAGCCCGGATGGCCGCCGCCTGATCCAGGCTCAGGCAGAAGTTAGGCACGTAATGCCCGTCCATCACATCCACATGCAGCATACCGGCGCCGCCGGCCGCCACAGCGTTGATGTCCCGCGCCAGATGAAGCGGGTCGGCACAGGCCAAAGTGGGATTCAGGATCGTCATTTTGCTTCTCCTTTTTCAGGCCCCGTAACGGGCAAGCACCTTCAGGAAGTATTCCACATACTTCTCCCGGTCCACCTTTTTCAGGAACAGAACCGTCTTGTCCTCGGGGGGCTTTTTCAGGTTGTTCTCAAAATCCACCAGAGTGAAGCCGGTGGTCAGCTCGCCTTTGGTCTCCACGTCCGCGAAGTAGTGCTCGCCCTCAAACAGCTCCGGATGAGTCACATACATCACAGTGCACAGGTCGTGGATGTCGATGCCCTTCTTCTGGCCGTCCACGGTATTTTCCGCCTTGGTGGTCTGGATGTAGAAGCCGGTCACGGTGCGGACCATATCCGCCACCGGATTGTGCAGGGCGGCCACCTTGTCCAGATCGTCGTAGGTCAAGAAGCTGCCGCGGGTGCAGTCCAGGCTGCACATCACGAAGGGCACCTTGGTGGCAATCACATACTTGGCAGCCTCAGGGTCTGCCAACACGTTGAAGGTGGCCACCGGGGTGGGGTTGCCGGTGCGCAGCGAGCCACCCATAAACACGATGCGCTGAATCTTGGTCAGCGCGTCCGGATGCTGCTTGAGCAGCAGAGCGATGTTGGTGAGCGGGGCCAGCGCAATGATGGTAATGGGCTCCGGCTGAGCCATCAGCACCGAGTAGATGAACTCATGAGCAGGTTGGGGCTCAGGCTGCTTTTCGGTCTTGTGGGCAAACTCATAGCCGCCCAGACCGTTGCTGCCGTGGATGTAGGCTGCGTCCCACAGCGGGCGCTCCAGCGGAGTAGCCGCACCCTTGGCCAGGGGAATCTCCGTCCGACCCATCAGCTCCAGGGCGTTCAGGGTGTTGTAGGTGGTGATGTCCACCGGCAGGTTGCCGCAGACGGTGGTCACGCCCAGCACCTCCAGCCGGTCGGTCTTCAATGCATAGGACAGGGCGACGATATCGTCGATGCCTGTGTCACAGTCGATGAGTACTTTGATTTTTTCCATAGGGCACTCCTTCTGACCCGGGCCGATGCGGTATTCGCGCGGCCCGGGATCGGCTCAGATGGTCAATCGCGGCTCCAGCCAAAAGGCAGAAGCTCGCAAAGGTGATAAAGTTTGTGGTCGCCGGGGGCCTGGGTGCAGATCACCGGCATATCCGACGGACAGAACTGGGTAAGTACCTGCCGGCAGGTGCCGCAGGGGGTGCAGTAGCCCCGCAGCGGTTCGCCCAGCGGGCCGCCGCACACCGCCAGAGCGGCAAACTGATCACAGCCTTCGCTGAGCGCCTTGAACAGCGCCACCCGCTCTGCACAGATGCTGGGGGTCTGGCCATAGCACTCGATGTTTCCGGCGGTGAAGATCCGCCCATCCTGCCCAAGCAGGGCCGCTCCGACCCCGTAGCCGGAGATGGGGACCCGGGCCTTTTGCAGCCGGGCCTGCAGCGCCAGCTGTTCCAGCTGGAGGATCGTTTCCTTCGAGATGGTTTGTTCCATAGTCCGCTCCTTTGCCGCGCCGGTTTCTTAGCGCTGCTGCACGAACTTGGTGTAGGGCTGGCCGCCTGCGGCGATGCCCACGTTCTGCTTGCTGGCACTCAGAGCCAGCACGATCACGGTAGCCACATAGGGAATCATCTGGATGAATTCCGCGGGCACCGGGTTGTTGGGGATGGTCTGCAGATACAGCTGCAGCGCGCTGAAGAAGCCGAAGAACATGGCGGAGCCAAACACGCCCCAGGTGTTCCAGCGGCCCATGGTCACAGCGCCCAGAGCCAGGTAGCCGCGGCCGGCGACCATGTCCTCCTGGAACATGTTCATGCCGCCGATGGACAGCATCGCGCCGCCCAGGCCGCCCAGAACGCCGGAGAAGATCACGCTGAAGTAGCGGATACGGTGCACGGACAGACCTGCGGTCTCAGCCGCCTTGGGGTTCTCACCCACGGTCACAATGCGCAGGCCCAGGCGGGTGTGCTTGAACATATACCACACCAGGATCAGCACGATGAACAGGATGTACACAAAGGGAGACTGCTGCGCCAGGAAGGGTCCGATCACGGGGATCTTCTCCAGCGGAGTGGTGGTGGGCAGATAGGGAACCTGCGGGCTGTTGCCCTGCTGGTTGAACAGCGCCTTCAGACCCACGCCGGAGATACCGGTGCTCAGCAGCACCAGCGCCATGGAGCTTACCGCCTGGGTACCGCCCCAGGTGATGCACACCAGAGAGTGGATGGCCGAAATGCCCACGCCGATGACGATGGCAAACAGAATGCCCATCCAGGCGTTCTGGAACAGGTAGCTGCCCACTGCCGCACCGAAGGCGGAGGCGGTCATGATGCCTTCCAGGCCGATGTTGTTCACGCCGCTTCGTTCACTGGTCATGCCGCCCAGCGCGGTGAAAGCGATGGGAGTGCCCATGCGAAGCGTGGCGGAAAGCAGATAGGTAATGGCATTAAGCATTCTTCTTCCCTCCCATACGCTTGATGTAGTAGCGGATCACATGCTCGGCGCACAGGAACACGATGATCAGGCCCTGGATTACGTCGACCATGTTTTTGGAGATGCCCGCGCTGGACTGCATCATGGCGGAGCCGCTGCGCATGGCGCCGATGAGCAGCGCCGAGAAGATGATGGCGAAGGGATTGTTATGAGCCATCAGAGCAACAGGGATGCCGTTGAAGCCGTAGTTCGCGGAGAAGTTGTTCACGATCTTGTCCAGGCTGCCGGTAACTTCGATACCACCGGCCAGACCGGCCAGCGCACCGCTGATGAGCAGCGCCAGGAACATGTTGCGGTTCACGTTGATGCCGTTGGTACGGGACGCATTGGGGTTGAAGCCCACTGCGCGCATCTCGTAGCCAAGGCTGGTGCGGTTCAGAATGATGTAGACCGCCACGACGGCCACCAGAGCCAGCACAAAGCCCAGGTTCAGCACGTAGGGCTTGGGCAGCAGGTCAGGCAGCTGCGCGGTCTCGTCGATGGTGGCAGTGGCAGGAGATTCGCCGGGGCCCTTGAAGGGACCCAGAATCAGATAAGAGATCAGATACTGAGCAATGTAGTTGAACATAATGGTGCTGATGACCACGTTTACGTTGCCTTTCAGCTTTAGCACCGCCGGGAAGAAGGCCCAGATCATGCCGCCCACCATGCTGGCCAGAATGGTCAGAGGCAGGTGCAGCACCATGGGCAGGTGGACATAAGCGCCCACCAGCGCCGCACACATGGCGCCAATGAGCAGCTGGCCCTCGGCGCCGATATTGAACACGCTGCACCGAAAAGCGATGGCCACCGCAAGGCCGGTGAGCATTACGGGAACCGCTTTGCCCAGCGTTACCGTGAAGGCGATGCCGGTGCCGAACGCGCCGCGCCACAAAGCGCCGTAGGCTTCAATGGGGTTCGAGCCGAAGGCCCAGATCACCAGAGCGCCCACCACCAGCGCCATCACCAGCGCGATCAGGGTAATGAGCAGGCTCAGCCCGGTTTCCTGCAGCTTCTTTTTATCCAAAGCAAACAGGGGCTTTTTTACCTTTGTTTCCAATCGTTTCCCCTCCTTTTAAGCGTCTTTGTGGGAGCCCAGCATCATGCGGCCCAGCTCCTGCCGGGTCACGCCCTCGGCATCCACCACGTCCACGATGCGGCCCTTGAAGATAACGGCAATCCGGTCGCTGACCGAGAGGATTTCGTCCAGCTCCAGAGAGAAGAGCAGAACACCCTTGCCCTTGTCGCGCTGCTCCAGCAGCGTTTTCTGCACGAACTCCATGGCACCGATGTCCAAACCGCGGGTGGGCTGCACTGCGATGAGCACATCCGGGTTGCGGCTTGCCTCACGGGCGATGACAATCTTCTGCTGGTTGCCGCCGGACAGTGTACCTGCAGGTACATCCACATTGGCACAGCGAATATCGAAATCGTCCTGCAGGGTCTCGGCGTTTTTATGGATGGCCTTGTAGTCCATCCAGGTATGGCCGTGGGCGTAGGGTTCCTGGTAATGCATGCCCAACACCAGGTTATCGGCCACACTGTACTGCAGCACCAGGCCGTCCCGGTGACGGTCCTCCGGAACCAGAGCAATACCGCTGTCCTTGCGGGCGCGGATGCCCTTCTTCACGATGTTGTCGCCCTTGAACAGGATCTCACCGGAATCGGGAGTGATCTGGCCGCAGATGGCCTGCACCAGCTCCTCCTGCCCGTTGCCGTCCACACCAGCGATGCCCAGCACCTCGCCTGCCTTCAGCTGCAGGTTGATGCCGTCCAGCTTTTTCACCGTCTTATTCACGGTGTAGCTCACATTCTTGAGCTCCAGCAGGTTGGGCTGATCGGTGAATTCCTTGCGCTCCCGGCGGGACAGGTTCACGTCGCGGCCGACCATCATGCGGGTCAGCTCGTCCACATTGGTCTCGTCCTTGCGCACGGTGCCGATCACCTTGCCCCGTCGGATTACGGTAATGTGATCGCTGATCTTCATTACCTCAGCCATTTTATGGCTGATGAACAGGATGGTCTTGCCGCTGGCCTTCAGGCCCAGCAGGATATCACAGAATTCATCGATCTCCTGAGGGGTCAGCACGGCGGTGGGCTCGTCGAAGATCAGAATCTCGGCCTCGCGATAGAGGATTTTCAGAATCTCCACGCGCTGCTGCTCGGTAACCGACAGGTCCGCCACCTTGGCATGGGGATCGATCTTCAGGCCGTATTTCTCGCTCAGCTCCCGGATGCGCTTTTCCGCTCCGGCCCGGTCCACCTTCAGGCGGCTGCCCGGCTCCTGACCCACCACGATGTTCTCGGCCACGGTCAGCTTGGGAATCAGCATAAAATGCTGGTGCACCATGCCGATCTTGTGGGCGATGGAATCCTTGGAGCTCTGGAAATGCACCGGCTGCTCGTTGATGAAGATCTGGCCCTCATCCGGCTGATACAGTCCGTAAATGATGTTCATCAAAGTGGACTTGCCCGCGCCGTTCTCGCCGGCCAGGGTGTGGATCTCGCCCTGCTCCACATCGATGGTGATATGATCGTTCGCTACAATGCCGGGGAAACGCTTGGTGATGTCCTTCAGCTGGATGCTGTATTTCACACTCACAGTTCCACCATCCTTTCTGTTGATCAAAGGGCCGCAGAGGGGGCCTTGTTCCAGACCTTCTCCGCGGCCCATGCGCACTGTTCCGTCGTTATTCAGTTAGCCCAGGGAAGCGATGTAGGTATTGTACTCTTCCTCGGTGCCGGGTACGGTGATCTCACCGTTGATGATCTTGTTCTGCAGATCTTCGATGCTGGCCTTCACATCCTCAGGGATGGAGTTCAGCAGCTCGTCGTTCATGGTGGTGTAGCGCAGCTCAACGCCGCCCTCCTTCAGGCCCAGAACGGTGCAGCCGCCGCCGTTGAAGGTGCCGTTATCCTTGTAATCCTTGATCATGTCATACAGGGCCACGTCGATGGACTTGACCACAGAGGCAACGATCTTGTCCGGCATCTTGTCGAACTGGCCGGTGGCAGCGCCCAGGCAGTACTTGCCATCGCCGGCTTCCTTGGCGGCGTTGAATACGCCCAGGTTGCAGGCGCCCGCGAAGCAGCTCACGTAATCAGCGCCCTTGTCGTACAGGGCCTTGGCGGATTCCTGGCCCAGGTTGGTGTCGGTGTAGCTGTTGGTGAACAGCACGCTCACCTCACAGTCGGGGTTCACGGTCTTGGCGCCGGCCATGTAGCCGTACTGATAGCGCAGCTGCAGGGGCTCCTGCACGGCCAGCACAGTACCGATCTTACCGGTCTGGCTCAGGGAAGCAGCCAGGGCGCCGCCCAGGAACGCGGCCTCGTTTTCCTTGTACTCAACGCTCATCACGTTCTCTGCACCGGTCTCCTCACCGGCCAGATACATGAAGTCGCAGTCGGGGTATTCGGCGGCCACTTCCATCATGGCGTCGTGGAACTCAGAAGAGGGAACCACCAGCAGGGTATCGCCCTGAGCGATGAGAGTACGCAGGCTGTTGGCCGCGTCGCTTACTTCGCTCACCTCGATGTACTCGGCGGAGATGCCCAGCTCGGCCTCGGCGTTCTCCAGGCCGGCCCACACGTCATCGTTGAAGCTCTGAGTGCCCATGCTGGACGCAATCAGGCCAACCCGCAGGCTTCCGTCGTCGGTGCTTCCGCCTTCACCGGAGCCACCGCCACCGCAGGCTACCAGAGACAGTGCCATGGCCCCCGCCATAATCAATGCAAGTACCTTTTTCATTTGTTTGTCCTCCTTTTGCTTAAAAAACGAAGCGTCTATCCATGATTGAATACAGACCGTCGGTCCGTTTTTCCTGAGGGAAGCTTACGGCAGAAGCTGTTTCAGCGGTACCGGATCGCAGCTTTCCTGCTGCTTTTGCCGCAGCAGCTGGCGCATCTTCTGCTTGAGATCGTCGTATTCCGGCAGACAAGCCAGATTCTTCATCTCATAGGGGTCAGCATTCAGATCATACAGCTCATCCTGCTGGCCCTCAAAGCAGGTGTATTTGATGTTGTTTTCGTCCACCACCATGCGGCCCAGCAGGGTCAGGCCATAGCCGTGGCCGTAGGTTTCACACATCAGGCTGGTGCGCCAGTCCTTTTCACCCGGGCGGTGGCAGCCAAGCTCAAGCAGGCTTTTGCCGTCCACCCGTTCCGGGAAGGTAAGGCCTGCGGCATCCAGCATGGTCACCGGCAGATCGCAGGTGAACACCAGCCGGTCGCTGGTCTGGCCGGGCTGGATACTGCCGGGCCAGCGGATTGCCATGGGGATGCGTTCCACTTCCTGCGCCATGTGGGAATCCTTGTCGAAATGGCCGCCCTGACAGGCGATGGCATCGCCGTGGTCGGTAGTCCAGATCACGATGGTGTTTTCGTCCAGGCCCAGCTCGCGGAGCTTGTCCACCACCAGTCCGCCTGCGGCATCCACCATGGTGATGTGGGCATAGCAACGGGCCAGCATCTTCTGCCACTCGCTCCAGGGCAGCGGATTGGGCCGGATGATGTGCTTGCCGTCGCCCAGGGGGCGGCTGACCTCCCAGGTCAGATTCTCGGGCTTGTCGTGCAGGTCATTTTCAAAGCTGGGATACATGGGGATGCTTTCCGGGTCATACAGATCCGCAAATTCCTTTGTGGGGAAGAAGGGCTGATGGGGTCCCCAGAAATCCACCCGCAGGCTCCAGGGTTCATCGGAATCCTGTTTGGCCAGCTCCTCCAGCTTGTCGCAGGCCAGATTGGCCAGGAAGAAGGCCTCATGGGTCTCCTTGGGGGTTACGGTGAGGCCGATGGCATGTTCGCCGCACCAGTAGTCCTCACACTGATACAGCTCGCCCTCCTTCAGTTTTTTGAAGAAGTGGCTGTTCTCGTAGGAGTCCGGCCGGAGCACCCGCTCCACCATATGCTGTGCACGGGGCAGGCCCCTCTTTTTGCAGTACTCCGCGTATTCCGGGGTATTGTAGGGGTTGCCGTAACCGCTCTGGGAAAGGCCGGTGCAGTGATGGTCGTAAGCGCACCCGGGGCCGGCATGCCACTTACCATAATAATAATTGGTGTAGCCATTCTCGGCCAGGATGTCCAGATAGACGTCGTGGCGGTAGGGCGGGTCATTCTCGTTGTGTACCTGTCCATGCGTGTGGGGATACAGGCCGGTGAGCATGGACCGGCGGGCGGGGCCGCACATGGGGGTCACGCAATAGGCGTTGGTAAACTCCATGCCTTCTGCCGCGAACTTTTCAAAGTTCGGGCGCATGGGCTTGGGTCCGCCCTGGGCCATACCGTGGCCGTACCAGGCCTGGTGGTCGTTCAGGATGTAGACGATGTTTGGTTTCCGGTTCACGGTGCACCTTCCTTTCTTTGCTGTGCCGTTTTATGGATTCAGCTCGCAGATGCGGCGGATCTGTTCCGGCGTGCAGTGGATGTTCCCGTTGTTTTCGGTGGTAATAAGGCCCGCGTCCTTCAGCTCGCTGAGCGCCCGGCATACTGTGCGAATGGTGACGCCCAGTTCACTGGCGATCACGGTGCGTTTTTCCGCGATGCACAGGGGCTCGTTTTCGTTGGCCCCTGCTTCGGTCCATTTTCTGTGGATATAATAAAGCAGGTTCTCCCGGGCACTGAAGAAATTCAACCGCTCAATGTGGGTATAGTTGCGGTCCATCGCGCGGGACATGCTCTCCACACAGGCGTAAGAGACCGGCGCATATTTGTGCATGGCTTCCAGAAAGAAGTCACAGTCGATCTTGACTGCCAGGCAGTTGCTGCTGGCAATGATGTTGGAATAAAACACCTTGTCGGCGGTGACCAGCTGAGGAATGCCCAGAAACTCCGGCCCCCAGACCCGGGCGATCATGCCGCTGCCGCCCTTGATGGAGCTGCGCATCAGGCAGAATTCCCCTTCCACCACCAGGATGATCTTTGTGAGGATCTGGTTGCACACGATGATGGGCTTTTCCTTTGCGTAGCGCACCATGGTGATGTATTGATTCAGGTAGGGCTGCAGGTCCTTGGACGAGTATTTTCTGCCCGGAACAGGCCGCTCGATCATACGGAGCAGCCCAAGCAGCTGCTGGAACTCCGTGGTCATTGCGGGCGCTTCCCCCTTTCTCCCTTTCTCGGTGCGGGATGAAAAGCCCGCCCGCTTGCTACACCCCTAGCATAACGAAAAGCCAGGTCGCGGAACATGACGGATGTCATGGTTTGACAGCTTTCTCTTTTTTAAATAAACCACCCTGCGCTTTTCCTGTTGAAGATGCACAAGGAACGGCAAATGTTTCGCATTTTTTCAGCGGTTTTCCCCGGAAAAATAAAAAAAACTACCCAAGCGCTCTGCATTTATGCAAAACACCTGAGTAGTTCATATGAGAAAAACAATTCTTTCCGCCACATGTTCCAAACCTCGCCGAAGTTTTCTCATATTCTAACAAAAGTTGGGCATTTTGGCAATACTGAACGTTCTATTTTTGTTGAATTGTAACTAAATAAGCGCATCTGTCCCGGGATTGGGACCGTTTTCTGTGGTTCATCGGCAACAAGCAAAACCGCTTTGTTCCGGCAGTTTTCACATTTTTATCATAGTTTAAGTGTACCGGTCCGGAAAGCCGCACACAATATACAGATTTCACAAAATCCAAGTGCGTTTTTTTACCTTTACCGCGGGGCTTCTTCCAACGTAAAGCGGATGAAATCCACTGCATCCATCCCCCGGAACACAAAATAGAGCGGATGCACACCCGGCTGAGGACAAAGCCTTGCCGGGCGCAGCAGCGACTTGTCCGCAGGCACCGGGATCACTGCCAGCGGACGGCTTCCGTCCTCCCGGTGGGAAACCAGCATCACGCCCCGGCCCCGGCCCCGCAGCTGCAGAGTAATGCGCCGTTCCTGGCCGGTGAAGGCAAAGGACAAAAAGCCCGCGCTGCTGCCGCTGCGCATGTTGGCAATGTACTGGTCCGGCCTCTCTTCCCGGTCCGTTCCGGTCTGGGTAAAATAGGGGTACGCCGCCAACCGCAGCCGGGGCAGGCGGATGTCATACCGGGCCGTGCCTTTGGCGCTGCGCAGATGGCAGGCGATGCGGGCTTCATAGCTGCCCAAATCCGGCAAGGGCTCCGCCCGCAGGCCGGTGCTGCTGAGAGGCGCCTGGAAAAAGCCCCCGTCCGGCCTGCGGCGGAGCGGCTCGGCACAGGCCTGGCGGGAATAGGAATGCCGGTTGGTCTGCCGGTGATAGAACACATACCACTGCCCCCGGATACAGGCGATGCTGCCATGGGTATTGCCCAGATAGTTGACCGCCTGTTCCTCGCCGGGGTGGCCGGGCAGGAACACATCGCCGATGTCCACCAGCGTTCCGCCGAAGGTGAACGGCCCGAAGGGGTGGTCCGCCATGGCGTAACAAAGCTCGTGATTGTGCTCGGAAGAATAAATGAAGCAGTAGCGCCCGTCCACCTTGCGGATGGAGCTGGCCTCAAAGAAAGCATGGTTTTCAAAGGCCCCGGGCAGACCCTTTCGGGGAAACAGCAGATGGGGTCCCTGCCGGATGGTACGCATATCCGGCTCCAGCTCCACCGCCACTCCGCCGGGATTTTCCAGCTGGCGAAAGCCGGTGACCGGAGCCGGGATACGGGTAGCAAATCCGGAATACAGGTAGACCCGGCCGTCGTCGTCCACCAGAACGCCCGGGTCAAAGGGGAACGGTTCTCCGGCCCGCTCCCCCCAGAGATGCCCGTCCGGGAAGGTCACATGGCCGTAAAATTGAAACTTGCCCGCCGGTTCGTCGCACACTGCTACTCCTATGCGGCCCATGAAGTCAAAGGCATAGTAAAGGTAATACCGCCCGTCCGGCCCCTGCACCACGTCCGGCGCGTAAAGACAGCGCCGCCCGCCGGGGTTCATGGGGTCCTGGTCCTTGCGGTAGATCACACCCTCAAACCGCCAGTCGCTCAGATCCTCCTCCGGGGCGGACCAGCACACATAGTCGTTCATGCAGAACAGCGGCCCGCCGAAGCGGTCATGGGAGCCATACAGATACACCCTGCCGCCGAATACCCGAGGCTCGCCGTCCGGCACATACTCCCAACTGGGCAGATAAGGGTTGAACACTTCTTTTTTCATAACTTTCCTCTCCCTCGGCCCGGCTCAGAATTCCCGGGGCAGTTCCAGCAATTCAAATTCCTTTTTGCGGCAGCGCAGAATCCCCTGACGCTGTAATTTGGACAGTTCGGTGCACATAGCGCTTCGGTCCACCGACAGATAATCCGCCAGCTCCTGCCGGTCATAGGGGATGGAAAACTTTGCGCTGCCCGCCCGCTGCGCCTCGCCGGAAAGATAGGACAGCAGCTTTTCCCGGGTGGTTTTCTGGGCCATATGCTCCACCTTCTGGGTGAGCATCAGATTGCGGCCTGCCAACACCTGGGTAAGATTGTGAATCATGCGGGTATGGAAACCGCAGGCTGTGGAGCAGGTCTGAAACAGACGGCCCACATCCAGGAACATCACCCGGGTAGTGGCGGCAGCCACCACACTCACCGTGAGGTTTTCGCTGCCCAGACAAGCGTAGGATTCCGCAAACAGCTGCCCGGGACCGGACTGCCCCAGAATCACCCGGTTGCCCCAGAAATCCTCTTTGATAATGTGCGCCGTGCCCTCCAGCACAATGCCCATCCGCCGGGTGGGCTCACCCCTGTGTAGGATGAACTCTCCTTTCTGATAAGTGTTCACCACCGCGCACAGGCAGTCTAATAGAATACGAATCTGGTCCGGCTCAATGTTTTGGAACAGCTGCGACGACCGCAGAATCTGAATGTCTTCCATAAGCGCTCCTTTTGTTGGATTTGCAACTTCGTTATTTTTATTGTAGTGCTGCCCGATTTTTCTGTCAATGCTCCGGCGGAAAGGCGGCCCCTTGCTCCTCTTGAAAAGCCCCGTCCCCTTTTGTAGAATAAAAGCAGCAGCGGGAGCTTTTTGTGCCCCGCACAGAAAGGAGCGTTTGGCAATGCAGGCATTTGTTTATCATATCCCCACTCGCGTGATCTTTGGTAAGGGAACCGAAGCACAGACCGCGGAACAGGTCAAGCAGGCGGGTGCAAAACGGGTTTTTCTGGTATACGGCGGAGGCAGCGCAAAACGCAGCGGCCTGCTGGATCGGATTCAGGCAGACCTTGCCCGGGAAGGCATTGCCTGCATGACGCTGGGCGGCGTTCAGGCCAATCCCCGGCTGGGGCTGGCCCGGCAGGGTGTGCAGCAGGCCATTGAATTCGGGGCCGATCTGATTCTGGCAGTGGGTGGCGGCAGCGTGATCGACACTGCCAAGGCCATTGCCCACGGTGCAGCCTGCCCCGGCACCGATATCTGGGAGTTCTGGCTGGGCCGCCAGAAGGTAACCGCCAGCCTGCCGGTGGGCGTAGTCCTGACCATATCCGCCGCCGGGAGCGAGACCAGCGATTCCGCCGTGCTCACCGATGAGGTCACCGGCACCAAGCGGGGACTGAGCACCCCATTTAACCGGCCGCTGTTCGCCATTCTGGACCCGGAGCTCACCTACACGCTTCCCCGCTACCAGATTGCCTGCGGCATTGTGGACATTATGATGCATACCATGGACCGGTACTTTACCCCCACCAAGGGCAACCAGCTCACCGATGCCTTTGCCGAAGCTCTGCTGCGCACGGTGATTGCGAACGGTCCCGCCGCTTTGGAGAACAGCCGGGATTACCAGGCCATGAGCGAATTGATGTGGTGCGGCAGCGTTTCCCACAACGGACTCACCGGGCTGGGCGCTGTGGTTGACTTTGCGCCTCACAAGCTGGGCCATGAACTGAGCGGCCGCTTCGATGTGGCCCATGGAGCCAGTCTTTCCACGGTATGGAGGCACTGGGCCCGGTACTGCCTGCATCAGGACCCCGCCCGCTTCGCCCAATTCGGCCGCCAGGTCTGGGGTGTGACCGAGCCCGACGACCAGAGTGCAGCGGAACAGGCCATCCAGTGCACCGTAGATTTCTTCCATTCGCTGGGCATGCCCACCTGTTTCTCCGAGCTGGGCGTGGGTGTACAGCCGGAGGAGGTGCTCTACCAGATGGCGGACAAGGGCACCCGGGGCGACACCTTCCTGCTGGGCAGCTTTTTGCCCCTGAACCGGGAAAAAGCCCTGGAAATCTACCGGCTGGCCAATTGCTGAGTTGTTTTAAAAAGCTAATCCCCCGGGCAGTCATTTTTGACTGCCGGGGGATTTTGTTATACATTGTTTTTCTTTGTTTCCGGCAAAGCTTCCTCCGGATATTCCCTTGCCCGCTGGCAGCACTGACGATAATATTCTGCCGGAGTTACGCCGAACTCCTGCTTGAAGCTGCGCAGCATGGCGCTGTAGCCGGAAAAGCCGCACTGCATCCAGATCGCTGATAGCGGCACCCCATTGCACAGCAGCTCCCGGCAGCGGCTCAGCCGGGCTTTTATGATGTATTGATGCAGGGTCTGGCCGGTTCGCTGCTTGAACTGGCGTGCCAGATGCTCCGAGCTCACATAAAAATTCGCGGCCAGGTCCTTCAGCTGCAGCGGCTCGGCCAGATGAGCGTTGATATAGGCAAACACCTCGTCCACCACCAGGCGCTTCCGGCCCACCAGTGCAGTTTTTCGCTCCTCATTCACGCAGCAGCGCAGTACCCCGGCCACCAGAAGCTCCACCAGACCCCGGCGATAGACCCCTCCGGCCAGCGCATCCGGCTGCTCGGTCTCCTTTTGCAGCATGGAATACAGCCGCCGCAGCAGAGTAGCGTTCGGAGTATTCAGTCGAACCACCGCACACTGGAAAGGCACCACCGAAAAACAGGCTTCCAGATCGCATCCCGGGCAGGAGATTTCCTCCAAAAGGCCCTGCTGCAGCCGCAGCTGCCAGAGCTCCAGGCCCTGCTCACCCGCGCTGGCCCTGGCCACTGCTCCCGGCCGCAGCAGGGCAATGCTGTCCGGTCCCAGGGCCGCACTGCGGCCGGACCACTGCAGCCGTCCGCTGCCGCTGTTCACCAGCACCACCAGCTGGCCGCTCTGCGCGTCCAGCTCTTTCTCGCCGCCTGCCTCCAGCGGCCACTGCTTCAGCCGATACCTCTCTTCCATGGAAATTCCTCCCAATTTTTCTCCCAATCTTTTTATTTATTTTATCAAAAGCGCGCTTTTTCATCAAGTTTTGCGCAATTCACATCAAGAAACGGGATATATTTTTAACAATTCCCGGGCTTATAATGGCCTTAGAAACCGGGCCAAACGCCCGCACCGCTGCTTTTTGAGATCGGAAAGGAGATCTTATCATGGAACTGCTCACCCCCATCAAGGTTGGCAACATCACCCTGAAAAACCGCATCATGTTCCCCCCGCTGACCACCGGCTATGAAGGCCGCGACGGCAGCATCACCGAACAGAGCAAGGCCTTCTACACCCGCCTGGCCAAGGGCGGCGTTTCCTACATTGTGCTGGGCGACGTGAGCCCCGTGGCCTCCTTCTCCCCCACCCCTCGCCTGTTCCACGACGGCCAGATCGCCGGCTTCAAGGATCTGGCGGACAGCGTGCACGCTTACGGCGCTAAGATCGGCGTGCAGATCTTCCACCCGGAATACGACGTGAACGCCCTGATTGAGCTGTTCCAGAAGAAGGACATGATGGGCGTGCGCCAGAAGATGCACCACGACATGGAGCATTACGTAACTGACGTGACCGAAGAGCAGCTGATGGACATCATCCAGAAGATGTGCGACTGCGCCGTTCGCGCTCAGAAGGCCGGTATCGATTTTGTGCAGGTGCACGGTGACCGGCTGGTGGGCTGCCTGTGCAGCCCCCTGATGAACCGCCGCACCGACAAGTTTGGCGGCAGCTTTGAAAACCGCACCCGCTTCGCTGTGATGCTGGTGAAGGCCCTGCGTCAGGCGGTTCCCGGCATGGGCATCGACTACAAGTTCTCTGTCATCACTCCTGAACGCGGCAAGGGCGGCATCCCCCTGGCCGAGGCTGTGGATTTCGCCAAGCTGCTGGAGGAGGCCGGTGTGGACATGCTGCACGTGGCCCAGGCCAATCACACCGGCAACATGGCCGACACCATTCCTCCCATGGGCGTACAGCCCTACGGCTTCTTTGTGGACATCGCCGGTCAGGTGAAGCAGGCCGTGAACGTTCCCGTGAGCTGTGTAGGCCGCATCATCGATCCCGAGATGGCCGAGCGTGCGCTGGACAGCGGCAAGGCCGACATCGTTGCTCTGGGCCGTCCTTTGCTGTGCGACCCCGATTGGGTGGCCAAGCTGGAGGCCGGCAAGGGCTGTGATATCCGCCGCTGCATCTCCTGCAACAAGGGCTGCACCGACAACATCCAGAACCGCAGCTTCCTGTCCTGCGTGCTGAACGCGGAGAACGGCTACGAGCTGACCCGCTCCATCACCCCCGCCCAGACCAAAAAGAAGGTTGCCGTGATCGGCGGCGGTGTGGCCGGTATGGAGGCCGCCCGTGTGGCCGCTGCCAAGGGCCACGAGGTGGTTCTGTTTGAGAAGAGCGCCCAGCTGGGCGGCCAGCTGAACATCGCCTGCGTGCCTCCCCGCAAGGAGGAGATGCGCCGTGCCACTGCCAACCTGGTACATGAGGTCACCAGCGCCGGTGTGACCCTGCGCATGGGCAAAGCCGTCACCGCTGAGGACGTGCTGGCTGAGAAGCCGGACGCTGTGATCCTGGCTGTGGGCGCTTCCAGCTTTGCTCCCGCCATCCCCGGCAAGGAGAACACCAATGTGTGCGATGCCTGGCAGGTTCTGGCCGGTGCCCAGCAGGTCTACGGCAAGGTTGCCGTGATCGGCGGCGGCATGGTTGGCTGTGAGACTGCCGAATACCTGGCCGAGCGTGGCTGCAAGGTGAGCGTTGTGGAGATGATGGACAAGATCGCCAACGGCGAGAGCAACACCATCCTGCCCACTCTGATGGAAAACTACGCCCGTTACGGCGTGGAGCAGTATGTGAACCACAAGGTCAGCCAGATCGCCCTGGATCACATCCTGTGTGAGGACAAGGAAGGCAACACCGTGACCATCCCCTGCGACTACGTGGTTCTGGCCGTGGGCGCCCGCCCGGTAGCCTTCGACGCCGAGCCCCTGAAGGCCGCCGGTATCCCGGTGATTGCCGTGGGCGACTGCGGCGAGCGTGCTGCGGACATTTCCAACGCCATCCGCACTGCCTACGACGCAGCCAACAGCCTGTAATCCATTTACCGGACTTATTATAAAAGGAGAATTCTGTATCATCATGAAAAAGCTTGCCATTGCACTGCTCACCCTGACCCTGGTCTTCAACCTCTGCGCCTGCGGCCAGAGCAGCAGCTCCGCTGCGTCCGCCTCTTCCGCTGCTTCCACCAGCGCCGCTTCCAGCGAAGCTGCCAGTGAGGCCACCAGTGAGGCCGCTTCCAGCGCGGCTTCCGCCAGCGAGACTGCAGTTTCCGCCGACGCTGCCGCCACCGCCAGCGCCACCACCGGCCTGTACACCAATCTGGACCAGGCCGCTCTGCTGGAAGCCATCGGCCAGTTCAAGGGCCTGTGCAATGTGTCCACCGTGAACGCGGACGGCACCCCCAACATTGCCATCTTCGTGCCCGGCGTGGCCGATGACAGCCACATCTTCTTCAACTGGGCCGACAACGCCACCAAGGCCAACGTGCTGCGGGAGAAAACCGCCATTATGAGCTACGACATCGCCGACCCCACCGCCGAGGAGAAGGCCGGCCGCCACTCCGGCGCCGTGGTCAAGCTGGAGCTGGAGGAGGACGCCGACGTGCTGGCTCAGCTGCAGGAGTCCAACGAATCCGTGAGTGAGGCCAGCGTGGTTCTCAAGATCGTTGAGGTCCTGCCGGTGGGCTGATTTCCCCCTGCTTTTTGCACCAATTTTGCATGCCGCACCCCTGTTTTTCGGGGGTGCGGCATTTTTTATGGACTTTTGTTGAATTTTCTGTTATACTGGGTATCAATGCGGAAGCCCGCCGGAAAAGCCCTTGTTTCAGCTCCGGCCCACAGGCCGCGCCCTTCACCGCGTGTCCCCCCTGGCTGCCGCTTTTTCTTTTTGATACCTTGCGGAGGTGCCTTCTTTATGGCGGAAACCTACAAACAATCCTTTAAACAGCATTACACAGACAATGTAGAGCTGTCCATCTTCAACTGCGGGCTGCAGTCCTGTGCGCCGTCCCATGCCTGGGGCCCCGGCGTGCGGGACCATTACCTGATTCATCTGGTGGTGAGCGGTCACGGCCAGTATACCATGAACGGCCGAAGCTTTGCTCTGGGCCCCGGAGATCTGTTTCTGGTCAAGCCCAATCAGCTGGTGAGCTACTGCGCCGATGCCAACGATCCCTGGGAATACTACTGGGTAGGCTTCAACGGCGCGTTTGCCAACAAGCTGGTGCAGCAGACCCCCTTCACCGATCAGTCCCCGGTGTATCACTGCGGGGAGTCGGAATCCCTGAAGCAGGCGCTGCGCTCCATTTACGATTGCCGTGGCCCGGAATCCCACCACGAAGCTGCCATGGTAGGCCATTTGTACCTGTTTTTGTCCTGCCTGATGAAGCAGGCCCATGAATTCGACCCTCGGGTGAGCAACACCAGCTCCCAGTATGTACATGGAGCCATCAAGTACATCCAGTTCAACTATTCCCACGACATCAGCATCGACGACATTGCCAAAGCGGTGGGCGTGAGCCGCAGCCACCTGTATCGGGTATTTATGAGCAATGTGGGCCAGAGCCCCATCGATTACTTAACCAACTACCGCATCGGCGAGGCCTGCAATCTTCTGCGGGATTCCAAGCTTTCCATCGCCGAGATCGCCGTTTCCGTGGGCTTTTTTGACCAGTTCTATTTCTCCCGGGTCTTTAAAAAGACCAAGGGCGTACCGCCCAGCCGCTATCTGAGCAGCATCGAAAAGCCTTGACCTCTTCCAGGAGACCTGCCAATGAAACGAATCGCGCTTATTCTTGCCAAGCTGTTTGCCGTCTGCGCCGCTCTGGGGCTGTGCATCGTGCTGTATCTGTTCAGCGTGGGATACTTTGACCCCCAGCCCACCATCGGTTACCTGCACTCGCCCAAGGAACTGCCCTATGTGGACCTGGACGCACTGGAGGACCGCTTTGCGGAAAACGGAGTCCGCTTTCTTTTGGGGGACGAATCCGCCGACTATGAGCCCGCTGCCCGGGAATTGATTGACCAGGGCGCACAGGTACTGATCGTGAGCGAGGATGAGGACATTCTGGACCCGGCGCTTCTGCGCCTTGCCCGCCGCCACAGCGTGCCGCTGGTGGTGGTCGGCCGCAGCCCTCAGCTGCAGGAGATGGAGGATTACGACAAGCTGTGGTATGTGGGCAGCAATCCCGCACTGGGCGGCGAGCTGCTGGGCGAAGAGATGGCCATGGGCTTCCGCAGCGGTGCCATTGCGGACGCAAACGGCGATCTGCTGCTGCAGTACAGCCTTTATCTGAGTGACATCGGCCCCTATCACCAGGCACTGAGCTACTATGCCCTGCAGGAGTGCGAGCATTACGGGGTATATTCCAACCTTCTGGAATATCTGGATGAGAACGACGATCCTCTGCCCTTCACCGCCGAAGCGCTGGCGGGGCAGCAAAAGCCGGAATTGCTTTTGTGCACCACCTCCGGGGATGCCCGGTTCCTGTATGACCTGGCCGGGCAGCTGGGCTGGCTGGAAGGCGACGCGCCGGTACGCATTGCCGCCGTAGCTGAAAATTCCAAACTGGCTCAGGCCCTGGTGGACGACGGCATTGCCATGGCTGCTACGTATTATGACATTGACCAGATTACTCAGGTGGCAGGGCAGCTGGCGCTGAATGCGCTGGACAGCCAGTTCGCAGGCCAGGGCCTGGAGCTGCAGCCCGACGAGACCGGCCGCTTCTTCATTCCCTTCGGCCTGGTCACCACCCTTGAAACCGAATAAAAAAGGAGCGTTTTTGTGCCCATTCACAAGAATTCCATCATTCCATTAACCATCGAGAGCCTTTCCAGCGACGGCAGCGGCGTGGCCCATTACGAGGGCAAGGCGGTATTTGTGCCCGCCACCGCTCCCGGTGATGTGCTGAACGCCCGCATCGTGAAGGACATGGGCCGCTATTCCTTCGCCATCGTGGAGGAGATGCTTCAGCCCTCTCCCGCCCACATCGAGCCGGATTGCCCGGTGTGCAAGCCCTGCGGCGGCTGCTGCTTCCGCCATCTGAACTACGAGACCGAGGCCCGGGCAAAGCAAAGCTTTGTGGAGGATGCCTTCCGGCGCATCGGCGGGCTGGATACCCCGGTGCTGCCCATTCTTCCCTCTCCGCTGGAGGAACGGTACCGCAACAAGGTCCAGTTCCCGGTTGGTCTGGACGCGGCAGGCCACGTGATCGCGGGCTTTTACGCGGGCCGCACCCACCGCATTGTCCCCTGCGCCGACTGTAAATTACAGCCTGCGGAGCTGAACCAGATCGCCGCATTTGTATGCGAGTTCATGGAAACACACAGCATTGCCCCCTATCAGGAGGAAAAGCACACTGGCCTTGTGCGCCACATTTTTTTGCGCAAGGGCTGGCACAGCGGCGAGATCCTGGTCTGCCTGGTGGTCAACGGCCGCAAGCTGCCCCATGCCCAGGAGCTGTGCGCGGCGCTGACCGAGCGTTTTCCTGCCATCCGCAGCATCGTGCTGAATGTGAACCGTCAGAAAACCAACGTGATCACCGGTCTGGAGAATATTTCCCTGTACGGCCCCGGTTACATCGAAGATACCATGTGCGGTGTGCCCGTGCGGCTGGGACCGCTCTCCTTCTATCAGGTGAACACCCCCGCCGCCGAACAGCTGTACGGTGTGGCCCGGCAGTTCGCCCAGCTGGAGCCCGGCGACACCCTGCTGGATCTTTACTGCGGCATGGGTACCATCGGGCTTTCCATGGCGGCGGACTGCAAGGAGCTGATTGGTGTGGAGATCATCCCCGAGGCGGTGGAGAGCGCCAAGCTCAATGCGGCCGCCATGGGTGTGGAAAACGCCCGCTTCTTCTGCGCGGACGCAGGCAAAGCCGCCGCAAAGCTGGCGGACGAGGGCTTGCGTCCGGATGTGGTCTGCCTGGACCCGCCTCGCAAGGGCTGCGACGAGGCGACCCTGAACGCGGTGATCGCCATGGGCCCCCGTCGCATTGTAATGGTGAGCTGCAACCCGGCCACCGCTGCCCGGGACTGCCGGTATCTGGCCGACCGGGGCTATCGCCCGCTGCGGGCCCAGCCCGCAGACCTGTTCCCTCGCACGAAACATTGTGAGTGCGTGATCGAGCTGGTCCGGGGAAACTGATTTTTCAATCGTAATACGAAACAAAAAGGCACGCAGCCGGGTAACGGGCTGCGTGCCTTTTTCTGTCTGTTGTGCGGCTTATTCGATGCCGGTCACTTCGTAGCCTGTCTCAGTCACGGCGGCGGCCAGGGTCTCGTTGGGCACATCGGCACTCAGGGTCACCCGGGCGCACTTGCCTTCCAGGTCGGCCACGGCCTGAACGCCCTCGATGGCATTCAGGGCCTTTTCCACGTGGGCGGTGCAGTGGTGGCACATCATGCCCTCAATGTGAATCGTCTTTTCCATGTGTAAAACTCCTTTCGGCGGCTGTGCCGCGGGAATATGAGGGGTTGCCTCCTCACTGGGCAGGGCGGCGGATTCCGCCCGGCTTGCTTTGAAGAAGTTGAGCCGCAGCGCGTTGGATACCACACACACGCTGGAAAGGCTCATGGCGGCGGCCCCGATCATGGGGTTCAGCACCAGACCAAGGCTGTAGAACACACCGGCCGCCACCGGAATGCCGATGCTGTTGTAGAAGAAGGCCCAGAACAGGTTCTCCCGAATGGTACGAATGGTAGCCCGGGACAGCCGCAGCGCGTTCACCAGGTCCCACAGGTCGCTCTTCATCAGCACCACGTCAGCGCTGTCGATGGCCACGTCGGTGCCCGCACCAATAGCGATGCCCACATCTGCACGGGCAAGGGCCGGGGCGTCGTTCACACCGTCGCCCACCATGGCCACCCGACGGCCCTGGGACTGCAACGCCCGCACCTGGGCTTCCTTGTCCTGGGGCAGCACCTCGGCCACCACCTGCTCAATGCCCAGGCGGCTCTGGATGGCCGCGGCCGTGCGGGCATTGTCGCCGGTGAGCATAACCACGCTCAGGCCCATGGCCTTCAACTGACGGATGGCCGCCGCGCTGGTGGGCTTGATGGGGTCTGCCGCCGCCACGATGCCCAGCAGCCGTTTGCCGCTGGCAAAGAACAGCGGGGTCTTTCCCTGCCGGGCCAGCTCCTCGGCCTTCTTTTCCGCATCGCCCATCTCCACGCCGGACTCCTGCATCAGCCGGGCATTGCCCGCCAGATATTCCACGCCGCCCAGGGTAGCCTGCAGACCCCGGCCGGGCAGCGCCTCAAACCGCTCCGGACTGGGCAGCTCAGCCCCCTCCGCCGCACTCAAAATCGCCTCGGCCAGCGGGTGCTCGCTGGGCTTTTCCAGGCTGGCGGCCAGACCCAGCAGCTCGCCCTCCCGCTGGCCCGCCAGCGGGATCAGATCGGTGAGCACAGGCTTGCCTGCGGTGATGGTGCCGGTCTTGTCCAGTACCACAGTATCGATCTTGTGGGCGTTTTCCAGCGCCTCGGCATTCTTATAAAGGATGTTCAGCCGGGCACCCTTTCCGGTGCCTACCATGATGGCCACCGGGGTGGCCAGGCCCAGCGCACAGGGGCAGCTGATGACCAGCACCGAAATGGCCCGTGCCAGCGCAAACTCCAGTCCCTGGCCCAGCAGCATCCAGACCACAAAGGCCAGCAAAGCGATGCCCATGACCACCGGCACAAAAACGCCGCTGACCCGGTCGGCCAGCTTGGCAATGGGAGCCTTGGTGGCGGCGGCATCCTGCACCAGGGCAATGATCTGGGCAAGGGTGGTATCCTCGCCCACCTTTTGAGCCTGGAAGGTAAAGCTGCCCGCCTTGTTCAGCGAAGCGGCGATGACCTTGTCGCCGGGGCCTTTCTCCACCGGGATGCTCTCGCCGGTGACGGCAGCCTCATCCACACTGGACAGGCCGGTCAGCACCACGCCATCCACCGGGATGCGCATGCCGGGTTTGATGACCACGGTATCGCCCACAGCCACCTCAGCCGCGGGGATTTCCACTTCCTGTCCCTGCCGCAGCACCAGCGCGGTCTTGGGGGCAAGGTCCATCAACGCCCGGATGGAAGCACTGGTGCGCCCCTTGGCCCGCGCCTCCAGATATTTGCCCAGGGTGATCAGGGTGAGAATCGTTCCGGCAGACTCAAAATACAGGTCCATCCGGTAGCGGTCCACCAGAGCCAGGTCTCCGATGCCCAGGCCCCAGCCGATGCGGTACAGAGCGAACACGCCATAGATCACCGCCGCGCCGCTGCCCAGGGCAATCAGGCTGTCCATATTGGGCGAGCGGTGCCACAGGCTTTTCAGACCCACCTGATAAAATTTTCGGTTTAAATAAAGGATGGGCAGCACCAGCAGCAGCTGGGTCAGCGCAAAGGGCACCGCACCTGCCTGCCCGTGCATCCAGGCAGGCAGCGGCAGGCCCATCATGTGGCCCATGGACACGTACATCAGCGGTACTAAAAATACCAGTGAAGCAATGAGCCGGTGCTTCATTCCGGCCAGTTCGGCGGCCACCGGGTCTTCTTCCCCGATCTGCTGCCCGGCCGCCTTTGCAGCCGCCGGGGCATTTGCCGGGCTTGCGCCGTAGCCTGCCTGCTCCACCGCCTTGCAGATGCCCGCGGCATCCAGCGCGGTCTCGTCGTACTCCACCTGCATGGAATTGGCCAGCAGGTTCACCTGGGCGCTTTTCACGCCGGGCAGCTTGTTCACCGCCCGCTCCACTGCTGCAGAGCAGGCCGCGCAGCTCATGCCGGTCACGTTATACTTTTCCTTCACAGATCTTCCCCCCACTTCTTGAATGGATTCCGGTTCTATTATAGCGCCTTCTTCGCTTCTTACACAATGGAGGTGCAGTTTGAATCACGCTCTGTTTTTTCAACTCTGATTCCAGTTGTGCAGGAGTTTTCCTCCGCGCGGGCGGTCTGTACCGCCTGCTCCAACCGTTCTACCGCTCGCCGCCAGTCCGGTTGTTCGGTAAGCTGGGCGGGCAGGTTCGCTTCGGTGAGCATCTGCAGCGCATTCTGCATCAAAAAGGCCCTGCTGGCTCCTCCGCTGCAGGCCGGGCAGCTGCCGCTGCAGTCCCCCTCAGGGTACCGGATGCTGTCGGCCACAAACCGCTCGGTCTCCCGCTGGGCCTCTTCCCACCGGCCAAGGCCTGCATACAGCTCTATCCGGCGCAGCGAAGCCACCCGTCCGATGCCCTGCCCGCCCTCCGGGTCCGGGAATTGCTCGATCAGCCGGTCGATCCGGTCCAGCAGCTCCAACTGCTTTTGTTCGTCGCCCCGCTGTTTGGCAATGTTGGCAAGCCCCAGCAGACTAAGCTGGGCATTGTGCAGATGAACGGAAAGGTTCGCGGTCTCCAGCTGTTCGGCCTCGTCCAGCTTGCCCTGCCGCAGCAGGATGGAAGCCCGCATATTCTGAGCATCCTGATTGCAGCCGGGCAGCCGGTCCAGCGTGGCCATGGCGTCATCCAGCCGGTCCTCCAGCACATACAATCCTGCCAGTGACAGCAGCGCCGCCCGCTGGTTTTCTTCGTCTGTAAGTGCGCAGGCCCGCTCCATCAGCTGAATGGCCCTGCGCAGCTGCTTGTGGGCCTGCTCCTCCTGGCCGCTCACCGCCAGATATTTGGCATACAGCCCGCCGCAGCGAAACGCCAGATACAGATCGCCGGGATATTCCCGCAGCCGCCCCTCGCAGAAATCCCAGGCCTTCTGCCATTTGCCCGCCTGGAACATGCACTCGGCGGTCTCGCCCAGTGCATCCACCTCCTGCTCGGTAAGCTGAGGCTTGAAGTCCAGCAGCTCGTCCGGCGTGCAGTCCAGCGCACGGGCCAGAGGGCAGAGCAGCGCCACATCCGGCAGGGCGCTGGCGGTCTCCCATTTGCTCACCGCCGCGCTGCTCACCCCCACCAGCTGTGCCAGCTGCTCCTGGGTCATGCCCTTGGCGCGTCGTTTTGCCTGAATCACCTTTCCCATGTTCTGTTCCATTTTCTTCGCCCCTTTCCCGGCTTTGGCCGCTCATCGATTGTCGTTTGTTCTGATTTTATGCTACCACGGTTTCCGCTTCGGCACAATGGAGCCATTTTCCGAACAACAGTTGAAAAACAGGAGTAAAATTCCATATTTCATTGAAAAATCCGTGCAGAAAAGGCACAGGGCAAATCCCCTGTGCCTTTTGTCGATTGGTATGGATGCCGGTGGGTGGGACGATTATACGTCCTGCAGCTCGCCCCGGCTGGCAGCCTTCAGATAGGCATTGATGAAGCCGTCCAGATCGCCGTCCATCACAGCCTGCACGTTGCCGCTCTCGTAACCGGTGCGGTGGTCCTTAACCATGGTGTAGGGCATGAACACGTAGCTGCGGATCTGGTGGCCCCAGGCAATCTCCTTCTGAACGCCCTTGATGTCGCTGATCTTATCCAGGTGCTCCTGCTCCTTGATCTGATACAGCTTGGAAGCCAGCATCTTCATGGCGGTGTCGCGGTTCTGGAACTGGCTGCGTTCGGTCTGGCAGCTCACCACGATGCCGGTGGGCTTATGAATCAGACGAACCGCAGAAGAGGTCTTGTTGATGTGCTGACCGCCGGCGCCGGAGGAACGGAACACCTGCATCTCAATATCCTCGGGGCGGATGTCCACCTGGATGCTGTCGTCCATCTCAGGCATGACCTCCAGAGAGGCAAAGCTGGTCTGGCGGCGGCTCTGGCTGTCGAAGGGAGACACACGCACCAGACGGTGCACGCCGTTCTCGCTCTTCAGCATACCGTAGGCGTTGGGGCCCTCCACCAGGATGGAAGCACTCTTCAGACCGGCCTCGTCGCCGTCCTGATAGTCCAGAGTGGAAACCTTGTAGCCGTGGGCCACACCCCAGCGGTTGTACATACGGAACAGCATATCGGCCCAGTCCTGAGCCTCGGTGCCGCCGGTGCCCGCATGGAAAGTGAGGATGGCGTTGTTTTTATCGTACTCACCGCTGAGCAGGGTGATCATCTGCAGCTCGTCCACCGCATGGGCCACCGCCTCCACGGCGCTCTCGGCCTCGGGAATCAGATCCGGGTCGTTCTCTTCCTCGCACAGCAGCAGCATGGTCTCGGCATCGTCGTACAGGCTCTTCAGCTTGGTGTAGCGCTCCAGTTTGCCCTTCAGCGAGCTCATCTCGGCAAACACCTTCTGGCTGGCCTCGGCGTCATCGTAAAAGCCGGGCATGGTCATCTTGTGCTCCAGCTCGGCCACCCGCTTCTCGCTGGCGGCGATGGCCAGGGCATCGCCCAGCTCGTCCACCGCATTCTTGTGGCCGCCCATCTGCATTTTCAATTCGTCGATCGTGATCATATGGGAAAACCTTTCTGTTATAGAATATACATTAATACAAACTTATACAGCTATCAGCATACCAAAAAATTTTATCAAAAGCAAGGGGGAAGCCACTTCCCCGCGGGATTTTTGTTTTGCAATTTCCGGCGTTTTGCGTTAAAATGTGTTTACATGTATTTTTCCCCACCTGGGAGGTTTATTTATATGTCTAATTACATCGGCTGCAAGTGCCCTGTGTGCCAGCAGCCCTTCACCGAAACCGACGATATTGTGGTCTGCCCCGAATGCGGCGCGCCTTACCACCGGGCCTGCTACCAGAAGCAGGGCGGCTGCGTGTATGCGTCCAAGCACGGCACCGGCTTTGAATGGAAACCCGACCCCGCCGCCAGCCAGGCAGCAGAAGCGGGCCGGGCGGATTCCGCCCGCTATTCCGACCCGCAGCTGGCCTGCCCGGTATGTGGTGCGCCCAACCCGGCCACCGGCCTGTTCTGCGAAAACTGTGGTGCGCCGCTGCGCGGAACACCGGACCGGCGCGGTCCGGCCGCTGGTCAGACTCCCCCGCCGCCCTACGGCGGCTTTGGTGGGCAGATTCCGCCTCAGTATGGCCCCGGCTCCGGCCAGCAGGACCCCTTCGCCCCCAATGAGCCGGATTACTCCAATCCCTTCGGCGCCTTTCAGGCCAACTTTGTTCCCGGCGGCCTGCGGGTGGACCCGGAGGAGGAGCTGGAGGGCGTGAAGGCCCGCCATTGGGCAGCTTATCTGGGCAAAAACGCCGCCTACTATCTAACCAACTTCAAATCCATGCAGGCCACCGGCCGCAAGGTGTCGGCCTCCTTTGCTGCCTTCTTCTTCGGCCCCTTCTATTTCTTCTACCGCAAGATGTGGACTGAGGGTCTGGTGCTACTGGCCATCAATGCGGTGCTGCGCATTCCCGTCGTACTGCAGCTCATGGCTTATGCGGGCCATCCCATGGCGGCCGCCATTCCCGAACAGCCTTTGAACATCCTGCTTGCGATATCCAGCACGCTGAACATCGTGCTCATGTTCCTGCAGGGAATGTTCGCTCTCTGGCTTTACCGCCGTCGTGGTGCGGCAAACATCCGCCGTATTCTGGAAACTTCCCAGAACGCAGACCCCACCGCCGCTCTGACCAAGGCCGGCGGTGTGAGCGTGGCGGGTGCTGTAATCAGTGTGGTCGCCTGCACCGCACTCATCTATGCCGTTTCCATGTTTGCACTGTGGCCGGTATTGACCACCATGCTGTAAGCACATAAAAAGCAAATCGATCCCCGGCGGCTGTATCCAACCGCCGGGGATCTTATTATTACTTTATATAGAGCGGAAAAGCGCCCGCCCCGGAGAACATCCAGGCCGGGCGCTTTGTCCTTGCTTTTGGGGTTGTTTATCCTTCCATCCGGATCAAAGACCGGAATCAGGCAGCAGTGGTCTCGCTGTTTTTGCGGGCGGCCGCATAGGCGCGCAGCGAGTTGATCACAATGGTCAGGCCCAGCGCGATGAGCAACACCGCCAGAATCAGCTGCAGGCCCTCCACCAGGAAGGTGGCGCTGCCTGCCTGGTAAGCTTTGACCAGGGCGATCAGGCGCTGCACCAGAGCGGTGAAGGTGACGCAGAGCATGATGACCAGCGGCGGGAACAGCATCTTGTTGCTGCGGCCGGTAACCTTCAGGAACACACACAGAGTGACCAGCACCAGTGCACTGAGCAGCTGGTTGGCGGAGCCAAACAGAGGCCAGATGTTGGAATAGCCGATGCGGGTGAGCACAAAACCACCTGCCAGAGTGATGATGGTGGCAAAGTAGGTGTTGCACAGCAGCTTGCGCCAGCCCTCGGCCTTGCTCATATCATCCAGGCTGAACAGCTCCTGGAAGCTCATGCGGCCGATACGGGCAACCGCGTCCAGACTGGTCAGTGCCAGAGCGGATACGCACATGGTCATGAAGCACTGGGCCACATACACGGGTACGCCGAACATCTGGAAGAAGCCGGCCACACCGTTGCTGAACACCTGGAAAGGCGTACCGGCTGCGGGAGTACCGTCCGCCGCCGCGGCTGCACCGGCCACGCACAGAGCCAGCACGGCCAGCAGGCTTTCCAGCACCATGGCGCCGTAGCCCACCTTGAGCATATCCTTTTCGTTGCTCACGGTCTTGGAGGAAGTGCCGGAGGACACCAGGCTGTGGAAACCGGACACCGCGCCGCAAGCCACGGTAACGAACAGGATGGGGAACAGGGTTCCCAGGCTTTCATTGTTAAAGCCGGTGTAAACCGGCAGGTTCATGGTAGGATGCGCCACCAGCAGGCCCAGCACCGCACCGACGATCATGCCGATGAACATAAAGGTGGTCATGTAGTCGCGGGGCTGTTTCAGCAGCCACATGGGCAGCACAGCCGCAAAGAAAATGTAAATGAAGGTGATGTAGACCCAGGCTTCCTTGCCCGCGATCAGAGGCATGGCCATACCCAGAGCCAGAGCAGCCACGGTGCAAACCAGACCCACAGCGCCTTCCTTCCAACCGGTGAAGGCGAACTTTTTCTGCAGCAGGCCGAAAACCATGGCAAACACGATGAACAACAAGCTGATGGTACCGGCCGCGCCATTTACCTGAGCCGCTTCGGCCAGAACACCGGGCTCTGTATAGGCGTTGAAGGTACCGGCCACCATATCCGCAAAGGCGGCGATGACCAGCAGAGTGAACAGCCAGCAGAACAAAAGGAACAGCTTGCGGCCCAACTTGCCGATGTATTTCTCGATCAAAAGGCCCATGGAGCGGCCCTCATTCTTCACACTGGCATACAGTGCACCGAAGTCGGTGACTGCACCGAAGAAGATACCGCCCAGCAGAATCCACAGCAATACGGGCAGCCAGCCAAAGGCCGCTGCCTGGATGGCACCGGTAACCGGGCCGGCGCCTGCAATGGAGGAAAATTGGTGGCTGAACACGGTCCAGCCGTCGGTGGGCACATAGTCTTTGCCGTCCTTGTGGCGTACGGCGGGCGTCTCGGCCTTGGGATCAATGCCCCAGGTCTTGGCCAGCCAGCGGCCGTAAAGAGCGTAGGCGCACACCAGGCACACCGCAGCGATCAGCACGATGACAAGCGTATTCATGATTCGTTTTCTCCCCTTCTATGAAGTGTCTGCCCACGGCACGTCCGCCCGCATTCGCACGTTGTCGTGGTAGTGATTTTTAAGTTTATCCAGTTAAAGCAAGAATGTCAACGGGGTCTGCCATTTTTTGGAGAAACGCCGTGAGTTTTACTCCTGCGGCGCAGACTCATTGTCCAAATTGACAATGGATTTTGTCTGTATTTTCAACATGTCTGGTTTGCATTTCTGCAAAGAGCGGGAGCCGGAGAAAATTCCCCCGGCTCCCGCTCTTGTGTCTTTTTATATTTCAAGGCAGTGTAAAAACTATTGCTCCAGAAACTTTTTCAGCCCGTTTCCCACCAGCCAGCTGCCCGGCACGAGCAGCAGCGGTACCCCCAAAAGGGAAATCAAAAACAGCACATTCTCCCATGCGATTGCCTGCCCGCTGCAAACAAGACCAA
Source organism: Allofournierella sp. CML151 (assembly GCF_027853465.1). Taxonomy (NCBI): domain Bacteria; kingdom Bacillati; phylum Bacillota; class Clostridia; order Eubacteriales; family Oscillospiraceae; genus Allofournierella; species Allofournierella sp. CML151. The sequence goes on along the minus strand of NZ_JAPNNW010000001.1, from coordinate 101,342 downwards.
TCAAGGCCCAGTAAAGCTTCCAGAGCAGCAGAAAACTTGCCGCATAAAGCAGCACCATCAGCTTTCGTTCATTTACCCTCATGTGCAGCAGCCTCCCTTTTCTTTTGGTCAATTTTATTGTATCATAGAAATCAGATTCATTGTATCGGCGCAGGGCGTAAAAAAGCTGATATTTTTTCAAAAAACAGCTTGACACTGACGTTCTGTGTTTGATATAATGAATTGCTGCCTTGCGAAGGCAGTGATCCTTGCCCGGTTTTTGCCGGGCCATAAGTCCAAAAGGAGGTGCACAGAAATGGCAAAGTATGAGACCATGCTGGTTACCAGCGCTGCTCTCGATGAGGAGGCTTCCACCGCTCTGGTTGGCAAGTTCAAGAGCCTGATCGAGGCCAATGGTGCCATCGATTCTGTTGACGATTGGGGCAAGCGCCGTCTGGCTTATCCCATCAACGACGAGGAAGAAGGCGTCTACACCGTGATTAAGTTCACCAGCGAGCCCTCTTTCCCCGCCGAGCTGGATCGCGTTTACAAGATCACCGACGGCGTACTGCGTACGATGATCGTGGCCGAGGCTGAATAAGGAGGCATTTTTCAATGCTGAATGTTGTAGCTTTGATGGGCCGGCTCGTGGCTGACCCTGAACTGCGCCACACCCCCCAGGGCGTTAGCGTAACCACCTTTACCATCGCCGTAGACCGCAGCTTTGTGCGGCAGGGCGAGCAGCGTCAGGCCGATTTCATCGACATCGTTGCCTGGCGTTCCACCGCCGAGTTCGTTTGCAAGTATTTCCAGAAGGGCTCTCTGATCGCCGTTGACGGCAGCATTCAGACCCGGAGCTATCAGGATAAGAACGGCAACAACCGCAAGGCGTTTGAGATCGTTGCAAACAACGTGAACTTCGCCGGCGGCAAGGGCGGTAGCGGAAACGGTAATGGCGGTGCTTACAGCAGCGCCCGCCCGGAATACACTCGCGAGGCTCCCATGGAGGCAGCCCCCACTTACTCCGCCGGCAGCAATGATGATTTTGCTGTGATCGACGAAGGCGAGGATCTTCCGTTCTAACATGAATCGATTCTAACAGGAGGTAACAAGCCATGGCTTTTGAGAGAACCGAAGGCCGTCCCCAGCGCCCCATGCGCCGCGGCCGTAAGAAGGTTTGCAGCTTTTGCGTAGACCGTGTTGAGCACATCGATTACAAGGATGTTGCTCGCCTGCGCAAGTACGTCAGCGAGCGTGCGAAGATCATTCCCCGCCGCGTGACCGGTACCTGCGCGTTCCATCAGCGCGAGCTGACTGTCGCTATCAAGCGCGCCCGTCACGTTGCTCTGATGCCCTACGTGAGCGACTAATCGTTGCACCGATCCCCTGCCCTTTCGGGCGGGGGATTTTTTTATTCCTATTCACGACAAAAAGCCACCAGCAAAGCGTTCCACGGGAGACACACTTTGCTGGTGGTGGCTTTTACTTTTTATCTTATCCTGCAGGAACCGTGCTGGGAGAAGGTTCCGGACTTGGCGAAGGGCTGGGGCTGGGCGTAGGTGCAGGAGTAGGCTCCGGCGTGGGGTCCGGCACCTGCGGGATATCCCGCTCCTTGGCAATATAAACGTTCACCGTGGTCGTACCCGCATCGATCTCCGTTCCCGCCTCCGGGTCCGTGTAAACTACACAACCGCTGGCATATTCGCCGTTGTTGTCGATCATCGAGAAGCTGGCCTTGATGTGCGCGCGCTCCAGCTCCTGCTGGGCCGCCTCCTGGGTAAAGCCCTTGATATCCGGGACTTCCACAAGCTCCGGCCCCATGCTCACCACCACGCTGATCAGCGGGCGGTCTTCACTGGTTTCTGTGCCTGCCTGAGGCGACTGCTCCAGAATGATTCCGGCTTCGTACTCCGAACTGTATTCCTGAGCCACCGCAATAAAGCGGAACGCGGCGGTGTATTCCAGATTGCTCTGTACGTCCTCATAGGAAAGGCCCACCACATTGGGCACCGTGAGTACCTGCGGCGTGCTCTGGCTGGTCGAGGAAGCCGGCGCACTGCTGGAAGCCGGGGCAGGGGCATCCCGGCCCAGAATGCTCCACATCAGAAGTGCAAACAGCACTGCAATCACCAGCAGCGAACCGGTAAACAGCGTGCGGGTACTAATGCTGATATGCTGTTCCCGGGCAGGAGCGCGCTCCGGCTGGCGCTGCGGCGGGGTGATGCTGTCCGCCGCACGCTGGCTGGTGAGCGCGCCCATCAGCTCCGGCACATTCTGGATCCGGCTGCCCGGGTCCATGCGCATAGCCGCGGAAAGCACAACGGAGATATAACCGGGAACCTCCGGCTCCAGCGCGCGGGCGGGCTGCAAACTGTCGGTCACACGACGCTGATTGGCCGGAACCGGTGCCTGGCCGGTAAGCAGCCGATAGAAGACCGCTGCAAGGCCGTATACGTCGGTATAGCGGCCCTCAAACTCGGCCGCGGAATATTGCTCGGGAGCAGAGTAACCGTCATACAGCTGACTTTTCAGTTCGCTGCCTGCGGTGCGCAGACCGAGGGTAGCATAGCCACACAGACGGGCCTGGGTACCGCCGGGGCTCAGGATAATGTTATCCGGGCAAACACCCCGATGGACCAGCCCTGCCTTGTGCATGGTCGCCACACCCTCCATGATGGGTTGCAGCAGAATACGCGCCTGGGCCGGGTCCAGATTCTGGGTGTGTTCCGACAGATAGCGGCTCAGGCTTTCGCCTTCCACCTGCTCCAGCACTGCATAGACGGTGTTATTCTCCTCCACCACATCCAGCACGGCGGCAAGACCGGTGGCCGGTGTGATGCGCTGGATGCTGCGATACAGGTCCGCAAAGTCCATGCGGGTGGTTTTGAACAGCACTTCCCTGCCCTCTTTAGGCATCACAAGGCCGCTTTCATCCCGGCCCACACTTAATGTCACCGGATAGTATTCCTTCACGCTCACCCGCACGCCGCCGGTGTTTTCCACCGCTTCGTACAGAACGCCTTCACCATCGGTAGCCTGATGGCGGCCGATGGTGTACCGGCCTGCCAGCAGCGAGGCAAAGGGCAGGGTGCCCGGAGGATTCATATTGTTCAGCTCTTTGCCGCAGAAGGGGCAATCCGGCCGGCCCAGGTCCACCTTGGAAAGGCAGTATGGGCAGAGAATGGTTTGACCCATGGGTCAGAGGCCTCCTTTATTTCATAAAACGCCCTGGCCGCAAAGACAGCAGGGCTGATAAATTGCACAAACTTTCCCTATTTTATTTGTATGGGTTCATTATAGCATGGCCCCCGGCAAAAAGCAAACCGGCACGGCAGCTCTGTCCTTTCAGTCTGGCCCGGACATACGGCAGTTAATCGTTTCGCCAGGGTATAAAAAGTCCCGGCTTTCTCTGCAAAAGCCGGGACTTTGGTTGCAGGTATGAATCGAAGGGCCAGGGCCGGATCAGCGATCCAGGTCCTCTTCGTTCTCCAGGTTGTGCCACACGTTCTGCACGTCGTCGTCGTCCTCCAGAGCGTCCAGCAGCTTGGCCATCAGCTTCTGGTTGTCCTCGTCGGTGATGGCAGAGGTGGTGGAGGGCACCATTTCCACTTCAGCGGAGATGAAGGTGTAGCCCTTGTCCTCCAGAGCCTGACGTACAGCGGAGAAGGAATCGGGATCGGTGGTCACTTCCACCACGTCATCGCCCATGTCGAAGTCCTCGGCGCCGGCGTCGAAGCAATCCTCCATGACCTTCTCCTCGTCCAGGCCCTCGCCGTCCAGTACGATTACGCCCTTCTGGGTGAACAGGAAGCCCACGCAGCCCATGTTGCCCAGGTTGCCGCCGAACTTATCAAAGTAATGGCGCAGGTTGGCAGCGGTACGGTTGCGGTTGTCGGTCAGGGTCTCCACCATCATGGCGATGCCGCAGGGGCCGTAGCCTTCGTAGGTGATGGATTCGTAATTGTCCTTCTCGCCGCCCTCAGCGCGCTTGATGATGCGCTGGATGTTATCGTTGGGCACGTTCAGGCTCTTGGCCTTGGCAATCAGGTCACGCAGCTTGCCGTTGCTAGCGGGGTCCGCGCCGCCCATGCGCACGGCAACGCCGATCTCGCGGCCAACCTTGGTGAACAGCTTGGCCTTCTGGCCGTCGGTCTTTTCCTTCTTGCGTTTGATGTTATTCCATTTGCTATGTCCAGACATGGAAACTTCCTCCTATTTTATGCCGGGCCGCAAGCCGGGCCCGAACGATGTGCGGTAACTAAATAATTTTAGCACAAAAAGCCCTCTTCTGGCAAGTGCCCGTGGCTGTCCGAGCCCATTATTTCAGGTTTCGCAGGGCTTTTGGATAGTGGTTTTTCACCTTTCCCCCACTCACCTTGCCTGCCCCCAGAGAAAAGCCATCCACCAGCACGCAGCACCAACCGTTTTCCGCGGTGCGAGCCTCAATCTCCTCTCCCCGCAGCCAGGCGGCGGTGCGCTCGTCGTCCAGAGTCAACCGCTCCTGATTGGTACATGTATGGCCAAAGGCGGTAAACAGATGGTGAGCAGGAACAAACCGGTTCTTCTGCACAGTTCCCGCCGCCACGCCGCAGCGCATTACCCGCAGCTTGTGGGGCGGCAGCGGCGTCTCGGGCGGCAGGAGCAGCAGCTCGCCCGCCTTGAGCAGCGGCCGGTCCGCCAATTCCGGAAAATATTTCCCGGCAAACTCCAGCCATTCCTTGCAGGGCTTGGCGGGCTTTTCCGGCTTGAAGGGCCGGGCGCCTTCCCCCTCGGATGCCTTTACCAGCTTTGCCATGAAATGCCCCTCACCGCCCTGGAAGGGCCAGATGCGCCGCACCAGGCTCACATCAAAGGGATGCTCGCCGCAGCGGTTGGCCTCGCCGGGGCTGCCAAAGGACGCGCCGGTATCCACCAGGGTAAACTCCGGATGACGGGCAAGAAAATCCCCGATCTGACCCTCGTCTTCTTCCGGCGCGAAAGTGCAGGTGGAGTACACCAGCACCCCGCCGGGAGCCAGCAGGGCGGCAGCGTTGTCCAGGATCTCCCGGCCAATGGCGGCGCACTGGCGCACCAGGCCCTCGTTGTGCTGGGCCAACGCCTGGGGCTCCTTACGGAACATGCCCTCACCGGAGCAGGGTGCGTCCACCAGAATACGGTCAAAAAATGCGGGGAAAGCCTTGACCAGAGCAGTTGTATCGCTGTTCAGCACAACCGCATTGGCTACACCCATCCGCTCCAGGTTGGAGCGCAGGATCTCGGCCCGGCCTGCGTTGTACTCGTTGCTCACCAGCAGGCCCTGGCCCTGCAGGGCCGCCGCCAGCTGACTGCTCTTGCCGCCGGGCGCAGCGCACATGTCCAGCACCTTCATGCCGGGGTGTACATCCAGCAGCGCCGCCGGAGCGCTGGCTGAGGGCTCCTGGGAATAGAAGGCCCCACCGTGGTGATAGGGATGACGGCCGGGCTTGAATTCCGGCTCCTCCACTGCGAAGCCCTCGGCACAGAAGGGTGAGGGCCGCAGCGCCAGCTTCGCCAGATGAACAAACTCCTCCGGCGTACAGCGCAGCCGGTTCACCGTCACGCCCCGGGCCGCCTCCTCGCTGGGAGCCGCATAGTATTCCGCGTAGCGCTCGCCCAGAAGGGCCCGCTCCCGCTCTTCAAAATATTTTGCCTGCAATGCCATACCACCTTTGTATAATGGGTCTTGTTTGGGGTTACACTAGGAGCGAAGAGGCACGGCGGACAAGATTACACGCCGGGCAAACGCCCCCGCCCCCTCTTCGGATTCGGAAAGGAGATCACAAACCATGGAAAACCGTAACGCAAAAAACTACACCAGCCGCAGCGCCAAGAACAGCGCTAAGAACGAGAGCACCAATGCTACCAGCAGCACTTCCAAGAACAGCAAGAGCACTGGCGCTTCCAACATGAAGACCGGCAAGTAACACCGGCTTTCCTCTCGCCGGGCACACACCGGCAAATACGCCCTTAAGCAAACACAGAGCGTGAAAAGGCTGAGACCCTCGGAACCAATGTTTCCTGTTCCGCCGGTCTCAGCCTTTGTTTGCGTTTTCCGGCAATGCTCTGCCGCATTTTGCAGCAGGACAGCCTTGAAAAACCGTTTATTCCGGCTTTTCCACTGCCAGCGGGTCGTAGCCCTCCCACAGTGCGTCGAACAGCTCCTGGATGCGCTGATTCTGGCCGGTAAGATACAGCCAGCCGAACAGTGCCTCAAAGCCGGTGGACGCCCGGTATTCCTGGGGGGTGGCGTGCTTGGCCACGGTAGCCTTGCTGGCATTCTTGCCCCGGCGCAGCACCGCCTGCTCCGCTTCGGTGAGCTGGTCCTCAATGGCGGCCAGCGCCCGGTTCTGCCCCTTGGCAGATACATACTTCACACAGGCTGCATGCAGCTTGCCGGGCACCAGGCGGGTGCGCTCCACCAGCCGCTGGCGCACCAGCAGCTCGAACACACCGTCGCCCACGAAGGCCAAATTCAGGGGGGACTGCTCCCGGATATCAATCTCGGGGTTTGCTTCAAACAACATGGTTTTGCCTCATTTCATGCCGCGCCGGGCGCGGCTTGGGTGCCTTAGAAGATATAGTCGAACTGGTATTCGCCGATCTTGATGGTGTCCTCTTCCTCTACGCCCTGGGCCACCAGATCCCGCAGAATGCCGCTCTCGTCCAGCTGACGCTGGAAGTACTGCAGGCTCTCGTAGTCGTCCACGTCGCTGCCCGCCAGGATGCGCTCCAGCCAGGGGGCGGTGATGGTGAACTCGTGGTCGGCGGTCTTCTCGATGGTGTAGGTGCGCTCGTTGGGGTTGACAGCATAGGGCACGAAGTCCGGCTCGAATACCTGCACCGGGGGCAGCTGCTGCAGCCGGTCCCACACAATGCCGGGCAGGTTCTTCAGGCCCTGGTTGGTGGCGGCGGAGATGGGCATGAAGGTCAGGCCTTTGCCCTCCACATAGGACTTAAAGCTCTCGATCTGCTCCTCGGTGGCGATGTCGCACTTGTTGCCCAGCACGATCTGGGGCCGGGTGGCCAGCTCGGGGCTGAAGCTCTGCAGCTCGGTGTTGATCTTCTCGAAGTCCTCCACCGGATCACGGCCCTCACAGCCGGAAACATCCACCACATGCAGAAGCAGGCGGCAGCGCTCCACGTGGCGCAGGAAGTCATGGCCCAGGCCGATGCCCTCGCTGGCGCCCTCGATCAGGCCGGGGATGTCGGCGGCCACAAAGCTCTGCTCGGGGCCCACCTTGACCACGCCCAGCACCGGGCTCAGGGTGGTGAAATGATAGTTGGCGATCTTGGGCTTGGCCGCACTGATCACGCTGATCAGGGTGGACTTACCCACGTTGGGGAAGCCGATCAGGCCCACGTCGGCAATCAGCTTCAGCTCCAGACGTACCTCGTACTCCTCACCGGGCAGGCCGGGCTTGGCGAACTTGGGAATCTGACGAGTGGGGCTGGCGAAATGGGTGTTGCCCCAACCGCCCTTGCCGCCCTTGGCCACGATCACCGGCTCATCGCCGGAGATATCGGCCATCAGCAGACCGCTGGCGGCGTCGCGGATGAGGGTGCCGCGGGGCACCTTGATGACCAGGTCCGGGGCATTTTTGCCGGTGCAGCGCGAGCCGCTGCCGTTTTCGCCGGGCTGGGCGGCATACTTGCGCTTATAGCGAAAATCCATCAGGGTGGACAGGTTGTCGTCGGCCACGAAGACCACGTTGCCGCCACGGCCGCCGTCGCCGCCGTCCGGGCCGCCGGCCGCCACGAACTTTTCCCGATGGAAGCTCACAGCACCGTCGCCGCCTTTGCCTGCTTTGATGGTGATCTTCGCCACGTCTACAAACATCGACATTGTTTTTCTCCTTTTCTGATAATGGGAAATGGGGATGGAGCGGGCGGCATCTTTGCTGCACTGCCCTGCCGAGGGCAACACCGCATAATTCACGCCTCGCGGCTCAGGCGGCGTATCACGCCAAAATTTTCCGTGCTATTTTCCAAAAATGCTCGCCAATCCACCAAGGATTGGCTGTGCTTTTTGGTTCGTATCACAAAAAATTTTCTGGCGCGCTCCACCACCAGGAATTATGCGGTATTACCCTAACAGTATGCCCCGTTACAACAAAAAGCCAGGCCCAATCAACAGGCCTGGCTTTTGAAAGATCTTACTGCTTAACGCTGACCTTCTTGCGGTCACGGCCCACGCGCTCGAAGCTTACGCGGCCGTCCACCAGAGCGAACAGGGTATCGTCGCTGCCGCGGCCCACGTTCTCACCGGGATGGATGTGGGTACCACGCTGACGAACCAGGATGTTGCCGGCCAGAACGAACTGACCGTCGGCGCGCTTAACGCCCAGACGCTTGGACTCAGAGTCACGACCGTTCTTAGTAGAACCTACGCCTTTCTTATGTGCCATAGTAGTTTACACCTCCGTTATTAGCCCTTGATGGCAGTGATCTCGACCTTAGTGTAGGGCTGACGGTGGCCCATGCGGCGGGCGCTGCCCTTCTTAGGACGATAAGTGATGATGTTCAGCTTCTTGCCCTTGCCGTTCTTCACGACCTTGGCCTCGACGCTGGCGCCCTCAACAACGGGAGTGCCCACCTTAACGGAGCCCTCGTTGCCGACAGCCAGAACGGAGTCGAAGTTCACATTGGTGCCCTCAGCAACGTCCATCTTCTCAACGAAGATCACGTCGCCTTCCTGTACCCGGTACTGCTTGCCACCGGTAACAATGATAGCGTACATAGTGTTTTGCCTCTCTTATATAAGTCTCGCTGGACTAGTGGGCGGGTGATGTTGCACACCTCTTGGGTGCCCGAACCATGCGGCTATACTACTATACCACAACTTTTTCGGGATTGCAAGCCCTTTTTTGGCCTTGCAAAGCCATTTTTTTAGATTCTATCCGTTTTACCGGCCAGTCTGCCGCCGGGCGGCCTGAATGGTGTTCACCAGCAGCATGGCCCGGGTCATCAGGCCTACGCCGCCGGGCACCGGGGTGATGAAGGATGCCTTGGCTTCGGCGGCGGCAAAATCCACATCGCCGCACAGCTTGCCGTTCTCGTCCCGGTTGATGCCCACGTCAATGACCACCGCACCGGGTTTCACCATATCGCCGGTAACGAACTTGGGTTTACCAATGGCCGCCACCAGAATGTCGGCTCCGGCGCACACAGCGGCCAGATCCTCGGTTTTGGAGTGGCATATGGTGACAGTGGCGTTCTCCCGCAGCAGCAGCATCGCCGCAGGCTTACCCACAATGTTGCTGCGGCCCAGCACCACCGCCTGCTTGCCCGCGATGGGCACGCCGGTGCTTTTCAGCATCTCGATGCAGCCCGCGGGGGTGCAGGGCAAAAAGCACTCTTCGCCAATCATCATCCGGCCCACATTTACCGGAGAAAAGCCGTCCACATCCTTTTCGGGAGGAATGGCGGCGATCACTGCCTGCTCGTCGATCTGGGCGGGCAGAGGCAGCTGCACCAGAATGCCGTGGACACTTTTGTCCGCCGCCAGTTTCTCCAGCTGTTCCAGAAGCTGGGCCTGTGTCGTGTCGGCGGGAAGGCGAAGCATTCGACTCTCGATGCCGCACTCGCGGCAGTCCGACTCCTTGCCCCGCACATAGACGGCGCTGGCCGGGTCATCGCCCACCAGAACCACCGCCAGGCAAGGGGTCACTCCCCCGGCCTTCAATTCCTCCACCTGACCGCTCACCCGCTGTTTGATGCGGGCGGCCAGCTCCTTGCCGCTGATGATCTGCGCCATGGTTTCCTCCTCATTGCACGGGCGGTGCGCCCGGTTGTTTTTATTTTTCATCCAGCCCCTGGGTAAGCGAGCTGTTGGTGGCGGCCCGTTCCTCCGGGTCCACCGGCAGCTGGGCGAAGCGGGCGTTTTCCTGCCGCACGCTCTCCTGCATTTCAGCATCCATCTCCGCCTGCTCCAGCTTCTGGCGGATCAGTGCCTCCCAATCAAATTCCTGCTGCTGTTTCTGGGCTGCCACAAACTCCTTGTGGGGCGCGCTGGCGGGCAGCTTCTGCCGCATCTCCTCCAGACTCACGGTCTGGCCCAGAGCTTCCAGCTTATCGGCCCAGTCGGCCTTGGCCGCCTGGAACTTCTTCTCGGCGGCAACGCTCAAGGGCAGATCCACCATCAGCTCTTTTTTGCCGATTTTACGGCGGATGATCACAATGGCAGCCACTGCAGCCACCACGCTGATCAGGGCGATCAGCTGGCTGACCCGCAGGGTCATGCCGGGCAGCATCAAACTGTCGGTGCGCAGGCCTTCAATCCAGAAACGGCCCGCGCCGTACCAGGCGGCATACATCAGAGCAATCTCGCCGTTGAAGCGGCGCTTTTTCATGTAGGCCCACAGGGCGAAGAAGCCCACCGCACACCAGATGCTTTCGTACAAAAAGGTGGGATGCACCGGCATGCTGGGGTCCACGATCACGCCGTCCTGGGCCAGAACCGTCTGCCAGCTGCTCAGATAGCTGGCCGTGGCCTGGCTGTACATGCCCCAGGGCAGGCTGGTGTTGCTGCCAAAGGCTTCCTGGTTCACAAAGTTTCCCCAGCGGCCGATGGACTGACCGATCAAAAAGCCCATGGCCACCAGATCAAAGGTGGGCAGAATGGGCAGCTTGCGCCATTTGCAGGCAAGGCCGCCAAATACCGCCGCACCAATCACGCCGCCGTAGATGGCAAGGCCGCCCTGGCGGATGTCAATCATGTCGGCAAAGCTTTCATAGGGCACCGGCGAAAAGATCACGTAATAGGCGCGGGCGCAGATCACCGCGCACACGCTGCCCACCAGCACCACGTCCACCAGGCGGTCGGCGTCAATGCCGAAATCCACCGCATAGCGGAAGGCAAACACCAGTGCCAGCAGAAAGCCGGTGGCAATGAGCACACCGTACCAGTAAACATCCAGGCCGCCAATGGTAAAGGCCACCCGGTTGATGTTGAATTCCAGCCCCAGACCGGGGAATTGCACCAGATTCGTCATGCGTTCTCCTCCTGCTTGGGCCAGATGATCACGGTGGAGGACCGTTCCGGACGCAGCATGGTCTGCAGCGCCTCGTCCACCTCCTGGCGGGTCACGCTGGCCAGCGCCTCGATCTCCTCGGTCAGGCTGCGCTTGCGGAAGAAGCTGCCCGCCAGTGCGGTGGCACTGTCCTCAATGTTTTCCAGATCCTGCAGCATCTCGCCGTAGGACTGGTTCTTGCACAGGGTGAACAATTCCTCGTTCACGCCCTCCTTGCGCAGCCGCTCGATCTCATCCAGCAGCAGACCGCGAACCTTTTCCGGCTGGTCAGTCTCGCCGGTGAACAGGAAACAGCAGCAGCCGTCCAGCACAAGGAACTCACCGCCGAAGCCCGGGTTTACCAGGCCCTGGTCGTACAGACTGCGGTAGAAATCGGTCATGCCGCCGCACACCAGCTCGGTGATCATGTCGCAGATGATCTCGGCCTTGGCGCCCTCCACCGGAGTCTCCTTGAAGCCCACGCCCAGGCAGGGCTTGGCCAGCTGCATGGAGAACTCCATCCGCTCTTTTGCAACGGTTTCCGGCTCCTGGGGCTGGATGCGCTTGACCTGTGCGGGCTTTGCAGGCAGCTTGGCCCGCTTGCAGGCCGCCAGCACCTGATCGGTAGTGATATTGCCCGCCACCGCCAGCACCATGTTGCCAGGATTGTAGAAGCCCTTGCAGCAATCATACAGCATCTCCGGGGTGATCTGCGCAATGCTCTCCACGGTACCGGCGATATCGTTGCGAATGGGATGATTGTGATACAGGCAGCCGAACAGACCGGTCATAATCCGCCAGTCCGGGCTGTCGTCGTACATCTTGATCTCCTGGCCGATGATTCCCTGCTCCTTCTGGATGGTCTCCTTCGTGAAGTAGGGCTCGTTCACCATGCTCAGCAGAATGTCCAAACTCTCATCCACCTGCTGGGTGGCAGTGAACAGGTAGCAGGTCTTGTCAAAGCCGGTGTAGGCGTTGGCCGACGCACCGGTCTTGGCAAACTTGGCGAAGGCGTCGCCGTCCTCGCTTTCGAACATTTTATGCTCCAGGAAATGGGCCACGCCCGCGGGCAGGCTTACCCGTCGGCCGTCCACCTCAAATTCCAGGTCAATGGAGCCGAAGCGGGTACCGTAGATGGCGTGGACGCCGCTGTAGCCGGGCATGGGCCGCACCAGTACAGTCAGGCCGTTTTCCAGCGTCATGGCCTCACAGGCCACGGCGGCGCGCACCGCCTGCATGGGTTCATTCTGCATGGCTGGGCTCCTCCTTTTTGGTCACAAGATAGCCGACCGAGTACCAGAACCCGGCCAGGATGCTGCGCACATCTTCGGCGGTCACCTGCTTCAGCTGATCGGCCGCCTGCTCGGGGGTATTGATTGCGCCGCCCCGCAGAATCTCGTTGTAATACCAGTTTTCCAGACCGGCCAGGCTGTCGCCCACGCTGGTCAGGCCGGACAAAAGGCCACGGCGGCTGTTTTCCAGCTCTTCCTCGGTGATGGGGCCGTTCACCAGATTCTCCAGCTCCTTCAGGATGGCCTGCTCGGCCTTTTCGGCGTTGGCAGGCTCCACCCCGCTGTCCACCATCATAAAAGCGGTGGGCGAAGCGAACCGGCTGGCGCAGTAATAGCAAAGGCTCTGCTTTTCCCGCACATTCAGGAACAAACGGCTGGTGGTAGAGCCGCCGAACACGCTCATGGCCAGCCGGAAGGCGTTCAGCTGCTCCGGCTTTGCGCACTGGTTCCAGGTAAACAGCATGCACAGCTTGGCCTGCACCAGGTCCATCTCCTCCCGGAAATGCTCAGTGGGCTGGGCAGGCATGTACAGATAGTTCTCCAATTCGGCAGGCTCGCGCTGGATGCCCGCCAGCTTTTCCAGGGTTATGCGGCGCACCACAGCCTCGTCCGCACCCAGGCAGATCACATCCAGCTGGGCAGTGCGCAGCATCTCCTGATAAGCAGCGGTCAGGCTCTCGCAGGTAACGGCAGGCAGATCGGCCAGATAGCCGTCCCGCTCGATGCCCGCAGGGGAATCGCCGAAGAATTTGCGCCGGGCCTGCCGTACGCAGTACAGGCGCTTGTCGTTGATCTCGCTCTCCAGCTGGCGGGCCAAAGTGGTCTTTTCGATCTCCACCGCTTCGCGGCTGAAGCAGCCATTCTCAAAATAGGGCTCAAAGGCCACACCGAAGGCGATGGCCGCGTATTCCGCGGTCAGTGCTTCGCCGTTCAGGGCAAACCGGTCCTTGATGCCGGTGATGGACACGCTGAGCACCCGGCTGGCGCCCTGCATACTGGTCTCCACCGAAAGGGCCGCGCCGTACAGACGGGCCAGCTTGCGGGAGAGCTGGGTCATATCCGGGCAGGCGGCATAGCCCCGGTCCATCACCAGGGGGAGCAGGGCCTGATCGGTGGCCTTTTCCCGGCTGGCGGGGAACCGGAAATGCAGCGAGATCCGGCAGCGGTTGAATTTATCCGCCGGGATGCAGTTCAGATGCACCCCAGGCGCAAGGCATTCGCGTTGTAACATCGGTACTCCTTAATTTCAAGGGACAAAAACTGTGGCCTGCACTTGTCAGGCCTTTTGCAGGTTTTCATCCAGATATTCTTCCAGGCACAGGCCGCTGGCGGTGATGGCTTTTGCGTTTTCCACCCCCACATAGCGGTAGTGCCAGGGCTCATAAATAATGCCGGTAATGGCCTGTTTGTTCTCCGGATACCGGAGGATAAAGCCATATTCCGGCGCGTGCTCGAACAGCCACTTTGCGGCATCCGTTTTGCCGAAAGCTTCGTCCAGATTCTGATGCTTCGGGGTCACAATATCGGCGGCCAGACCGGAGTTGTGCTCGGAATAACCGGGAACGGCCACCACCGTCTTTGCCTGATTATAGGCTTCCTCTTCCGTGCTGCCCTTATCCAGCCATTTCTGCTTCTCCGCATCGAACAGGCTCTGCTGGTATTCCACGGTGCGGTAACCGGAGCAGAGCATCAGGTCGATGCCCTCCGCGGCAGCGGCGTTCTTCATGTTGATGAACGCGTCGGCCGCCACGGTGGCCAGCTCCTTACCGGTGGACTCATCGGCCACCTTTACCTCCAGGTTCTCCTCCCAGTCGTCCGGAAGCTTCACATTGTTATTCACCAGGGTGAGCAGCCAGTCAGCATCGCCGCCACCAGTGGTGACGGCGGTGCCGGTGGCGGAAGCCGGTTCAGAGGTGCTGGCAGAGCCGGATTCCGGGCTGCTGGCAGAGCCGGATTCCGAGCCGCTGGCAGGCTCCGAAGTCGAATCAGCGCTGGACGAAATGCTGGTGGAGCTGCTGATGGAGGTGGAGCCGCTGGAGGAATCCTTGTTCTTGGTGAACAGGCCCACCAGTTTGACCATTCCAAACACGATCAGCGCCAGAAGCGCCAGGCAGAGAATCGCAAAAATGATCCGGTTGCGGCGGATCTCCTTTTTGCGCCGGGCACGGGCGGCAGCCCGGAGGCGGCGTTCGGCTTCGCTCATTTCACGGGGCGGATAACTTGGCATTTGATGCAACACTCCTTAACTGTGAGGTTATAAACGAGGGCGCCGTCGCGCCCGGGCTTCCGATTCAATCGCGGATTGCAAAACCTGTTTTATAGTTTCATATTATACACGTTTTTGCCGATACTGTAAACGTGCAAAGCTGCAAAGAAAATGTGAACGAATTGTCTTTTGCCGTAAATTCCGGCACAAAAAAGCACCCTCCTGCAGGCATTTGCGCCTGCAAAAGGGTGCTGCATAAGACATTAGTGGATGAAGGCGTCGTGAATGGCAGCCACAGCGCGGTCAGCGTCCGCCTTGTCGATGATGACGCTGATCTTGATCTCGCTGGTGGAAATCATGCGGATGTTCACATTGGCCTCAAACAGAGCCTCGAACATGCGGCTGGCAACACCGGGGTTGCTCTTCATGCCGCCGCCCACCACGCTGACCTTGGCGCAGCCGGTATCCACGGTGATGTCCTTGCCGCCGAAGCGGTGCTGGTTCTCCTTCAGCACCCGCAGCGCGGTATCCGCGTCGCTCAGGGGTACGGTGAAGGTCAGGTCCTTGTCGCCCTCACGGCCGGTGCCCTGCAGAATGATGTCCACGTTGATGTTCTTCTGTGCCAGCACACCGAACACCTTGAACGAGGTGCCGGGCACGTCCGGCACATTCAGGATGGTGAGAACAGCCACGTCGGTGTCCTTGGCCACACCCTTGATCAGCATACCTTCCATATCGCTAGTAACCTCCTTAACAACTGTGCCGGGCACAGGATTCAGGCTGGAGAGCACTTCCAGCTCCACGCCGTATTTTTTTGCAAGCTCCACGCTGCGGTTGTTCAGCACCTGCGCGCCGGCGCCCGCAAGCTCCAGCATCTCGTCGAAGGTGATCTCATCCAGGCGCTTGGCGCGGGGGATGAACCGGGGATCAGCAGTGTAAACGCCCTCCACGTCGGTAAAGATCTGGCAGCGGTCCGCATGCAGAGCGGCAGCCAGAGCCACCGCGCTGGTGTCGCTGCCGCCGCGGCCCAGGGTGGTGATGTCTTCCATGCGGTTCAGACCCTGGAAGCCTGCCACCACCACAACACGGTTGCGGGCCAGCTCACTTTCCACCCGCTCGCTGTCCAGCCGGCGGATGCGGGCCTTGGTGTAGGCCCGGTCGGTGTGGAAGCCTGCCTGCCAGCCGGTCAGGCTGATGGCAGGCACGCCCAGCTCGCTCAGGGCCATGGCCAAAAGCGAAATGGAGATCTGCTCACCGGTGGCCAGCAGCATATCCATCTCCCGCTGGGAGGGATTGCTGGAAATCTCGGCGGCCTTCTGGATCAGGTCGTCGGTGGTATCGCCCTGGGCGGAAACCACTACCACTACCTCGTTGCCTGCGTTGCGGGTATTCGCCACAATCCGGGCCACGTTGAAGATCCGGTCCCGGTTTGCCACCGAGGTACCCCCGAATTTCTGCACGATCAACGCCATTGTTTCTCTCAACTCCTCTATACCAAATGCGCGCCGCCCGTACCGGAGCGGCCCGCCTGCACATGTAATCCGCGAAGTTCCGTTTCCCGGCAAAGGCTCTGCCGGAAGCGGCGCGTCACTTTACTATTCTACCACAGCGCCAGTATTGTCTGCAAGCATTCGGCGCAAAGAAAAGGCCATGGTTTCCGGCTGCTCCAGCAGGGCTTCCTCGGCTTTTTCAAAGAACTCGCAGTTGTCCCGGTGGACCACCGCCATGATGGTGGGGCCTGCACCGGAGATGTACACCGCGTAAGCGCCCAGGTCCCAGGCAATCTCAAACACCCGTTCGCCGCCGGGAATCAGGGGCAGGCGGTACTGCTGATGCAGGGCATCCTTGGTGGCCACCCGCAGCAGCTCGTAGTCGCCATCGCAGAAAGCAGCGGTGGCCAGCGCCGCGCGGGAGAGATTGTACACCGCATCCCGCCGGTCCACGGTTTTGGGCAGCGCCGCGCGGGCTTTTTCGGTGAACAGCTTGAAGTTGGGGATGAAGGCCGCGAAGGCCAGCTCCTCATTGATCTCCTTGCGGGCGGTGAACACCTGACCTTCGTCGAACACGCTGCTCACAAAGCCGCCCAGCATGGCGGGAGCCACGTTGTCCGGGTGACCCTCGATGGAGGTGGCCAGGGTAAGCATCTGCCGCTTGGTGAGCGGATTGCCCAGCAATGCGTTTGCCCCCAGAATGCCCGCCACGATGCAGGCGGAGCTGGAGCCCAGACCACGGGCCATGGGGATGGGATTTTCCTGCCGGATGCGCAGGCCCTTGATGGGCTTGCCCAGCTGCTCGTACACCGCCTTGGCGGAGCGGTAGATCAGGTTGGAGGTACCGGTGGGCACCAGAGAACCGTCGCTGGCCATGATGTCCAGCTTATCCCACTCCTCCATGGTCACGGTGTTGTGGAGCGAAAGCGCAAGGCCCAACGCGTCGAACCCGGCGCCCACGTTGGCGCTGGTGGCGGGAACCAGAATCTTGACTGCCATATTGCCTGTACCTCCTTACTGTTCCAAGCGGCGCAGCTCCATCTGCACGCTGCCGCCCAGGGCTTTTACCTGGCGGGCTGCTTCATAGAGCTTTTTCGGGGTGATGTTTTCGGCCAGATAGGCGGCCTGACCGCCGTCATCCGCCACCAGCTCGCCGGGACCGTACAGGCCAGGCAGCATGGAAGCGGAAAGCCCCTTCACCCGCACATAATATGTGGCGGGTTCGCCGCTGGTGAGAGGGGCAGGCAGCGCCGGGGAGGGCTCCCAGAAGATGCTGTTGTGCACCGCGGCTCCCTGCTGTGCAGCCAGGACCAGATCGGCGGCAATGGCGCTGGCGGTGGGCAGCTTGCCCGCGCCGCGGCCATAGAAGAACACATCGCCCACCATGTCGCCCCGTACCAGAACGCCGTTGAACACATCCTCCACACCGGCCAGCTGATTCTCCAGCGGCACCAGCATGGGCTCCACACCCACCGCCGGGCCGGTTTCGGTCTGCCGGGCCCAGGCGATCAGCTTCACCGTGCAGCCCAGCCGGGCGGCGGCACGCAGGTCAAAGGGCTCCAGCCCCCGAATGCCCCGGGTGGGAATGTTCTGGGTATGGACCTGCTTGCCAAAGGCAAGGCTGGCCAGAATCGCGATCTTGCGGCAGGCATCCGGACCATCCACGTCATCCGAGGGGTCTTTGGTCTCGGCGTAGCCCAGCTGCTGGGCTTCTTTGAGTGCGGCGGCAAAGTCCATGTTCTCCCGGCTCATGCGGGTGAGCATGTAGTTGGTGGTGCCGTTCACGATGCCGTAGACCTCCGCCACCTGGTTGGCCAGCAGGCTCTGGCACATGGGGGTGATCAGCGGCATACCGCCGCCCACGCTGGCCTCAAACAGGAAGGCCACGCCCTTTTCCTTCGCCAGTGCCAGCAGCTCGGCGCCATGGGTGGCCACCAGCTCCTTGTTGCTGGTCACCACGCTGCGGCCGCTGGCCAGCAGTGCCTTCACATAAGGATATGCAGCTTTTACGCCGCCGATGGCCTCCGCCGCCATGGTGATCTCGGAATCGTTCAGAATATCGTCGATGCTGCTGGTGAACAGCTCCGGGTTTTCGGTAACTTCCAGCACCAGCACCCGCTTGACCCGGATCTCCTGGCCCGCCCGCCGGGCAATGAGTCCGGCGTTTTTCTGCAGCACGTCATACACGCCGCTGCCCACGGTGCCAAAGCCCAGGATCGCAATGTTGATCATAAATCCTCCCCGCCCGGCGCAAAGCCCGCCAGGCCCTTGTGATAAAAATGGAAAAAACGGCCCGCGGCCGTTTTGGCGGCGTTACACGCCCTGATGTACCTCGACCACAGCGCGCTGCTGGGCCAGCTGGGCCAGCATCTCTTCGATGCTCACCCGCAGAGTGTCGGTGCGCACGGTAACCTCCACCTTGGCCGCGCCGTTTTCCGGCGTGGCCTGGTTGATGGTGACCACGCTGCCGCCCGCGGCGGAAATGCCGCCCAAAAGCGCCTGCAGTGCACCGTTCTCGTCCAGCAGGGTGGCCAGCACCGTGATGATCTGCTGGGTGCTGCGGGCATCAAAGATGCAATCCTTATATTTATAGAACGCGCTGCGGGAAAGCTCCACCGCCCGGGTGGCCGCCGAGATGTTGCGGGCTTCGCCGCTGGCGAGCAGCTCCTTCGCCTTGAGAACCTTCAGAAATACCTCGGGCAGGACCGCTGCGTCCACCATCAGAAAATGCCGTTTCATGCTGTTTTGTACACCCCTTGAACACATTTGTTTTTACGCATGTGTATAGTGTACCACTTTAGCATGTCAAAACGCAAGATGCAGTTTCAATTTTGTAAAAAGCCGCACATTTCTCACCCAGGCCCGGTTTTGTATGCACGGAATGCACAAAAAAGCCTGCTGTTCGCTCATCGCGTACAGCAGGCTTTTTGAATCAGGTTTTACGGATGCATCGGGCAGATGCCAGGCATGTTGTCTTCGGTGTAGTAACCGGTCTGCCGGTTGGGGCAATTGGCTCCGGCCAGCTCGCCGCTGTCCACACAGAAGGCGGCTGTCTTCACGTCCTCGCTCACCGGGAACTGCTTGACCTCCAGACCCTCCTGCACGGTCTCCATATAGGCCTTCCATACCTTCTGGATGGCCTTGGCGTTCTTGGCGCCCGCCTTGCTCATGTCGTAGGGCTTGTCGTAGCCCCACCACATGCTGGTCACGTAATAGGGGGTCATACCAACAAAGGTGTAGTCCTTGTTGTCGCTGGTGGTACCGGTCTTGGCGGCGGCTTCCATCTCGCCGCTGGGCTTCATGCCGCTGGCGGTACCGCTGGAGCCCAGAACACCCTGCAGCAGCCGGTTCATGATCATGGCGGTGCTCTCCTTGATGGCCTGGGTGTGCACCACATTGACCTCGTTGTCAATCAGCACTTCACCGGTGGTGGCGTACTCCACGCGGGTATACAGATGCGGGGTCACATATTCACCGCCGTTGCCGAACATCTGATAGGCCGCGGCCAGTTCGATGGGAGTGGCGCCGCCGTTCTGGCTGCCCAGCACCAGAGGTGCAAGGTCCATATCATTCTCGTTCAGATGAGACATGCCCACGGTGTCCTTGGCGAAGTTGTACATAGACTCCACGCCCACCAGCTGGCCCACCTGAACCGCAACGGTGTTCAGAGACTTGGCAATGGCGTAGTTCACGTTCACAGTGCGCTCGCCGTGGCCGGTGCTGGTCACATAGTTCTGAGGCCAGTCACGCCAGATGCCGGGGTTTGCCAGCACCTCGGGCGCATCGTTCTCGAACATCTTGCCCTTGTACTGGGGATAGCTGCTCTCGTAGTTTTCCAGCAGCATTTTGCCAATGCCAATATCCACAAAGTTGGTGGAGTAGTTGATCCAGCCCATGTCGATGCCCAGAGAGTAGGCCGCAATGGGCTTCATGGTAGAACCGGTCTGACGCGCCACAGTGGCTCGGTTCAGGCTCAGGTCGGTGGTCTTTTCGCCCAGGCCGCCCACCAGTGCCTTGATCTCGCCCTCGTAGTTCATGGTTACCATGGCCACCTGGCTGTGAACCGTCTTGTAATAATAGGTCTTGCCGCTGCTGTCGGTCGTGGTTTTCAGGCTGCCGTCCTCATTGTAAACGACGCCCTCTTCCTCGGCCAGATTCTCCAGGGTCTTGTCGCCCAGCTCAAACTGCTCTTCCCGTTCCATCCAGGGAATGCTCTCGTCCTCGTTGAGCAGCATCTTCTCCATCTCTTCCTGCAGATAGGGGTCCACAGTGGCGTAGATGCGCAGGCCGCCATTGAAGATCTCGTTATCCGCCTCAGCCTCGGTCCAGCCCAGCTCGTCCACCAGCTGCTGCTTCAGGGTGGTGTAAACCGCATCGCTGAAGTAGGATCGAACGCCGGTGCTGGTGGAACTGTCGGTGTCGGTCTCAGCCAGAACCAGAGGCGAATTCACTGCCTCGTTGTACTCTTCCTCGGTCAGATGACCCTGCTCGTACATATTTTCCAGCATCACATTGCGGCGCTGCAGATGCTCTTCCGGATTTTTGTAGGGATTGTAGGTATTGGGGCTCTTGGTAATCGCCGCGATGCTGGCACACTCGGCGGCGGTCAGCTGGCTCAGATCATCCTTGCCGAAGTACTGAATGGCCCCGGCCTTTACACCGGCGGTGTTGCCGGTAAGGCTGATGGTGTTCAGATAAGTCTCCAGGATGGTATCCTTATTATAACGGTTGTCCAGGCCCCAGGCGCGGAAGATCTCTCGAATCTTACGCATGGCGTCCTGCTCATCGTCGCCGGTGAGGTTCTTGATGAGCTGCTGCTCCAGGGTGGACGCACCCTGGCGGCTGCCAAACAGCTTGATGGGGGTGTACTCGTTGATGGCCGCGGCGATGGTACGCTTGAAGCTCACGCCGTGGTGCTCGTAGAAATCCTTATCCTCGGTGCAGATGAACGCCCATTTCAGATACGGGCTGGATTCGATCTCGCTCAGCTCGGCCCACTCACGGTTGTTGGTGCGGTAGAAATCCTCGTACTCCACCCACTCGCCGGTGTCGTGGTCCTGGGCCATGATCCAGGTGGTCTGGGCCAGCTTGACCTCGGTCAGGTCCAGATTGTCGTCTGCAGTGGCTTCCACCAGATACAGGCTCAGTGCCACAGCCACCACGCTGGCTACCATCACACCCAGGCAGAAGCAAACGGCGATGAACCGGAACAGGCCGCCGAAAAAGCGGCGCACGCCGCTCTTTTTCTTCCGTTTCGGGGTATGCCCGCCGGAGCTGGGCGCGCCGGAAGATCCCTGGCCGCCAGTTCGCTGGGCACCGGTGCTGCGCTGGGCGCCGGCTGCCGCGCTGCGGTTAACCGTGCGCTGTGTGCCCGCGCTGGGCGTGCGGTTAACCCGGCGGGGCGCACTCTGGCCGCTCTGGCTGTTTTGCGGGCGCCGGATATTGCGGTGTTCGTTGTTTTCGATGGGGACCGCCTCCTTTGCGGAAATAATTCATTGTGAGTAATGAGGGCATCGCCGCAGGGCGCATTTTGCCCCGGGCAGCCCTGCCGGAACGCTGCCGAAGCCGTCTTTCCGGCAAAGCCGGGCAGGCCCGCAGGCTTTTCAAAAAGCCTTTCACATTCAGGCGCTGCTCTGCCTATTTTGATATTATACCACAACTGCCTGCCGCAAGTACAGCAAAAACGGAATTTCACATCCATCCGTTTGAAACACACCTGCCCGGGCCATACTGTTTTCAAAGAGGTGAATCACTATGCCGAAAGTATGGATCTATCTTCTGGCTCTGCTCTGCGCATTGGGCCTTGCGGTGAGCGTGGCCGTGTTTGCCCTGCGCCCCTTTGAGAGTGAGCCGTCCACCAGCAGCTATACCCTGCGGGACTGGCACGGTAAGCTTGCCCTGTTCGCCCCCGGGGAAACCGGTGAGGAGGACCAGCCGGTGGAGGTATATGAGGTCTACACTCATCTGTTGCCGGAAAGCGATGTGCTGAGCCTGCAGGCAGGCATCCCGCTGGAAAGTCAGGAGCAGCTGCAGCGGCTTTTGGAGGATTTTGGGTTATGACGCGTTGCGCGCTGCCGGGGTTTATAGTATAATCAAACTGAATGTGACGGGCCCTGCTTGCGCCCGCGGCTTTGGCCGCCCCCTTCCGGCGGGTCATGACTTCTGCGAGGAGGAATTTGCCGTGAACTGTTTTGATTATCCCCTGGACCCGGCCTACCTGCTGCAAAAAAAGCGCAGCCTCAAGCGCCAGCTGCTGGAGAAGCAGGGTCTGATTGAAAAGAAAGTCGCCATTATGAGCGGCAGCACCATTGGCGAGATCAAAAATATCCTGGAGCTGTTTTTGCTGGAAAACGGCATCAAGCCCACCTTCCACGAAGGCGCTTACGCGCTGTTCTATGAAAACCTGGTCTTTGACGACGGTTCGCTGAAGACCTTCGCGCCGGATGTGATCTACATTCACACCAGCGTGCGCAACATCAAGCTTTGGCCGGACATTGCCGATGAGCCTTCCCGGGTGGAGGAAAAGCTGAATGCGGAGTACAGCCGCTTTGAGCAGGCCATCCGGGCCGCACTGGCCTTCGGCTGCCCGGTCATCGCCAACAATTTTGACCTGCCGGTCTACCGGGTAATGGGCAACCGGGAGGGCGTGGACTGCCACGGCCGGGTGCGCTTTGTACGCCAGCTGAACGAGAAGCTGGCTGCCCTGGCGGAGGCCACCCCCAACCTCTATCTGAATGACCTGACCTACCTGCAGGCAGTACACGGCATGGATGCCTTCAGCAGCCAGACCGCCTGGTACGCCTACAAGTACGCAGTGAGCATTGACTGCATCCCCTACCTGTGCCAGAGCGTGGCCAACATCGTCAAGAGCCTGCTGGGCAAGAACAAAAAGGCCCTGGCCCTGGATCTGGACAACACCCTGTGGGGCGGCATCATCGGCGACGATGGTCCCGAGGGCATCGTGATGGGCAACGAGACCCCCGCCGGTATGGCCTACGCGGAGTTCCAGAGCTACTTAAAAGAGCTGTCCAAGCTGGGCATTCTTTTGAATGTGTGCAGCAAGAACGAGGAGAAAATCGCTCTGACCGGCTTCGAGCGGGCGGACACCGTACTCAAGCGGGACGACTTCCTCTGCTTCAAGGCCAACTGGGAACCCAAGAGCCGGAACATCGCGGCCATGGCCCAGGAGATCAACATCCTGCCGGAAAGCTTCGTTTTCGTGGACGACAACCCCGCCGAGCGGGAGATCGTGCGCCAGGAGCTGCCGGGCGTGACCGTGCCCGAGCTGGGCGCACCGGAGGAGTACATCGCGGCCATCGACCGCAGCGGCTACTTTGAGGTGACCACCCTCTCGGCGGACGACAAGAAGCGCGCCAGCATGTACAAGCAGAATCTGGAGCGGGCCCAGCTGGAGCAGAGCTTCGGCGATTACAACGACTATCTGAAGAGCCTGGAGATGCACTGTGAGATCGGCGCCTTTGACGGGCCCCATGCCGAGCGCATCACCCAGCTGATCAACAAGACCAACCAGTTCAACCTGACCACCCGCCGCTACACCGCCGCCGAGGTGGAGGGCATCATGGCCGATCCGGCTTACATCACCCTTTACGGCCGCCTGGTGGACAAGTTCGGCGACAACGGCCTGGTTACCGCCATGATCGGCCACATCCAGGGCAACGTGATGGACATCGATCTGTGGATCATGAGCTGCCGCACCTTCAAGCGCCGTCTGGAGCACGCCATGTTCGACGAGCTGGTGCGCCGCGCCGCCGCTGCCGGAGTGGAAAAGATCGTGGGCCACTACTACCCCACCGCAAAAAATTTGCTCGTTCGCGATTTTTATGCTACAATCGGTTTTGAACAAACCGCCCAGGATGACCAGGGCAACCTGACCTTCGAATTCACCGGCTTCGCGGGTTACGAGCCGCAGTGCGGTGTGATGGAGATCGAGATCGTTTAAAAAGGAGTTTTTCAAATGGATAAGCAGAGCATTTTTGACGCCGTACAGCAGATCTTCCGCGACAACTTCGACGACGAGGAGCTGGTGATCACCCGCGAGACCTGCGCCGACGACATCGAGGATTGGGACAGCCTGGAGCAGATCAACCTGCTGACCGCCATGGAGAAGAAGTTCGGCCTGAAGTTCAAGCTGGACGACGTGCGCGGCCTGGAGAACGTGGGCGACCTGCTGGATCTGATCGAGCGTCTGACCGCGTAAATGACTACAAAAGGGGCTGGGCTGCGGGCCCGGCCCCTTTTCTGTTTGAACCCTTTTTAAAAGGAGGACATATTCCCATGAACAGCTACACGTTGGCGGACATCACCCCCGGCATGACCGAGAGCTTCACTGTGACTGTGACCGCCGAAATGATGGATGCCTTTTACGCCATCACCGGCGACAACAGCCCCATCCACATGAGCGAGGAATACGCCGCCGGGCGCGGCTACCCCGGCCGGGTGGTCTACGGGATGCTGGGCGCCAGCTTCTTTTCCACTCTGGCGGGTGTTTACCTGCCCGGCGAGCACTGCCTTTTGCACAGCGTGGAATCCAAATTCGCCAAGCCCATCTTCATCGGCGACACCCTGACCATCACCGGCAAGGTGGACGAGGTAAACGAGGTGTTCGGCGAGATCACCATCAAGGCGACCATCACCAATCAGGACGGCAAAAAAGTGACCCGCGGCGTCATCAAGGCGGGCGTGGCAAAATAAGGAGGACTTTATGGGCAATGTATATCTGATCACCGGCGCTTCCAGCGATGTGGGCTGCGCGCTGATTGAGCGGCTGTATCAGGAGGGCGATATCTTCATCGCCCAGGGCGCGGGCGATCTGAAGGGTCTGGCTGACCTGTGCCAGGCGCATCCCGGGGCCATCCGCACCTACGATGTGGACCTGACCAACGAGGCGGCACTGTGCGCCTTCATCGAGGACGTGCAGAAGAGCTGCCCCGCCCCCACCCATTTTGTGCATCTGCCCGCCCTGCGGGTGGTAAACACCAAATTCAAGAAGTTCGACGAGGAGCGCTTTGAGCTGGACCTGTCGGTGCAGGTGCGCAGCGCTGTTGCCCTGTGCAAAGCCTTCGTGCCCGGCATGGCCAAGGCCAAAAAGGGCCGGGTGCTGTTCATGCTCACCAGCTACCTGCTGGGCATGCCGCCCAAGAACACTGCCGCCTACGTGATGGCCAAAAGCGCCCTGGCCGGTCTGGCCAAGAGCCTGGCCGCGGACTACGCCAGCTTCGGCGTAACCGTGAACTGCGTGGCTCCCAGCATGATGGAAACCAAGTTCCTGGCCGAGACCAGTGACCTGATCGTGCAGGCCAGCGCCGAGGCCAACCCCATGGGCCGCAACGCCCGCCCCAGCGACGTGGTGCCCGCCATGGCCTTCCTGCTCAGTGACGAAGCCGGCTTCATCACCGGCGTAACCCTGCCCATCACCGGAGGCAGCGCCTTATGAGCGACTCTCTGACCCTGCGTCTGGCCCGGCCGGAGGAAGCCGAACGGGTGATCGGCTTCATCAACGAAAACTTCGACTGGAAGCTGCCGCTGGTAAACCTGCCGGAATATTTTAACTTCTACTACCGCAGCGGCGATGCGCTGCAATACGCGCTGGCCGAGGAGAACGGTGAGCTGCTGGCGGTGGCTGGATACATCCGGGCCAACGAATCCCCCACGCCGGACATCTGGGTCTCGGTGTGGGTGGCGAAAAAAGGCCACAACGGTGTAGGCCTAGACCTGATGAACGCACTGCCCGAACTGACCGGCGCTTCGGTGGTGGCCTGCAATAATATCCGCCCCAAGACCATGGCCTTTTACCGGTTCCTGGGCTGGCACGCGGACCGGGTGCCCCACTTCTACCGGCTTTCCGGTCAGGAGAACTACAGCCTGGCCCGGGTGAAGGACTCCACCGTGCTGCCGGTGGGCGGTGACCTGACGCTGGAGCGGGTAAGCAGCCCGGAGCAGTTGGCCGAGCTGGGTCTGCCCGAAACACCCCACACCCCCAAAAAGGACCTGTGGTACCTGACCCGTCGGTATTTCGCCTTCCCCCATCTTACATATGACGTATACTGTGCCCGGGAAAACGGCGTGACGCTGGCCTGCCTTGTGGCCCGCGTGGCGGACAGCGGCTGCGGCAAGGTGCTGCGCATCGTGGATTTCATCGGCCGAAACGAAACGCTCCCCCGGCTGGGCAAGGCCATTGACGGCCTGCTCCATGCCGCCGGGGCGGAATACGCCGAGTGCTATTGCGCGGGTATTCCCTCTGAAGTGTTCGCAGCGGCGGGCTTCTGTGAGCGTGGTGAGGACAGCGAAAACATTCTGCCCAACTACCTGACCCCTCCCCTTTTCGAGAACACCGAATACTATTACTTCACCAATGACCCGGACCAGTTCGTGCTGTTCAAGGCGGACGGCGACCAGGACCGGCCCAATCTGACGGTGGACTGAATCTTTTGCAATAGAAAAAGCACTGGGATCGGCATGCTTTGCCCATTCCCAGTGCTTTTGTTGACTCAAAACGTTTTACGCCAGGCAGCTCTTTGCCCAGGCGGCAGCGGCTTCCAGATCGTTGGCATCCGGGTGGGCCAGCGCCGCATCGAAGTTCTCGATGAGCATTTTGTAGCGGGCATTCTCCGGCTCCTTGGCCTGCATGGCCTCGTAACGGCTGCGCACCGCCTGAGGCATCCGGCCCTGGCACATATAGCCGCCCCCATACACCGCACCGGCGGGCAGGTTTTCCCGCACACGGGTCAGGATCTGATCGAAGTACTGCTGACTCTGACCGAACCCTGCGGTGCCAAACAGGTAAACGGTTTTGCCCTCGGCCTGTTTCAGCAGCTGGGCCACGGTTTCATCGCAGGTTCCCTTATCGGTCCAGAAACCCACAAACAGCACGTCCGCCTGCAGCGCCGCCGCATCCGGCGCGCCGCAGTAGAGCAGGTCCCCGGCGGGCAGCTGCCGTTCAATTGCCTCAGCCAGCTGGCGGGTGTTGCCGGTTTTGCTGGAATATACAATGGAGTAACGCATAGTTTTTCCTTTCCTGCATGCTTGCAGATTGCCGCCACCCTGGCGGCGGTGATGAGTGATTTATTCCCGGCAAGTTTCCTTGCGGATGGCTTTTCGCACCGGCCCGGGAGCCGATTCCATGGGAGATTTGGGCATGGGGATACCGGCCATTGCTTTTTGCAGCAGCCCCTTCAGCTGCGTCACCTCTTCCGGGCTCATGCCCTGGGTGCGCTGGGCCTCCCACTGATGGAACCACCGGCCTGCCTGAACAAAAGCATCCCGGCCCTGTTCGGTCAGCTCCAGCACCACTGCCCGCTTATCCTGCTGGGAGCGGGTACGAGTCATGAACCCCTGCTGCACCAGCTTTTCCACCGAACGGGTGGTATGGCCGCTGTCCGCCCCGATCACCGAGGCCAGCTCCCCCGCCGAGCAGCCCGGGTGCCGCCCCACATACAGCAAAAAGTAAAGCAGCCCCTGAGAAAGGCCCAGCTCCTTGAGCCGCTGGGCGCAGAATTGGGTGAAGTCCCCCCGCAGAAGATTGATATAGAACGCAAGTGTCTGTTCCATGTTCCGTCTTCCTCCTGTTTGATTTTCACTGACAAAATCAATTATATGAATTTATCTGCAATTGTCAAGTATTTTTTCAAAAAAGAGGCGCTCTCCCGTAAAACGGGAAAAGCGCCTCTTCTCTTCGATATCCCGATGGCAGAATCAGTTCGCCCGGATACCGGTCACAGTCTGGTCAATGATGCTGTCCATAATCTCGCGGGTCATGCTGCCCTGCAGATAACCGAACAGGTTTCCGTCGCTGTCGATCATGAAGGTGGTGGGAAAGGCCGAAATGCCGTAGTTCATCAGCACATCACCGGTGGTATCCATCAGCACCGGATAGGTGTAGCCGCCCTCCTCCAGGAAGTCTGCAATGCCGTCCGCATCCAAAGTCTCCTGGTTGAAGGGGTTATCCTCACTCTTCGGCGCAGCCACGCCCAGGATGATCACATCACCGGTATTTTCGCCGTGGTCCAGATACAGCTGCTGGATGTCCGGCATTTCCTGCTTGCAGGGGCCGCACCAGGTGGCCCAGAAGTTCAGGAACACGGTCTTGCCCTTGTAGTCGGAAAGGGTATGCTCATTACCGTACTGGTCCACCAGGGTGAAGTCCGGCGCGGCAACCACCGGGTATTCCTCTTCCTCCGGACTGCTGGCTGCGCTTTCCGACTGACTGGATGCCTCCGATTCTGCCGGTGTACTGCTTGCCTGCGGCTGGCTTTCAGGCTGGGACTCCGCCTGAGAATCGGGCTGGCTGCTGCTTACCGCCTGGGACGAGGATGCAGCAGCGCTGGAAGTGCCCACGCCGGACAGATATCCGGTGAAGCTGTTCATCCAGCCGGTGAACATCATCACGCCCATCAGAATCAGCAGCACACCGCCCGCTTTTGCAGTATATTTCAGCCAGGAGGTATGGCGGCGGAAGAAGGACAATACCTGGCTGGTGAACAACCCTACCGCCAGGAATGGCAGTACAAAGCCCAGGGTGTACACGCCGATGAGCAAAAAGCCCTGGGTTCGGGAAGCGGAGGAACCGGCCATGACCAGGACACTGGTGAGGGCCGGGCCCACGCAGGGGGTCCAGGCAAAGCTGAAGGTGAAGCCCAGGATCAGAGCAGTAAGCGGGTTCATGCTGAACCGGTTCAGATCAAACGGCAGGCGGCGCTCCTTCTGCAGGGCGTCCACCTGCAAAAAGCCCACCTGATACAGCCCCAGCAGGATGATCAGGATGCCGCCCAGCCGGGCCACCAATGCCCGGTTGCCACTGAGCAGCTTGCCCAGCGCCGTGAAGCCCAGGCCCAGCATAAAGAAGGCAAAGCTCACGCCCAGAATAAAAAACAGGGTGTTGCGCAGCGTAATGCGGCGGCGCTGCTTGTCGGTCAGGCTGGCGCTGGCCGTGCCGCCCGCCAGATAGCCCAGATAAAGCGGCACCAGCGGCAGCACACAGGGTGAAAAAAAGCTGAGCAAGCCCTGTATAAATACCGTAAACACTGAAACACTGGTTTCCAGATTAAAGCCCATACGCGAATGGTCCTCCCATGGTTTGAATTTGTATCAGTATAGCAAAACCGGCTATGCTGTTACTGTGGCAAAATCACAAACAGCACGAATTTTCTCTTTTTGAGCCGCAACAACAAAAAGCAGCCCGCCTGCCTGGGGCGGGACGCCGACGATGCGAACACCGGAACGTCTCTCTCCAGGGCAGGCGGACCGCCCTGCGTTTTATTCAGATTGCCTTGCCCGGATTACTTGGCAGCGCGGCGCTTGCCGGCCTTTTTCAGGTTCGGCTTGGGCGCAGGCTTCGGAGCCTCAACCGGCTTCGCAGCTTCCGCAGCCTTCTTTTCCTCGGCAGCCTTCAGGGCTTTCTGCTCCTCAGCAGCCTTCAGAGCCTTCTGCTCCTCGGCGGCCTTCAGGGCTTTCTGTTCCTCGGCAGCCTTCAGAGCCTTCTGCTCCTCGGCGGCCTTCAAGGCCTTCTGCTCTTCGGCAGCTTTCAAAGCCTTCTGCTCCTCGGCAGCTTTCAGGGCCTTGGTCTCTTCCGCAGTGGGCTCAGCCTTTTTGCGGGTAGCACGGGGCTTCTTGACGGGCTCTGCGTCCTCGGCCTTCTTGGCAGTGGTTTTCTTAGCTGCGGTCTTGCGGGTCGCGGTCTTCTTTGCGGGCTTGGCCTCCTCAGCGGGAACAGCTTCGGCCTCAGGCTCAGTCTTCTTACGGCTGGTCTTCTTGGGCTTTACTTCTTCCACGACCCACAGCTGGTTGTCGCCGTTCACGTCCTGCCAGATCTGCAGGCGGGCGCCATTGTCCTGGCTCATGCCCACCACATCCAGGCATTTGCCGGACAGGTTGGACTTAATCTTCACACGGCCATCGCCGGTGTTCTCCAGAACCCACAGCTGGCTGGAGCCGCTGGTGCCTTCCCACTGGTGCAGCCAGGTGCCGTCCACCACGCCGCCGGCAATCAGGTCGAGCATCTTGCCGGTGAAGCGGTTGCGAATGCGGTACACGCCTTCCCCGGCGCGCACGAACGCCCACTGCTGCCACTCTTCACCCGCGTAATCCCACAGCTGAATGGCTGCGCCATTTTCCGTGTTGAAATCCGCTACTTCAACGACCTTGCCATTTGCACTTGCAATGGTGTAGAATTTATCGGGACTGATTACCGTCTGAACCGTCTTTTTCATGATGTTCGCTGCTCCTTCCTTATCTGAAACCTCAAACCAAGCCAGCCGTACGATCCTCTCTCCTCCAAAGCTGACACGTTTGCCTTTTGCTTAGTTTCTTGCCTGATTATACCATATTATTCTGCTAAAATCCAGTGGTTGCGCCCCTGCGAAGAATACTTCACAATTGCGTCAAATTTCGCCAAAGAAGGCTGCACCGCGTTTCAGGAGGCTGTTTTATGCAATATTCCGCCGTTGTTCCCGCCCGTTTTCTCAGCCGCCCCAACCGGTTCATCGCCCGGGTTGAGCTGGACGATCAGGTGCTGAACGTCCATGTAAAAAACACCGGCCGCTGTGCCGAACTGCTGCGCCCGGGCTGCACCGTTTACCTGCAGCCCGGCGGCAACCCTGCCCGCAAAACGCCCTACGACCTGATCGCCGTGGACAAGGACGGTCTTCTGGTGAACATGGATTCCGCCGCGCCCAACCAGGCGGTAGCGGAATGGCTGGCCGCAGGCGGCATCGGACCGCTGGATGAGCTGCGCGCCGAATACAAACTAGGTGCCTCCCGCTTCGACTTTTTTGCCCGCCGGGGTGAAGAAAAGATTCTGATGGAGGTAAAGGGCTGCACTTTGGAGGAAAACGGCTTTGCCCGCTTCCCGGATGCACCCACTCTGCGCGGGCTCAAGCATGTGGAGGAGCTGGCCGCACTGGCCGGTCAGGGCTGGCGCTGCTACGTGATGATTCTTTTGCAGATGGAGGGCATGAAGCAGTTCTCCCCCAACTGGTCCACCCACCCGGACTTCGGCCACGCGCTGCGCCGAGCGGTAGAGGCGGGCGTCACACTGCTGACCTACGACTGCCGCGTCACCCCCTCCAGCCTGACGGTGAATGCCCCGATCCCTGCGGACCTGACCCCGCCGGAAAACTGAGAAAACTGATATAAATGAAACGAAAACGCGCCCTGGTCCCTGACCAGAGCGCGTTTTTTCTGTTTCGGGCAACTCAGCCCGCAAGCTTCATATTCTGATATCTATGGGTGAGGTACTCGTCCGGATACTGCTCATCCAGGAACTGCTGCACCGCATTGGTGGCCGGGATGCCTTTTTCCCGCTGATCCATACGGCCCAGCGCCATGCAGGAGAGAAGCACATCCACTGCCAGCAGCACCACCAGCACCCAGGTGAGCACCTTGCCCACCTTCATGGGAATCTTCTCGATCAGCGCCGAGATGCGGGGATAAACCTCTTTCACCCAGATCACTGCGGCAATGCCCCAGAACACGCAGTACAGCAGGTTGATACGGCCATTCAGGTTGAAGGGGATCTTGCTGTAATCCCAGAAAACCTTGCCGAACAATTTCTCGGTAACCACGCTGCACATGTACTCATACACGCCGCCCATGAGCGCGCCGCCCACAAAGATGTAACGGTCGCTCTTGTCCATCAGGCCGCGCAATACCACGGTGAGGATTGCCGCACCCAGGCCCCAGACCACGCTGAACGGGCCGTACAGAAGGCTGCTGCGGCTCATCAGCACACCAGAGGTGCCCCATACAAACACAGTCTCAATCAGATCACCCACAAAGGCACCGATCAAAAACAGCCAGAACAGCTTGTAGAAGCCGATTCCCGCTGCAAAGACGTTGGCTGCAGGGGGTTCCTCCTCCGCAGAAAGCCGGGTCAGGTTGGGGAAGGCTTTGGCCAGATGACGCTTCTGGTACCCCTGGTACCAGCCCAGGGTGCGGGTGGTCAAACCGTCACCAATGGTCTCACTGGCCTGCTGCAGGTATTCCGCGATGGGCTCGCTCATCTTCCAGCGGCGGTGCACCGCGTGTACACCGTACACCATCACCAGCGCGTCCACCGCCAGCACAACGGCCAGCACCAGCGCCAGAATCTGCAGCGCAATGGCGGGCAGGAAGCTCAGGCCCCAATGCAGCACCGGGGTCAAAAAGCGCACCGCCAAAGCCACCAGAACGCCCTTGATCAGGGAGCTCTCCAGGCAGATGTAGCCCTTCAGGTTCATGGGCCGGTCGGAGTAATCCCACCAGCGCCGGTCAAACTGCCGCTCCAGGATCACACCGGCCACCACCTCGACGGCAGCGCACAGGACTACAGCGCCCAGCACAAACACCAGAAGATTGTTCTCCTCCGGTTCCAGAAAGACACCTGCCAGGGTAGCCATCAAGCCGTAAAGCGGCACGATGGGGCCGTTCATGACGCCTCGGTTCACAAACCGGCGCTGCTTCACCGCAGTGACAGCAACCTCGGCGCACCAGCCCAAAAAGGCATAGATAATAAAATACAGGAACAACATGCTCAATTCGTACATACGTTTTCTCCTTTGGGCGGGAACATCCCGCCGTTTTCAACGAAGTCCGCCGGGATGTTTTCCTTTCTCCCTGGCATAACAGCGTAGCTTAAGTGTACCATATCCCACAGTAAAATCAATTGCACAAACAACGAACTTTATTTCCTTTGCGTTTTTTTACTGATTTTATCCGAACATAAACCTTATACACTCGTTTTTGATATTTCGTCGCTTGCTTTATCCTCGGCCGGAAGACGCAAAAAAGCCCGTGAACGCTTTCGCATTCACGGGCCTTTGGCAGGGGCAGAAGGATTCGAACCCTCGGCACGCGGTTTTGGAGACCGCTGCTCTACCAGCTGAGCTATACCCCTTTATTCTGTTGCCCCGTTCGCCGGGTGCCTTATTACTATACCAAAAAACAGTCTGCCTGTCAACAAGTATTTTCGATTTTTTCGCAATTTTTTCTGTCCTGCTTTCGGGACAGAAAGTGGTCTGCCGGATGGTAAAAAATGAGCCCTTTCGGCAAATTCCGAAAGGGCTCTACCATGGAGCTGCTAAGCAGATTTGAACTGCTGACCTCATCCTTACCAAGGATGCGCTCTACCGACTGAGCTATAGCAGCAAGATGGCGACCCGGATGGGGCTCGAACCCACGACCTCTAGCGTGACAGGCTAGCGTTCTAACCAGCTGAACTACCGGGCCATCTTTGCGTTGCCGCATCAGCGACGTTTTTTATTATACGGCATGAAAAGAGAAATGTCAACAGCTTTTTTCACATTTTTTCAATTTTTTTCGAACCCGTTTTTCTGCCCTGTTTTGCCCTGTTTTTTCTGGCAGCAAAGGCGCAAACCTGTTATAATGAAAAAAACAAACTCCGCCTGCCCTGCCGCCTGTTTGCGGCCCGGCTGCGGGAAGGGAAACTGCCATGAACATTTCTGCCAAACAGCTG
Source organism: Allofournierella sp. CML151 (assembly GCF_027853465.1). Classification (NCBI taxonomy): domain Bacteria; kingdom Bacillati; phylum Bacillota; class Clostridia; order Eubacteriales; family Oscillospiraceae; genus Allofournierella; species Allofournierella sp. CML151. Next base: position 67,881 of record NZ_JAPNNW010000001.1, on the reverse strand, counting down.
GCTGGTACGCACTGCGGCCGCCGCTACGAAAAGGAATACCTGAACAAATTCCGCGACTGCCTCTCGTTCTATTACGACGGCAAGGTTCGCTTTGAGCGCTTCTGCTACGGCGAGGGAGCCTGCTTTGTATTCGGCGTGTGGGCCAGCATCTCCCCGGAGGGCGTGCTCACCTACCAACAGCCCTTTGACCCGCTGGTGGACCCCGACGCTCTGCCCAAGGCCCTGACCGGTCAGGAGGGCGACGTGCTCTACTTCGACAACCAGCGCTGGAAATGGGAGATGGCCTCCGACTTTACCTCCGACGCCAAAAACGGCTACACCCCTTTCAAAGTGAAGCTGGGCAAGCTGCTGGGCCGGTAACCGTTTTCCAATTCAATCAACAGCCCGCCGGGTAACGCGTTTTGCATGCGCTGCCCGGCGGGCTCTTTTTGTCGCTTTAGAATTTGTGGTTTGTTTCCAGGGTCAGGCAATCCGCCGCACCCTCCCGGTACTGTTCCGGTGTGCAGACGCCCAACAGCGTCTCACTGGTCCGGCTGGTAATCCACTGACCGGTCTGGTCGGTGTAGCTCTCTTCATACTCCAGATCCCCCAGATCCACGATCAGGCGGCCATCCTCCAGAACATCCCGCACCATCATAGGCCGCAGATCTCCGTTGTGGCTGGTCTGCCGCCGGATTTCCACAGGGTCTCCGTCCTTTTCCATATAAAAGGGTTTCGCCTCGCCGTCCTGAATGGAATTACAGATAAGCACATCTCCCACACAGGCCGAGCCCTCAGTAAGTTGCAGGCCTTTCGGAAGCCGGGCAAACGGCTCCGACTCGCCGGTGGCAAGGTCCAGCCGCGCCATGGTCCCGGTAGCGGAATCAAAGCAAAACGCCGCGAGCTCACCCGTATCCGGAATCAAAAATGCCTGCCCATCCTTCGCTTCGGCAACGGTGCGTATCGTTCCATCCCACTGGATCAGGCAGAGCGCCCGGTGCTGCACCACCTGGGTCTGCCCCTCCATCCGGTGCTCCCACCGAATGGCAAGCAGCCCCTGCTCGGTACAGCGTTCGGTGAGCGAAAGCATTGCGGACAGCTGCCAGAAGGCTGCCGTGGACGCCTGACCGAAGCCTTTGGCTGCATCCAATTCGATACGTATCAGGGAAACGTCGGCGCTGCCGTTCTCCAGCCACTGCTCCCAGAGATAATATACCGCAATTCCATCGGTGTAAAAGGCACCGGAGGGACGGTGAGGCAGTGGCGTCGCCGGGCAGAGCACCACCCCGGACGTATCCCGCAGCTCCACCGCCGCCGAGGGCTCCGCCCCCTGCTCCTCCAACGGGCCATACCGGCCATACACAAGCACCAGGCGACCGTCATCCACGGGCAGCACCGCGATCTCGCTTTCGCAATCCAGCCAGGCGCCGCAGCTTTCGTCCTGGTGGGTACAGCCCGGTTTGCCGCAAAGTGCCTGCCGCTTGCCGGTATTCAAATCCACGGTTTGCAATAGTTTTCCTCTGCTCTGCGGAGCGGCTACTGTTGTATACAGGGTAGTGCCGTCCAGCTGCCAGAGCGCCCCTTCCTGACTGAGCTGCCGCAGGCTTGTCAGGTTCGCCTCGGGAACGCTGCTTTGTGCAGCGGTATCCGGTTCTACGGCAACCGCTTCCCGTTCCGCCCCGCAGCTCGCCAACAGCAGCAGACAAACCGCCAGAAGGGCCAGGCCGGTTCGTTTGTGCATTCCTCTCACACTCCCTTTTAAAATGCTCCCTGGATGGGCAGGCAATCCGCACCGCCTGCCATGTACTGCTCCGGCGTAAACAGGCCGTAACGGTATTCACTGGTCTGTCCGGTGACCAGTCTGCCGTCCTTATCCTGGTAGCTGGTTTCCACCATGGTCTCGCTCAATTCCACCAGCAGCTTACCGTCCATCACTGCCGACGGGACCGCCGGGCGCACCACACCGTTCCGGCTACTCCAGCGGGCGACCGGTTCCACCGTTCCATCCCTGCTTATGGCAAACGCCTGCAGCTCTCCGCCTTCCCGGTAGGTGCTCACATACAGGGTACCCTTCAACCAGAGCGGTGTACCCGTCAACGAAAGCCCCGGTTCCAACCGGGCGGTCTGCACGCTCTCTCCGGCGGAAAGCTCCAGCCGCTCCAGCTGACCGCTCACGCTGTCGTACAGACAAATCGTTGGCTCCGGCTCCAGGCTGCCGGAATACTGAGCTGTCCAGAATATTTGCTGGGGCTGCGCCTGCCGGATGGGTCGCACAGCTCCATCCCAGCACAATTCACTGAGGAGCTGCCCCTCGTCCGTCAATTGGCAGACCAGCAGCCCCTGACCGGTGGTCTGCCCGGTGAGGATGGCCGTATGCTCCAGCTTCCAGACGGTCACCTCTTCCATTTGGCCGAATTCTTCGCCCGGCCGGGTGTGAATCCGGTAAAGCCGGTAGCGGGGCAGCCAGCCGGACCGGTACCAGCGCTCCTCCCACACCACATACAGATCCTCGCCGTCGGTATAAAAGGCCGAGGGGGACCAGCCCCGCCCTTCCTCCGGCAAGGCGGTGGGAGCCCGAAGGAGCGTGCCATCCGCCGCCCGCAGCTCCACCGCTGCTGTGCCGCCCGTCTCTCCATTGGTCAGATAATACAAAACCAGACTCCCGTTATCCAGGCAGTTCACATAGGGCAGAATGCCCCGTTCCCCCACCCAGGCCGGACAATCCGCGCCGCTGTGGGTACACCCCGCCTTGGGGCAAAGCGGCACGCAGCTGCCGTCGGTCAGGTCAATCGTTTGCAGAAGCGCTCCCTGGCCGCTTCGGGTCACGGTGAACGCGGTCCTGCCTGCAACGCACCAGTCCACGCTGCCGCTGCCGCTGGTCTGACGCAGTGTTCCCACCGCGTTCGGCTGCTCACTTTCCCGACTGTGCGCCCCGCAGCCTGCCAGAAGGAGAAGCCCCAGTGCCAGCGCAGCAATTCTTCTTTTCATCATTCCTACTCTCACATTTCCCGCTCCGATTCCACCATTATATAGCTCGTATCGCCGTTCAAGTATTGCTCCGGGGTGAAAATTCCCCACAGGAACTCGCTGGTCACTCCTTCTGTCAATTTGCCGTCATCATCCAGGTACTGCTCCAAAAACTCGTTTTGATCCATTTGCACCAGGAGCCGGCCACCCTCCAGTGCCTGCCGCACCACCGGGCTCTGCTGCCTGCCGTTGAGGACAATCTGCATCGGGCTGCGTTGGGGCTGCCCGCCCTGCTGCACCGCAATGGTGAAATCCTGCGCACCGCCGCTCACATTGCAGAACAACCAGCCATCCGTGAACACCGCTCCTTCGGTCAGCAAAAGGCCGGGCTGGAGCTGCGCAAACAGAGTGTATTCGCCGGTTTCCAGATCCACCTGTTCCAGCATGCCGGTATCGTAATCGTAGCGGAAGGCTGCTGCCTGCCCGCTGTGCGGCAGCCATAAGGCCTGCCGCTCCCCAGCCTGGGCCAGGATGGGTTGACTGCGGTCCCACGCAAGCTCATACAGCACACCGCCCATCGGGATTCGCACGCCGTCCGCGCCCTGTTCAAACGCTGTTTTCGCTGCGAGGACACCGTTTTCCGTACAGATTCCGGGCAGAAATCTCTCGCTGTCATTTTCCCAGTGGGCGATCTCCTGTTTTTGCCCAAAGCTCTCGCTTTCCAAGCTGATGCGCACCAGAACATGGGTGATCACTCCGTTTTCCGTCTGCGAATACTCCCGGTGAACCAAATAAAGCCCCACGCCGTCGCTGTAAATCACCCCCTCCAACGTCTCCGGTTCCACCGAAGCGGAACGCAGTACCCGGCCGGCTTCGTCTCGCAGCTCCAGTGTGAGCGGCTCCTCCTCTCCCGGCAGCCCCCGCCCATACAAAAGCGCAAGAGTTCCATCCGGCAGCGGGCATAGGTAGTCATCGTTGCCCAGTTCCAACCAGCCGTCGCAGCTGCGATCCGTGTGGGTACAACCTTTCTTTGCACAGAAAACTTCCCGTTCCCCGGTTTTCAGGTCGACAGTCTGCCAAAGAAATCCTCCGTCCACCTGCACATCCCCTTTGAGCCACGCGGTGTCACCCCGGGTGCTGCACACACTGCTTCCGCTTACCGGCATCATGCTCCCGGCAGGCCGCCATCTCTGCGGTTCCGCCTGCTGCTCCTGCGAAGCCGGTGCGTACCCGGCTGATTCCGTGGAGTCGGTTTCCGCAGCCCCGCAGCCCACCAGAAGAAGCAGCCCCAGCAGCAGCGCGGCCGCTTTTTGTTTGCCGTTCATTCCGCTCCCTCCTTCTCATTTGTTGCCGTGGCCACCTGTTCCGTCGTTTTGTGTTCTGCGCCAAGTGCGACGCCGCCCCGGTCCAGCGCGTACACATACAGCTGTGCCGCCGGAGAATAAGCCGCGGCAAGATGGCCGTCCTCACCGGAAAGATCCTGCCAATCGGAAAATTCCGTTACCTGCAAAAATCGTTTGTATCCCTCCAGCAGCTCGGCCGCCCGTGCCTGGCCGCTTGCGCCGCTCCACTGAAACCGCACCACCTCGCCGCCGGGGCCCAGCTCCAGCAGGAGGCTGTCCGCCTCTTTGCTCCACTCATAGCGCATGAATCCGGCCGTATCCTGCAGCGCGGTTTTCCGGATATCTGCTTTCTCGCCTTCAAGCAGCGCGTATGCGGTCGCGGCTAGGGTGTCGCTCATCAGGCCTTCGCTTTGCAGCTGTTCCACCGCTGCACGGATGGTCTGTGCCTGCTTCTCTTCGGTTTGCTCCAGCGGCTGCCAGCCGGTGGAATCCCATTCTGGCGTGCTGCCCGCCAGAAACTGCCTGTCATACAGAAGCCTTGCCAGCCCGTTCTCCCGCCCCTGGCTGGAAAGGGCATTTTCTTCCGCCGGACGGGCATGGGTGGTTTGCAGCAGCCTTGCTTGCTGCAGGGTGCAGAAGGCAGAGGGCAACGCCATGCAGGCCAAGCCCAAAAGCAGCGCTGCCGCACAGGAAAAAGCCATTCGGATTCGCTGTTTTTTGTTCATCCCTCCGCCTCCTTTAATGTAAAGCGCACCATGGTTCCTTCACTGGGCTGACTCTCAAACTCCAGCCGGGTGCCATGTAGCCGGGCGATGCGCGCGCACAGCGCCAAGCCAAATCCGCTGCCATTCTGTGCTCTGGCGCGGGACTTATCCACCATATAAAAGGGCTCGGTGATGCGTTCCAGCTCCTTTTTCGGGATACCCCGGCCCCGGTCACGCACCGTGATTTCCACCTGCCCGTTTTTCCTGTGAGCCGTGATGGATATTCTTCCATCCTTCGGCTCGGCTCGCATTCCGTTGCTGATCAGGTTTTCCAGCAGGGAGGTGAGCAGGTCCTCGTCCCCCAGTACCCGGCCCGCTTCAAAGCCCTCCCAGCACAGCCGGACCGGGCATTCTGAGGGCAACGCGCGGGCAACCTTTTCCGCCAGGGCCGTCAGGGCCACCGGGCGCAGCTCCAGAGTCCTGTGCTCCGGGTCCAGCGCCATAAAGGTCATCAGCTTAGCGCTCAGCGCTTCCAGCCGTTTTGTCTCGTGATAAATGTAATTCGCCGCCCGCTGGCGCATCTCCGGCTTCACCTCGGCGCTGCGCAGCAGGTCTGCATAGCCCAGCATACTGGTCATAGGGGTTTTCAGCTCATGGGTGAAGGCGCTCACAAAGTCCTCCCGCTGGTGCACCGCCAGGTCCAGCTGATTGGCCCGCTGCTCCACCGCCTCGGCCATGGCATCAAAGCTGGCGGCAAGGCTGGCCACCTCGTCGGCGCCGGTCATGCCGGTACGCCGGTCATATGCTCCTGCAGCAATGGCCCTGCTGGTCTCTTCCAGAGTTTTCAGCGGCCGGGTCAGGCGGCGGCTCACTGCCCACACCGCCAGCGCCACCCCTGCAAAGGCAAGCAGTTCCAGCCGGGCAAAGCCCTCCAGCTGCTGGTTCCGCAGCCGGAACACACTGCTCACATCACAGCTGCTCACCAGCCACAAGGTTCTCCCCTGCCACTGCACCGGGCTTGCAAACAGCTGCCAGACCTTCGCCCCTTCTTTCGCGTAAGTCATCCCGTCTTCCCCGGCATCCACCGCCCGCAGCACTGGCTGCCAGCCGTTTTCCATTCCGGTGCCGGAATAGAGAAAGGCGCCCTCTTCGCTGAGGATAGCCAGCCCGGCTCCCGCCTGTGCGGTCCGCTGCTGGCCATAGCGGTCCACCAGTGGAGGCTGCGTCTCCAGGTCCGGGGTCTCGATCATCGCTTTTTGCAGCTGATAGCACTCCGCCCGGTGGCCGGCCGCGTTCTGCTGCGCCGCCGCCTGCAGCTGGGCGGAAAACCCGCTGCCGATCAGCCAGGCCGCGCCCAGGTTCAGCAGCAGTGCCAGCAACAGCAGAATGGCAAGCGTTAATTTGGCTGCCAGTTTCACGTTTCCACCTCCAGCAGATAGCCGATTTTATACACGGTTTTGATTTTGTCCGCAAGGCCCAGCTTTTTGCGCAGGCGCTGGATGTGCAGGTCCAGCGTGCGGCTGCCCGCTTCCTCCTCGCCGCCCCACACCCGTTCGTACATCACGTCCCGGTAGAGGGCAATGCCCTGGTTGCGCAAAAGCAGCACCAGCAGGTCAAACTCCCGGGGGGTGAGAGGAACCGGCACGCCGTCCTTTTCCACCTTGCGGGCCGCCGGGTCCACCACAACGCCAAAAGCCCGCAGCAATCCGCCGCCCCTGCCTGCCCGGCGCAGCACGCTCTCCACTCGGGCCAGCAGCTCCAGCGGCTCGAAGGGCTTTACAATGTAATCGTCCGCCCCCATGCGCAGGCCCCGCACCCGGTCCGCCAGCATGCCCTTGGCGGTCAGAAAAATCACCGGCGTTCCGGTGGGCCGGATATATTCCATCAGCTCATAACCATCGACGCCCGGCAGCATAATGTCCAGCAAAATCAGATCATACCGGCCGGTCTCGATCTTATCCGCGGCGGTCTCGCCGTCCAGCGCAATCTCACACCGGTAGCCCGCCTGCAATAAAGTAAGCTCGATCAGCTCGGCAATGGGGCGTTCGTCATCAACGATCAAAATCGGGTTCATTAGGGGTTCCTCTTTTCTGTTTCTGCATGGGCGGAGCTCATCCTGTGCTTTGATGATACCTGCCGCTCGTATCCAAATTGTATCATGTCCGCATCCGGCCGTTGGCGTTTTTCAAATTTTTTCTGCTGCGGCCTTGACAACTGTGTATATATGCGTATATACTGTACATGTCAGATATGTACAGTCTGGCAAAATCATATGAAAAGCGAGGAAGACTGATGGAGATCTACATCAGCAATTCCAGCCCAAAGCCAATTTATGCCCAAATCACCGACCAGATCCGCGCCGCCATCTTTGACGGCAGACTCAAGGAGGGCGAGGCGCTGCCCAGCATCCGGCTGCTTGCCAAGGAACTGCGCATCAGCGTGATCACCACCAAACGAGCCTATGAGGACCTGGAAAAGGCCGGATTCATCAACACGGTGCCCGGCAAGGGCTGCTTCGTTGCGCCCCAGAACCTGGAGCTGCACCGGGAGGAGACCCTGAAAAAGATGGAGGGATACCTGCAGCAGGCGGTGGACACCGCGCTGGCCGGGGGCATCAGCAAGGCAGAGGTGCTGGCAACATTGAACTTGTTGTTGGAGGGAGACTGATCCTATGGAAAACGCGATCTGCATCCGCGGCCTGTGCAAGCATTACAAGGATTTTTCGCTGGAGAATCTGGACCTGACCGTGCCCACCGGCACCATTGTGGGATTTGTGGGAGAAAACGGTGCAGGCAAAACCACCACCCTGAAGGCCATCTTCGGGGCCATTCACACCGACGGGGGCAGCATTGAGGTGCTGGGCTGCACCGACCCCAACCGGCTGGACAAATCCCAGATCGGCGTGGTGATGGAGGATTCCTTCTTTTACGAGACGCTCACGCCCCGCCAGGTGAACAGCATCATGAAGAGCCTGCAGCCCGGCTGGGACAGCGGCGAATTCACCCGGCTGCTGAATGCCTACCAGCTGCCGGAGAAAAAGCTCATCAAGGATATGAGCAAGGGCATGCGGATGAAGTTCCGGCTGGCCACCGCTCTGGCCCACAAGCCCAGGCTGCTGATTCTGGACGAAGCCACCAGCGGCCTGGACCCGGTGGTGCGCGGCGAAGTGCTGGACTACCTGCGGGACTACATCCAGGACGAAAACCACAGCATTCTGATGAGCAGCCACATCACCAGTGATCTGGAAAAGGTGGCGGATTCCATCGCCTATCTGCACAAGGGGAAGCTGCTGTTCCAGATGGACCGGGACGAGCTGCTGGAAAAGTACGGTGTTCTGCGCTGCAGCCCGGAGCAGCTGGAGGCGCTGGACAGCCGGATCAAGGTGGCCACCCGCAAGACAGGCTTCACCTGTGAGACACTGGTCAGCGACGTGGCCGCCGCCCGCCGGGCTCTGCCGGACGCAGTGATCGACCGGGCCAGCATCGAGGACATCATGCAGTTTTATACCGGGAGGGATGCACAATGATCGGCCTGCTGAAAAAAGACTTTTTCATTCTCTGGCATGCGTACCACAAAAATCTGACTCTGGTCCTGGTGCTTTACAGCGCTATGGCTCTGACGATGGACTTCACTTTCATGGTGTTCTTCTTTGCCTGGATTTCCGGCTTCTATATTCTGAGCGGACTGACCATCGACAACTATTCCAAATGGGACCTGTATGCTGCCAGCCTGCCGGTGAGCAAGCGGCAGCTCGTAGGCGCCAAGTTCATTCTCATCACCCTGGCACTGCTCATCAGCTTTGCCATCGGCACACTGCTGTGCGGTCTGCTGGCTCTGCTGAAGGGCGAGCCTTTGATGGAAAACCTGCTGAGCCTGCTTGCGGTTTCCTTTGTATGCCTTGCCTACTTCGGCGTTTCCCTGGCGCTTTCCTACAAATACGGCGTGGAGAAAGCCCGCACCGCAGTGCTGCTGGTTGCGGCGGCGTTGTTCGGCTGTGTGATGATGCTGGACAAGCTGGACCTGTTGCAGGATCTGACTTTGCCGCCCCTGCTGCAAACACTGTTTCTGGGCGATCTGGCCATCTGGGGCTGGGCCGTGGTGATGCCGGTGGGCTGCATTGCGGTATACCTGCTTTGCTGGGCCATTGCCACCCGCATCTACAGCCGCAAGGAGTTTTAAACTTTTTGTGAACCCTCTTGCAGTTTTCTTCAAAAAGGTGTATATTAGATTAGCACTCAAACATAACGAGTGCTAATCTTTTTTTGTTTTACAATACTTTTTCATAAAAGGGAGCGTTCAATCATGGCTGTAAAAGAATTCAAGGCCGAAAGCAAAAAGCTGCTGGACATGATGATCCATTCCATCTACTCCAACAAGGAGATCTTCCTGCGCGAACTGATTTCCAACGCCAGCGACGCCATCGACAAGCTCTATTTCAAGAGCCTGACCGACCACAGCGTCACCACCAAGAAAGAGGATTACCAGATCCTGCTGGAGCTGGACAAGGCAAACCGCACCCTGACCCTGACCGATAACGGCATCGGCATGACCAAGGAAGAGCTGGAGGAGAACCTGGGCACCATCGCCCGCAGCGGCAGCCTGGACTTCAAGAAGGACAACAAGGCCGAGGACATCGACATCATCGGTCAGTTCGGCGTGGGCTTCTACTCCGCCTTCATGGTTGCCAGCCGAGTCACCGTGATCAGCCGCGCCTTTGGCAGCGACACCGCCTGGCAGTGGGAGAGCACCGGTGCTGAGGGCTACACCATCACCGAGGCCGACAAGGAAGATGTGGGCACCAAGATCATCATGGTGATCAAGGAGAACGCCGAGAACGAGAACTACGACGAGTTCCTGGACGAGTACAACCTGGTGCACATCGTGAAGAAGTACAGCGACTATGTGCGCTACCCCATCCGCATGGAGCGGGAGAAGACCCGTGCCAAGGAGCGTCCTGCCGATGCCGGTGAGGATTACAAGACCGAGTACGAAACCTACACCGAGCTGGAGACCCTGAACAGCATGGTCCCCCTGTGGAAGCGCAGCAAGAGCGAGGTAACCGACGAGGAGTACAACCAGTTCTACAAGGATAAGTTCTACGACTTCACCGACCCCGCCCGGGTAATCGTGAGCCGCACCGAGGGCACTGCCACCTACAACGCGCTGCTCTTCATCCCCGGTCACGCTCCCTTCAACTACTACAGCCGCGACTACGAGAAGGGCCTGCAGCTGTACGCCTCCGGCGTGCTGATCATGGACAAGTGCGCCGATCTGCTGCCCGACCACTTCAGCTTTGTGAAGGGCATTGTGGACAGCCAGGACCTGAGCCTGAACATCAGCCGTGAGATGCTGCAGAAGGACGGCCAGCTCAAGCTGATCCGCAACAGCCTGGAAAAGAAGATCAAGAACGAGCTGAACGCCATGAAGAACAACGACCGTGAGAAGTACGACGAGTTCTTCAAGAGCTTCGGCCGCCAGCTGAAATTCGGCTGCTACGAGAGCTACGGCGCCAACAGCGATCTGCTGAAGGACCTGCTGCTCTTCCACAGCGCCAAGGAAAACAAGCTGATCAGTCTGCAGGAATATGTGGACAAGATGCCTGAGGATCAGAAATACATCTACTACGCTGCCGGCGATTCCACTGAGCGTCTGGCCAAGCTGCCTGCCGCCGAGCTGGTGCTGGATAAGGGCTACGACCTGCTGCTGCTCACCGAGGACGTGGATGAGTTCTGCCTGCAGGTGCTGCGTCACTACGGCGAAAAGGACAAGGAGAAGGAGTTCAAGAACATCTCCAGCGGCGATCTGGGCCTGGAATCCGAAGAGGAGAAGAAGGCCGCCGAGGAGGCCAGCGAGGCCAACAAGGACCTGTTCGAGGCCATGAAGACCGCGCTGGACGGCAAGGTTACCGCGGTGCGTCTGTCCACCCGTTTGAAGAGCCATCCGGTCTGCATCGCCAGCGAAGGCCCCCTGAGCCTGGAAATGGAGAAGGTGCTGAACGCCATGCCTAACAGCGGTGACATGCCTGCTCCCAAGAGCGAGAAGGTACTGGAGCTGAACGCTTCTCATCCCGTATTCGAGACCCTGAAGAATCTGCAGGCAAACGGCGAGACCGAAAAGCTGGGCAAGTATGCGAACATTCTGTACAATCAGGCGCTGCTCATTGAGGGCATGCCCATCGAGGACCCCGTGGCCTACGCCCAGGCTGTGTGCGAGCTGCTGAAGTAATTCCGGCTCCCCTGCCCTGATTCCCCCAAAAGCAAACAGAACAAAACCGCCCGGTATCATCAGCAATGCTGATTTTACCGGGCGGTTTTTCTTTCTTCTTTTCTCGCCCCGAAACAGGAGTCTATCTTTAAATCAAAAAGCCCGGCAGAAATACTCCGCCGGGCTTTTATCAAGTTTACTTTTGAAGAAAGAATGGTTTCAGGTTCTCAGAACCGCTCCACACCTTCCTCGGTCACACGGGCCATAACCAGTGCGGGCACCGGCTCAGGCGCAGGGCCGAAGGTGAGCGCCGCACGGAACATCTCCTCCGCCGCGGCAAACTTCTCCTCGTGATCCGCATACAGGGTGGCCAGGCATTCGCCCGCTTCCACCTTGTCGCCGGTCTTTTTGTGCAGCACAATGCCGGCTGCAAAATCGATGGTATCCTCTTTGGTGATGCGGCCCGCGCCCAGGCAGACGCTGGCGTTGCCCACCATCTCGGTGTTCATCCGCACCAGGTAGCCACTCTCGGCTGCCAGCAGCGGACGACTGAACTTCGCCTTCTGGAACTTATCCGGATCATCCAGCACCGACACATCACCGCCCTGGGCAGCAAACATCTGCTTGAGCTTCTCGTAGGCTGCGCCGCTGGCAACGGCCTCCTCCGCCATGCGGCGGCACTCCTCCAGCGAACCCTTGCCCGCCAGATACAGCATATTAGCCGCCAGCTGGTAGCACACTTCGGTCAGGTCCGCCGGGCCGTGGCCCTTGAGCACCTCCACCGACTCGATCACCTCCAGGCTGTTGCCGATGTTATGACCAAGCGGGGTGTCCATATCAGTGATGAGGGCGGCCACCTTGCGGCCGTTGTGCTGACCGATGCTCACCATTGCCTTTGCCAGCTCGATGGAATCGTCCAGCGTCTTCATGAAAGCGCCGTTGCCGGTCTTCACATCCAGCAGGATGCAATCGGAGCCGGCGGCCAGCTTCTTACTCATGATGGAAGAAGCAATCAGCGGTACACAGCCGATGGTGGCAGTCACATCCCGCAAAGCGTACATCTTCTTGTCCGCCGGGGCCAGGTTGCCGCTCTGACCGATCACGCTGATGCCGATCTCGTTCACCTGAGCGAAAAAGCGCTCCCGGTCCACAGCGGTCTGGGTGCCGGGCACGGCTTCCATTTTGTCCACCGTGCCGCCGGTATGGCCCAGGCCGCGGCCGCTCATCTTGGCGATCTTCACCCCGCAGGCAGCCACGATGGGTGCAATGACCAGAGTGGTCTTATCACCCACACCGCCGGTGGAGTGCTTATCGGCCTTGATGCCGGAGATGGCGGAAAGGTCCACCATATCGCCGGAATGGGCCATCACATCGGTGAGCTGAGCGGTCTCCTTCTCGGTCATGCCTCGAAGGTAGATGGCCATGAGCAGGGCGCTCATCTGGTAATCCGGCACCTGGCCGTTTACGAAACCCATCACCGCAAATTCCAGTTCTTCGCGGCTCAACACGCCGCCATCGCGCTTTTTCGCGATAATATCAAACATACGCATAGGGCCGCAGCCTCCTTGTTATTTTGCTTTCACATAGGGCTTGCCGTTGGCAGAAGGCACATGAGCCTTGCCCACGAACAGGATCAGAACCACCACGGTAACCACATAGGGGATCATGGAAATCAGCTGAGCGGATACCATCGCATTGCTGCCCACAACCACGCGGATGCCGGAGCACATGCCGAACAGCAGGCAGGCGATCATGGCGCCCTGGGGACGGAACTTACCGAAGATAACGGCAGCGATGGCAATAAAGCCCTGGCCCACGATGGAGGTGGGGCGGAACTGGTTCATAGTAGCCATGGTCACGCAGGCGCCGCCCAGACCAGCCAGGAAGCCGGAGATGCAAACGGCGGAGAAACGCATGCGGATCACGTTGATGCCCAGGGTGTCACAGGTCTCGGGGTGCTCGCCGCAGGCCCGCAGGCGCAGGCCGTAACGGGTCTTGTAGAACACGAACCACACGATGACCAGCACAATGAACACCAGGTAGGTGGTGGCATAGGTGGAGAATACATTCTTCAGGAAGTTATCCCACACGGTGCCGCCGGTGAAGGTGTCGGCAAACAGGGTGGGAATCTTGCTGGTGGAATCCAGAGGCGCCGTATCGGAAGAATTGAACAGCGCCTTGGCCATCAGCACTGCAACACCGGGAGCCAGGAAGTTGATGGCGGTACCGGAAATGGTCTGGTCCGCATTCAGCTTCACGGTGGCCAGTGCATGCAGCGCACCGAACAGCATACCCGCCAGGCCGCCGCAGATAAAGGACAGCCAGGGGTTGCCGGTGTAATGACCGGCAGCAGCACCTACGAAGGCGCCAATGGTCATCATGCCCTCGATGCCGATGTTTACCACGCCGCTCAGCTCAGAAAAGCAGGAACCCATGGCCGCAAACAGCAGCGGAGGGGTGAACAGCAGGGTGGCGTAAATGATGATACCAAGATTGTTTATGATCAGATCCATTGCTCAGGCCTCCCCCTTCTTGTTGCTCTTGCGTTTTCTCACGAAGCGGAACACATGGGAGATGGCGATGAAGAACACGACCGTACCCATGATGATGTTGATCACCTCAGACGGGGCACCGATCAGGTTCAGCTTGGAGCCGCCGTACTTCAGCGCGCCGTAGAACAGGCCGGCGAAGAACACGCCGATGGGATTGGAAGCGCCGATCAGAGCCACGCTGATGCCCTGGAAGCCAAAGCTTTCCTGGGCGGTGAAGATGCTGATACGGCCGCCCATGCCCAGCAGCTGAATCGCACCGCCCATGCCGGCCAGAGCGCCGGAAATGGCCATAGCGATGTAGATGGACTTGTTCACGCTGATGCCGCCGTATTCCGCAGCCGAGCGGTTAAAGCCCACCGCCTTGAGCTGGTAGCCCAGGGTGGTCTTTTCGATGATCACATAAACCAGAATTACTGCCAGCACAGCCAGTAGGATGCCCCAGTTGGAGGAGGGGCACAGAGCGTCCAGCCAGGCCTGCGGGAACAGGATGCGGGCTGCGTCCTGCACGTTCTTGGTCGCCTCAGCGTTGCCCTCGTTGTGAACCATGGGCAGATCCGCAATGTAGTTGGACAGATAGAAGGCAATCCAGTTGAACATGATCATGCTGAGCACCTCATTGATGCCCCACTTGACCTTCAGGAAAGCCACGATCAGGCCCCAGGCCGCACCCACGGCCAGCGCCGCGATAAAGCACAGGGGAACCAGAATGATGGAGGGCGCGGGCACCAGAATACCCACCACGCAGGCCGCCATGGAGCCCATGACGAACTGGCCCTCGGCACCGATGTTGAACACGCCGGTGCGGAACGAGAACGCCACCGCCAGACCGGTGAAGATCAGCGGGGTGGCATACACAACGCTGTAAGCCATGTTGCGCACGCTGCCGAACACGCCGTCGAACAGCTTGGCGTAGGCCTCAACAGGGCTGATGCCCATGGGCAGCAGGAACAGTGCGCCCACCACAAAGCCCAGCAGGATTGAGAACAGAGTCACCAGGAACTTGCTGTTCAGGAATTTTTCTACTTTATTCATCCGCCTTACCTCCTGCCATCCACAGGCCAAGGGTATTTTCGTCCGCATCTTTGCCGGGCAGACTGCCGTTGATCCGCCCGTCAAAGATCACGTCGATCTCGTCTGAAAGGCTGATGATCTCATCCAGCTCGAAGGACACCAGCAGCACAGCCTTGCCCTTGTTGCGCTGCTCCACGATGTACTTGTGCACATACTCGATGGCACCCACGTCCAGGCCGCGGGTGGGGTTCACCGCGATCAGCAGGTCCTTGTTGTTGGTGACCTCGCGGGCGATGATGACCTTCTGCTGGTTACCGCCGGACAAAGTGCCCGCGGGCTTGTTCAGACAGTCGCGGGGGCGAATGTCAAATTTTTCAATGGCTTCCTGGGTGAAGCTGTTCACCGCATCCATCTTGCGGATGCCGTGGCTGGCGTATTTGTCCTCAGCAAAGTTCTGCAGGACCATGTTGTCGGCTACACTGAACTCCAGTACCAGGCCGTGCTTCTGCCGGTCCGCCGGAATGCTGGACACCCCATGCTCAAAGCCGTAGCGGGGCGGTTTGTTGAAGATGTCGGTACCATTCACGGTAATGGAGCCCCTGGTGGCTTTGCGCAGGCCGGTGATGCATTCCACCAGCTCGGTCTGGCCGTTGCCGTCGATGCCCGCCAGGCCCAGAATCTGACCCTTGCGCACCTGCAGGTTCAGGCCGCGCAGAATCTCCACGCCGCGGTAGTCCACCGCATGCAGGTCTTTTACGTCCAGAACCACGTCGCCGGGCTCCTGCTCCTGCTTGTCCACCTTGAAATTCACGTTGCGGCCCACCATCATGCTGGCCAGGTCGTCCTCGCTCACCTTGTCCACTTCCACGGTGTTGATATACTTGCCCATGCGGATGATGGTGCAGTAATCAGCCGAGGCCTTGATTTCCTTCAGCTTATGGGTGATGAGGATAATGCTCTTGCCGTCCGCCGTGAGGCTGTGCATGATGTCGATCAGCTCGCTGATCTCCTGGGGGGTCAGCGAAGCGGTGGGTTCGTCCAGAATCAGGATCTCCGCACCGCGGTACAGCGCCTTCAGAATCTCCACGCGCTGCTGCATGCCAACGGAAATATCCTCAATCTTCGCGTCGGGGTCCACCGCCAGGCCGTATTTCTTGGAGATGGCTTCCACGTTCTTACGGGCGGTTGCCATATCCAGCATGATGCCCTTCTGAGGCTCCATGCCCAATACGATGTTCTGCGTAACGGTGAAAGGCTGCACCAGCATGAAGTGCTGGTGAACCATGCCGATGCCGGCGCTGATGGCCTTTTTGGGGCTGTCCATGTGGATCTTCTGCCCCTTGATATAGATTTCACCCGAGGTGGGCGGATACATGCCGTACAGCTGATTCATCAGCGTGCTCTTACCGGCGCCGTTCTCGCCCAGGATGGCGTGGATCTCACCCTTGTGTACGGTGAGTTGGATGCCGTCGTTGGCGGTAAAGTCACCGAATTTTTTGGTGATGTTCCGCATGTCCACCACGACAGTGTTCAGGTCCAGATGTGGATTGTCCAAAAATAAGCCTCCTTTTCGCCTTGCGCCCCGCCCGCGTCATCGGCCTGCGAACGGGATGCAAAGCGGTCTCATATCCGGCAGGCACCGCCCGGTTTGCAAGCGGTGCCCATCGGTTCCGGAAAGGGCGCATGCCCTTTCCTGTTTTCCAGGAAAATCGCGGCGATCAGGTGATCACCACATCGCGGATACCCTGGCTGCGGGCCAGATCGGCCAGCTGCTGCAGGTATTCCGCCGTGGGCTGCTGCAGGCGCTGTTTCTCGCTCTCCCGCACGCCCATGGGACGATAGCAGATAATTTTGTAGCGCATGGGGTGTTTGTCCTGCCAGGGGGCAGCCACCGCCGATGCCTCGCGCACAGCGGTCTCGGCATCGAAGAGACCGGGCACCACCACGGTGCGCAGCTCCTCCAGCTTGCCCGCGCGGGCCAGGAATTCCAGATTCGCCCGCACCTGGGTGTTGTCCACACCGGTGACTGCCTTGTGGTCCTCGCTGGTCCAGGCCTTAATGTCCAGCATCACGCCGTCGGTCACAGCCAGCAGCTCCGGATCAGTGGAGAAGTCATAGCTGCCGTTGCTGTCCAGCAGAGTGGACAGCCCCCCGGCCTTGGCGATGGTCAGCAGCTCCACCAGAAAATCCCGCCAGCGGGTGCATTCCCCGCCGGAAACGGTGATGCCTCGAATAAAGGGCATATTCTTGCGCACTTCTGCCATGACCTCTTCCGGAGTCATGGAACGAACCCGGGGCGAAGAGCTGTTGGGGCACTGCTTGAAGCAGGCATCACAGAACACGCATTTGGTGTAATCGTAGCAGACCTTACCGTCCTGCATGGAAAGCGCGCCCACCGGGCACACCTTCACGCACTGGCCGCAGTTCACACACTGATTGATGGTCTCAGGGTTATGACAGTAAAGGCAGTTGAAGTTGCAGCCCTGCAGGAAGATCGCGGTGCGGTTGCCCGGCCCGTCCACCGAACTGAACGGGATGATCTTGTTTACCAGCGCCTTCATATCAGCGTACCCGACGGTCCTGAGCGTGGCAGTTGCGGGTGGCGCCAAGGGCCAGGCCGGTGGTATTCAGCAGCACGTTGTGGCCCTCGGCCAGCTTCTCGATCTCAGAACGCTTGGCCAGATAGCCGGTCACACGGATCACGTCGCTGTCGCTGCCATAGAAGCTCAGGTAGCGGATCTCCAGATCAAAGGAGCCGCGGATGATGTCCAGCAGGAACTTGTGGTTCTTGTGAACGGTCAGGTCCACCGGGAAGATGTCGCCGGTGCCGGAGATGAAGTACTTGTGGAACAGGTTGATGTTCTTCAGGTGGTCGATCAGCTCGGCAGGCTCCTCACCGATGGGAATGCGGGTGCCGGGGCTGCTGTGCTTGTCGGAATCGATACCCACCTGCGCATGCAGCAGGTAGTGGCCGCCGGTGGCCTCACAGTAGGGAGCGGGATGCGCGTTGCAGAAGGCATTGATCTGCTCCATAATTTCCACGCCCAGCTTATCCGCAGCTTCGCTGTGGCCGAAGCGGCCCTCGATGCCCTCTTTGGCCAGCAGGTCGTTCACACATTCGGCCATGCCAACCAGACCGAACATGGCGCTGAAGCGCTCACGGTGGATCAGGCCTTCCAGCGCCAGGAAGTTGCTCTCAAAGAAGCCGCTCTCCTCCACCAGGAAACGAACGCGGGCATCCATGTAACGGGCCATCACATCCATCACGTAGGGCAGCTGGTTCTCCTTGAAGTCCTGAATGTTCTTGCTGCGCTTGGCGATACCGGCCAGCAGCAGGCGGCACAGGGTGTAAGATCCGCCGCCCTTGTACAGGCCGTTGTAGCAGCTGGCGATACAGTAATCATCGCCCAGCTCGCTGCGGAACATGCGATCGTTGGCAAAGCTGGGCTTTGCGCAGCGCAGTGCGCATTCGATGCCCGCCATCACGAACTCATCCGGGGTGTCCTTGCTCACGCGCATGGTCAGGTTGGGCACAGCGTTCTGCAGCTCGCCCTCCACCTCCATCAGCAGCATGCCTGCACGGGTCATGGTGGGGCCGATGTTGGCATGGCAGAAGGAGTCCAGAATGGTGCGGTCCACACTGGTGAGGAACAGGCGCAGCGCCTTCTTCACGGTCTCATCGTCCAGATCCTTCACAAAGGGCTCCAGCAGCAGATCCAGATCGCCGATGTACACGGGGTAGTTGGTAATGCTGGGCACATTATGGTACAGAATCTGCAGGTTGTTCAGCGCCTCAAACAGATCCTTCGGCGGGTCCAGCTGCAGGAATGCGCTGCCCTCCTTCATGAACTTGGGGTAGTCCGGGCAGATGTAACGGGGCCGGTAGGGTGCGTCACCCTCGAACAGGTTGCAGATGCAGCGGTCCTCCTGATCGCAGCGCATCAGCTCATCCAGCTCCTTCGGCTCATCCAGCACAGTCATAAAGTTTTCGGCGTGGCGGGCCAGATAAGTCACCTTCTGCTCATGCGTAGCGGTCTTATCTTTCAAAGTGGCCAGAATTTCGGCGCGCTTTGCCTCCACGGTCTCCATTGAAATGCTTCTCATAGTCAAGCATACCCTCCCTTGATCTCAGCTTAACAGTTTATCCAGAGTCGGCAAAAAAAGCCAACTTTTCTTCAGTATTATTGTACCAAAAAGGCCGCCTTATTTCAACACAGAACACGTGTTTCCTACTAAACAGACTGAAATTCAATTGCCCTTTTGTTCAAAAAACCGAAAGTAGTACTTTACATCTTTTTCGGTGCAAAGTTGCGGCTTTTCGCTTCCCAAAAAAAGAGCCGCGCACCACAAAGGTGCGCGGCTCCTGCAAGCCAGAAATACGCTTACTTCAGAGTGAACAGGCCATCGCCCAGCTCTTCGGGAGTGGAGGGAACCTGAACTTCGCCGGCAATGATCTTGGCCTTGGCATCCTCAACAGCGGTCAGCATCTCGTCGGTCAGCAGATCGCGGGTGGGAGACAGGTCAACACCGCCGTTCTCCAGGCTGTACAGATGCACGCCAGGAGTGAAGGTGCCGTTGGCAACCGCCAGGGAGATATCCTGAGCAGCGATGTCAACGCGCTTCATAGCGGAGGTGATCACGGTTTCGGGAGCCAGAGGAGCCTGGTCGGTGTCCACGCCGATGGCATATACGCCGTTGGCCTTGCAGGCCTCGATCACGCCGTTACCGGTAGCGCCGGCAGCATGGAAGACCACGTCAGCGCCCTTGGTGATCATATCGGTGGCAGCGGTGTTACCGCCGGTGGGATCGCCGAAGTTGTTGGCGTTGAACTGCAGAACGGTAGCCTCGGGGTTCACGGACTTAACGCCAGCGATGAAGCCGCAGCCGAACTGGTTCATGGAATCGGAAACCATGCCCTGCACGTAACCAACGGTGTTGGTCTCGGTAGCCAGGCCGGCCACGATGCCCACCAGGTAGGAAGCCTCAGCCTGAGAGAACATCAGGCAGGCAACGTTGGGCAGATCGATGGAGGAGTCGTCGATGATGGCGAACAGCTGATCGGGGTTAGCCTCGGCAGCGACCTTGGTGGCCTCAGCCAGCATGTAGCCCACGCAGATGATCAGGTCGGTGCCCTCGCTCAGGTAGGTCTCGATGTTGGCGCTGTAGTCAGCGTCGGTCTTGGACTCCAGGTAGCTCACCTTGATGTTGGGGTTCTCTTCGGCCAGAGTCTGCAGGCCTTCCCAGGAGGTCTGGTTGAAGGAACGGTCGTTTACGCCGCCCACGTCGGTGATCATACCAACGGTGATCTCCTTGCCGGAGGTCGCCTCGCCGGAAGCAGCAGTGGAAGCAGCCTCAGAAGAAGCGCCGGTGGAAGCGGGAGCAGAAGAGGAAGCGCCACCGCAAGCCACCATGGACAGAGCCATGGCTGCTACCAGTACGATCGAGATCAGTTTTTTCATGATTCAATCTCCTTTGTTCTGTTGTGGAAAACCGCGCCACACGCAAGACGCGATTTTTGGGGAAACTCCCCACTAGCTATTTTATTATAGCCATAGGGGTGACAATTTTCAACCAGTTCCGGCAAATACAAAGCATTACAATTTGTTAACATTAACCAAAATAAGTCATACTTTGCCGCTGTTTGAGGCTTTTTCTGCACTCAGGCCAGATCCCGGGGGCCGAAGTTATAGGGCAGCAGTTCGCCCAGGGTCACCTCGGTCCAGCTGTCCGGTCCGGTGACCAGCAGGATGGGCATATCCAGTTCGCAGAATTCATTCAGCGCCTGACGGCAGACCCCGCAGGGGCCGGTCACCGGGAAGGGCGGCTGCTGACCGGCGGGCGCCCCCACCACAGCAAGCATGGAAAATTCCCGCGCGCCCTCGCTCACAGCCTTGAACAGAGCGGTGCGCTCCGCACAGTTGGAGGGAGTGTAGGCAGCGTTCTCAATGTTGCAGCCGGTGAAGACCCGACCATCCTTGGCCAGCAGCGCGGCACCCACGTTGAAATGGGAGTAGGGCGTGTAGGCCATCTCCCGCGCCTGAATGGCCAGGCGCGCCAGTTCGGCTTTCTCCATGCTTACACCTCCGCACCCAGAGCAATCTTCATCATGTTGGTGAAGCTGAGCTGGCGCTCCTCGGCAGTGGTGGCCTCGCTGCTTACGAAGCTGTCGGAAATGGTGAGCAGGCAGGCTGCCCGCTTGCCCAGCACATTGGCGTTGTGGAACAGAGCGAAGCTCTCCATCTCCACGGCCACGCAGCCCTTCTCATCCCGCAGGCGCTCCCAATAGGTGGGGTTGGTGCGGTCATCATGGCGGTAGAACACATCGCTGGAATGGATCACGCCCTCCACCATGGGGATGCCCAGCTTGGCGGCGCTGGCGCGCAGTGCGTCGCACAGCTCGGCGCTGGGGGCCAGGGTGTCGTCCTCGCAGCCGTTCTGGGTGCGGGCATAGCTGCTTTCGGAATAGGCGCCGGTGGCCAGCACCACGTCGTAGAGCTTAGCCTTGTCGGTGTAGGAACCGGCGGAGCCGATGCGGATGATGTTCTCCACACCGTACTGGCTGTACAGCTCATAGGAATAGATGCCGATGGAGGGCATGCCCATGCCGCTGCCCATCACGCTGACGGGGCGGCCCTGGTAGGTACCGGTAAAGCCCAGCATGCCGCGCACGTCATTGAACAGCACTGGATTTTCCAGGAAGGTCTCGGCAATGAATTTTGCGCGCAGGGGGTCGCCGGGCATGAGAACGGTTTTTGCGATCTGGCCCATTTCGGCTTTGTTGTGAGGGGTAGGCATAGTGTGTCAACTCTCCTTTTACTTTGGTTGCTTGTTTGCGGCCGGGAACCCCGGCCTTATTCCAGGCACCGGTCCCGCAGCAGCCGCAGCTGCTCGGGGCCCATGCCATATTCGGCGTCAAAAAAATCTTCCATGCAGGCATAGCGCCGGTCAATGGCGTCGAACACTGCCTGCATGCTCTCCGGCCGCACCCCGCTGACCGATTCCAGGATGGGGCGCAGCTCCGGTTCCCGCTCCAGCTCGCTGCGGTATACCTCAAGGCATTCCCGCACCGCACCGGGACGGCAGTCGTTTGTGGCAAGGAAATCCGCCATCACCGTTTCCCTGCTTGCGCCCAGCGCCAGCAGGATCAGCGCGGCAGCCACGCCGGTGCGGTCCTTCCCTGCAGAGCAGTGAAAGAGCAGCGGCAGCTCACCGGCCAGCATTTCCCGGAAAATTTCCCGGTAGGCCGGGTTATGGAAGGGCAGCGCGGAATAGATTGCTTCCATCTCCCGCGAAAGGGCCCTCAGTCCGTCCGCATCCAGATACAGGGAATTGTTGGCGTCGATGGGCAGTTCCCCGCCCTCGGCGTCCCGGATGGCGCCGATGTCATGGCGGCGTATCCCGGCAAATTCCGGGTCCGGCTGCCGTGTTCGCTCCACGCCGGAGCGCAGGTCGCACACCACCCGGATGCCCAGTGCTTCAAACCGCTTGCGATCCTCTTCGCTGGCAATCTGGCACAAAGCGCCGCTGCGCCAGAACAGGCCGCGCTTTACCCGGCGGCCATCCGCCGTAGGCCAGCCGCCCATCTCCCGGAAGTTTTCCGCTGTTTCAAAGGCCAGCGGTGTACCAGGGGTCCACTCCATCGGTCTCACCTCTTTCTGCATCCGACCGGAACGGTCAGGGCAATACCACACAATTTCAGGTGGTGGAGTGCGCCGGGAAATTTTTTGTGAGATGAACCGAAAAGCGCAGCCAATCCTTGGTGGATTGGCGAGCATTTTGGGAAAATATCACGGAAAATTTCGGCGCAATACGCCGCCTGAACCGTTCGGTGCAAATTGTGCGGTGTTGCCTCAGGTTTTTTCCTTGACCAGGCCCATCTGGTAGGCCTGCACCAGCAGCTTCAGATCCTCCACATCGGCGGCAAGACGCTGCCCGTTGTCGGTATCGCCCACCAGCGTGCGCTTTTCGCAGGTCTCGAACACTTCCACCGTGGAGGCGATGTCCAGGTTTTCCCGGATGGCTTTTTCCGCACTCTCGAAGGGCTGGTGCTGCCGCAGCGACATGCCCCGGCTGTTATACACCAGGGTATAGCCTGCGATGCCGGTCTTTTCATGATAGGCACGGCAGAAGCCGCCGTCGATCACGATCAGACGGCCCTCTCCCTTCACCGGGGTCTCGCCGTCTGCCGCGCGCACCGGCACGTGGCCGTTTACAATGTGGCTGTGGGTCTGGTCCAGACCGAACTCCGCCAGAATTGCCCGGGCCATTTTGGAGTCATTCACATGCCGGTAATAGGGGTTCTTGGTCTCGGTATGAGTGGCCGGGTCCTCCACGAAGAGTCGCTCAAAAGTGGTCATCTTATCCCGGCCGTACAGGGGCGACAGCTTGCCGCACCACAGATACCACAAAAAGTCCTCGCCGCTCTGACGCTCGGCGCTGCCCTCGGGGGCGAAATAGCCTCGCCGGGCCCGCTCGTCGCAGTAATCCATCAGCGCCCGCCCTGCATAGCCGTGCTGCTCGAAGGTCTCCACCGCAAAGCTGCCGCTGTCGGTCAGGGGCACCGCGCCGTGGAACATAAGGTTGCCGTTTTCGATGTGGTACACACCACCCTTCGAAAACAAAAAGCGCACATGCCGCTGCAGGCGCTCGCTCTCCATAAAGCTGCGCTGCAGCGCCTCCATGACCTCCTGCTCCTGGCGGGTGAGCCGGGCGGGGTCCGCCGGGTTCACGGTGGGGAAATCGTCGTCCCGTAAGGGATAACATTTACCCTCTACCTCCACGGTACCCTCCCGGTAGTTGATGCGCCGCAGGAAATCCCGTCCTTCCAGTTCAAAGTCCGGATTGCGGTCGATGACCTGACACTCCAGCTTGAACATGATGATGGCAATGGCCTTGTGCATCCGGGCGGTGCGGATCAGCTCGCTGCGGTGATAAGGGCCGCGGGCCTCGTCGGTGCGAGGGTAAAAATGGTGCATGTCGCAGTCCCGGTATTCGCTCTCGGCAAACAGGGCCAGCGGCCGCAGATTGATTCCGTACCCATCCTCCAGGGCTTCCAGATTGTTGTAGGCCAGGCTGGTTCGCAGCACGGTGGCAATGCAGATGGGGCTGCCCGCGGCCGCGCCCATCCAGACCACGTCATGGTTGCCCCACTGGATATCCACCGAATGGTGGTTCAGCAGCTGCTCCATGATCTGGTCCGGCCGGGGGCCCCGGTCGAAGATGTCGCCCACGATGTGCAACTTGAATACCGCCAGATTCTTGATGAGCCCGCACATGGCCTCGATGAAATCGTCGGCCCGGCCCACATCAATGATGCTGGAGAGAATCTGACCGTAATAGAACTCCTTGTCGTGGTCCTCAAAATGGGCGTGGAGCAGTTCGTCCAGAATATAGGCGTAGTTCTTTGGCAGACGCTTGCGCACAAAGCTGCGGGTGTGCTTGGAGGAAACCACCCGGCACACGTCGATCAACCGGTAGAGGGTCTGCCGGTACCAGGCGTTCAGATCGGTCTGGCGTTCCTTCAGCTCGTCCAGCTTCTGGGCGGGATAATAGATCAGAGTAGCAAACTCCGCCCGCTCCTGATCCGGTACCCCGGGGCCCAGTACCCGGTCCACCTTTTCCTTGATGACGCCGGACGCGTTGTTCACGATATGGGTAAAGGCCTCGGCCTCGCCGTGCAGATCGCTCATGAAATGCTCGGTGCCCTTGGGCAGCTTTAAAATAGCCTGCAGGTTGATGATCTCGCTGCTGGCGGCGGCGATGTTGGGGTATTCCCGGGCAAGCAGCGTGAGGTATTTCAAGTTTTTGCGCACCCGAGCGGATTGGTCCTGCACTGGCAGCGCCTCCTTTCAAACGGTGTTTTTTCGCCCTTTTCGTGCTGAAACTGCACCTAGCGTGGACGATAAGTATCATTATTATAGCATGAACCACACCAAAATGGTAGGATGGAAAGGAAAAAGCCGCGGACCCGCCGATTACTTTCTTCCCGCCTGCAGCGAGGCTGTCAGACTCACGCCCAGAATGACCGCGCCGCCTGCCAGCTCCCGGCCGGTGGGTGCTTCGCCCAGAAAGGCCAGGGCGAACAGGATGCCGTAAACCGTTTCCATGCCGGATACAATGCCTGCCGCCTGGGCGCTCACCCGCCGCTGGGCCGTCACATACAGCGAATGGGCCAACGCCGTGCACACCACACCCAGCGCCCCGATGCCCCACAGGTCCGCCGCCGTCCAGCTGCCGGGCCAGAACAGTACTGCCGGAAGCAGCGCAACAGCCGCCGTGGCCTGCTCATACAGGCAGATCACCCGGGCCGGATACCGGGCGGAAAGGTGCCGGTTAGCCAGCGAAAGCACCGCATAGGCCAGACCGGACAGCATACCCCAGGCCGCTCCCGCTGCGGCGCCGCTGTTCAGATCGTCGGGCGGAAGGGTGATGAGCACGCCCGCCAGCAGCAAAACTGCCTCCACTGCGCTTCTTGCCCGCAGCCGCTCCCGGAACACCAGCGGCTCCAATACGGTGAGGAACAGCGGGAAGGCCGAAAAGGTGATGGTTCCCATGGCCACCGATGAGACCTGAATTGCCTGGAAAAAGGTCGTCCAGTGAAAAGCCAGCACCAGTCCTGCAAACACTGCCAGGCCCAGATCCCGTTTTTCCGCCAGCCGCAGCGGCGTGCGGGTGGCCAGAGCCAGCACCAGCAGCACTGCCGACGAGCAGATCACCCGGCCGCCCGCAATCACCGCCGACGGGACCTGCACAAAGCGGCCGATCACTGCCGCAAAGCCGAACAGCATTACCGCCAGATTCAGCGCAGCCACGCTTTTGGCCGCACCACCCTGTTCGTATTTCATGTCTTCCCCACCCTTTTGCAGCACGTTTTTGCGCTTGGTTTCGTCAACTGGATTATTATACGGGAGGGTACCGGAGCACGTCAACCGGAGTTTTTCTGGCGCGGGCACCGGAAAATATGGTATAGTAGGGATTGTTCCATTTTGTTTTCAGGCGGAGCGGAACGCCCGCCTGTTTCGGGAGGTTTTATCTTGCAGATTCCCACATCCTGTACCCTCTGCCCCCGCCGCTGTGGCGCGGACCGGACCCGGCGCGCCGGTGTGTGCGGTGCGGCCGGCCAGCTGATGGTTGCCCGCGCGGCGCTGCATCACTGGGAGGAGCCCTGCATCAGCGGCAGCAAAGGCAGCGGTACCGTATTCTTTTCCGGCTGCAGCCTGAAGTGCTGCTACTGCCAGAACTATAAAATCAGCCAGGAGGGCTTGGGCAAGGCCATCGACACCGAGCGCCTGACCGAGATCTTTCTGGAATTGCAGCAAAAGGGCGCCCACAACATCAACCTGGTCACTGCCACCCAGTGGCTGCCCTGGGTGCTGGAAGCCCTTGCGCAGGCCAAGGCCCGAGGGCTTTCCATCCCCATCGTGTACAACACCGGCGGTTACGAGACGCTGGAGACGGTTCAACAGCTGGACGGCATTGTGGACGTATGGCTGGCGGACGTAAAGTATGTTTCGCCGGAGCTCTCGGCCAAATATTCCGCCGCACCGGATTATTTTGAGGTATGCAGCCGGGCGGTACAACAAATGATCCTCCAGACCGGCGCTCCCGAATTTGATGAAGACGGCCTGCTGCAAAAGGGCGTGATCCTGCGGCATCTGGCCCTGCCCGGCGCACTGGCGGATTCCAAAGCCGTGCTGGACTTCATGGCCAGCCTGCCCGCCGGCAGCTTTTTGCCCAGCCTTATGAGCCAGTACACCCCCTTCCACAAGGCAATGCAGATGAAGCCGCTGGACCGGCGCATCTCCACCTGGGAATACCGCCAGATGGTCAACCATGCCATCGACCTGGGGCTTACCGAGGGCTATATGCAGCAGAAGAGCAGCGCCAAGGAGGAATATACCCCACCCTTTGATCTGGAGGGCGTTTGAGATGGGAATTTTATTCAGTATCGTTTACATGGCCGTATTTCTGGCCGCCGGTTTTTCGCTGACACGGCGGCTTCTGCCCGCGTCCGGCGCCGAAGAAAAGCTTGTCTTCACCTCCGCCTTCGGGCTGGTACTGCTGATCGCACTGCCCGCGCTCTTCGCACTGGCGCTGGGCTTCACTCTGCCCGCCGCCCTGCTGGCGCTGGTTGCCGCGGCTGCACTGGCAGCAGCCGGATTCTGGCCCCGACACACTGCACCGAATAAAGCTCCGGGGCAACCGGACAGCGCCGCCCGGACCATTGCTCCCGCTTTCTGGACCTGTGTGGTGCCGCTCTTTCTGCTTTCCGTCTGGCTGCTGCATACCCATACTCTTTATTATAAAGACGGTGGTTACTGGTGCGGGCAGAGCACCTACGGCGACCTGCCCATGCACCTTTCCTTCATCAAAAGCATTGCCGAGCAGGGCCTGTTCCCGCCGGAATTCCCCATGCTGTCGGGCCAGACCCTTTACGGCTATCCGTTTTTGTGTGAGAGCGTTTCCAGCGTGTTTCTTCTGCTGGGTGCTCCGCTGAAATTCGCCTGCATCCTGCCTCAGGTGGTGGCCCTGGCGGCGGTGTTCGGCGGCGGCTGGCTGCTTGCCAAAAACCTGCTGCAGAACAGTTCCAAGGCCAGCCTTGCCTACGTGCTGTTCTTCCTGGGCAGCGGCTTCGGCTTCGCTTATTTTCTGGAGGGCGGCATGGAGAACTTCACCCGCATCTTCACCGCCTATTATGAAACGCCCACCAACTATGTGGAGGAGAACATCCGCTGGGTGAACCCCATCGCGGACCTGTTGATTCCGCAGCGCGCCACTCTGTTCGGCTGGGCGCTGCTCTTCCCCTGCCTGGCTCTTCTGATGCGCTTTGCCTTGAACGGGGAGCGCCGCCTGTGGCCCGCTCTGGTGCTGCTGGCCGCTTCGCTGCCTCTGGTGCAGACCCACTCGGCACTGGCGCTTGTGCTCATCTGCGGGGTGCTCTTTGTGCAGGCACTGATGGTGCACCGGACGGATTTGCACACCCTGCGTCCCTGGCTGCTGTTTGCCGGAGCGACGGGCATCCTCTGGCTGCCGCTGATGCTCACTCAGATTCTTCCTCACACCCAGGAGGGCTCGGGCTTCCTGCGCTGGCACTTCAACTGGTCCAACGAGGGGGACAATTACTTCTGGTTCTACATCAAAAATATCGGCCTGGTATACATCCTGCTGCTGCCTGCATTTTTGTGGGCGGGCAAAAAGCTGCGCTGGGTCTACGGCGGCGGACTGCTGATTCTGCTGCTCAGCGAGTTTGTGGAGTTCCAGCCCAACAACTACGACAACAACAAGCTTTTGTTCATCTGGCACCTGTTGGGCTGCATCCTTGTGGCAAATCTGCTCGTGGACCTGCTGAAGAAGGTGGACAAGAAAAGCGTACAGGCCGTGCTTGCTGCCATGCTGGTGTTCACCGGAACCTTTGGCAGTCTCCTCACCCTGGGACGTGAGGCGGTAAGCCAATACCAGCACTTTGATGCCGATGCCATTGCCGTGGCGGAATATGTGGAGGAAAACACCGATCCCATGGGCCGCTTCTTGTGCGGCACCCAGCTGCTGAACCCGGTGCTCAGCCTGGCCGGGCGGCCCATTCTGTGCGCCTCCGGCACCTGGCTGTACTACCACGGCATGGACTACTCCGCCCAGGAAGCGGCAGTACGCCAGCTGTTGGAAGCTCCCAGCGAGGAGGAACTTGCCCAGTGGGACATCGACTATGTGATGATCGGCCCCTCCGAGCGGGCGGACTACACAGTGGACGAAAGCTGGTTCGCCGCCCACTGCATCCTGCTCTATGATCAGGGCGGCTACAGCGTCTATCAGGTAACCCAAACCGTCGAATAATTTCATAAACAAAAAACGGAATCTCCAAAAAGCCGGGGTGACATAAGAAAACAGCGCCGGAAAAGGGCCGCTTTTGCGGGATTGCAGCGTCAAAGCCCCTTGACAACCACCAAGGGTGCCTGCGGGGCTTTTCCTTGCACTCCCATCAAAATCGGGCCTTTTCCGGTGCAAAGCAGTTCTGCCCCAGGATTATGGATGCAGAAAGAACGAAAAGGGGCGGAGCAAGCCTTGGTGGCTTGCCCGCCCCTTTGAATATTTTATGCGCCAAAATACTATGGCAGAACCGTTGTTTTCTTATGTCACACCGGCTAACAGGAGATTCCGTTTTTGTTTGCCGCAAAATCAATAATACATGTACACCTGGCAGGGGATCATGCCGTTGTACAGCTTGCGTCGGCGGCTGGCCTTTTTGCCGAAGTGCTTTTCCAGGTCCGCGTCCGCAGTAATGATGTAGGCGCCGGTCACCGGATGCTCCTCCAGTGCCTTGCCCAGCACGCCCGCCAGCTTGGCGGCGGTGGCCAGGTCGCCCAGGCGCTCGCCGTAGGGCGGGTTGGTCAGCACAATCATCTCGGGCCGGGGGGCGAAGTCCTTCACGTCCGCCAGCTCAAAATGGCACCGATCACCCACACCCGCCAGCTTGGCATTCTGGGTGGCCAAAGCCACTGCGGCGGGGTCGATGTCGTAGCCGAAGCCCTCAAAGGCTGCATCCCGACGGATTTCAGACAGGGCCTTTTCCCGCTGCCGGGCCCAGATCTCGGGCGGGCAGAAGGTGTAATGCTCGGCGGCAAAACGGCGGCGCAGGCCGGGGGCGATGTTCATAGCCTTCTGGGCGGCCTCGATCACCATGGTGCCGCTGCCGCAGAAGGGGTCGGCCACGATGGAATCCCGCCGTACCCGGCCCAGGTCCGCGATGGCGGCGGCCAGGGTCTCCTTGATGGGTGCGCCGGTGGCGTTGCGCCGGTAGCCCCGCTTGTGCAGGCCGTCACCGGAGGTATCCAGCATTACCTCCACCACGTTCTTGCGGATGGAGAAGCGAATCTTGTACAGGGCACCGGTCTCGGGCAGCATCAGGGTCTTGTGGCCCTTTTTCAGCCGCTCTACCACCGCCTTTTTCACAATGCTCTGGCAGGCGGGCACGCTGGACAGGGTGCTGGACAGGCTGGAGCCCTTCACCGGGAACTGGGCGTCCGCCGGAATCAGTTCCTCCCAGGGGATGCTGGTCACGCCGTCGAACAGCTCATCGAAGGTGGTGGCGGTGTAGGTTTTTAGCAGCACCAGCACCCGCTCGGCGCAGCGCAGGTTCAGGTTCGCGGCGGCGATGATATCCGCCGGGCCGGAAAAGGCGATGCGGCCGTCGGTCACCTTCACGTCCTCGGCGCCCAGGCGGCGCACCTCAAAGGCGGCGGTGCTTTCGGTGCCGAAGTAGCAGGGGGCAATCAGATCAAATTTCATAATAAGGCAAACTCCTTTTGGATGCGGCCTGTTGCGGTTGGGTTTCACAGGCCGGTGTGAATGGTCGCAGGGTCTATCATATCACGGGGCGGCGGGCGGCGCAAGGCTTTTCTGCCCCGGTCATTTCTTTCGGTAAAGCTGGACCATGCAGACCACGATGGGCCCAAACACCAGTAGCATGACCAGCGGCATGAACCAGCCGCCCAACGGCTGAGAGCGAGCTGAGCAGACCGGCATCCAGGCAAAGATGGCCGCAATCACAAGCCGGATGGTTACCAGCAGATTTTTCAGAATGCGGTAGACCCGTACCCGGTTTTCCTCGGTTACCGTCACGCCGGTGTTCCAGATCATGGGGAGCTGTTCAATTCCCCACATCAGCAGACACATCACCACACCGATCACCAGCAGGACCACGCAGCTGCTTTTGCTGCCCCAGGCATCCGGCTGACCGCTGAAGCCGTAATGGGTGGGAATCTCCTGGGGGATCGCCTGCCAGTTGGCCCACAGGTAAAACCCGGATGCTGCCAAAAAGCCTATGCTCAGCCAGTCCACCAGCCGGTCATACCAGGTTTTGGGAATCTTCCATTGATTGTCGTTCATTTCAATACTCCTCGCCGGGGTAGCCCACGCCCCATTCCCGGCGCAGGGCGGTCATGATATTCATCACATCCCGGCTCCAGCCCAGCTGCATAGCCGACGCGTCGCCGGTGCGCACCGCCTGCTCCATGGCAGTC
This sequence comes from Allofournierella sp. CML151, assembly GCF_027853465.1. Taxonomy (NCBI): domain Bacteria; kingdom Bacillati; phylum Bacillota; class Clostridia; order Eubacteriales; family Oscillospiraceae; genus Allofournierella; species Allofournierella sp. CML151. The sequence continues at coordinate 37,105 of NZ_JAPNNW010000001.1, read as the reverse complement.
ACTTCGTATTCCAGCGCCCGGCCGGTTTCGCCTGCCTGGATTTGAATCACCGCTCCGGTGGCCGCATCCACCACCCGGGCCGACTGGGCGCGGGGGTAGTCGTCGATCTCGATGTATGCCTGCTCACAGCCGATCACCACCCGCTTGGGCAGCTTGGAGCGCAGGCTCATGGTCACGGTGGCCATCTGATTTTCCGGGTTTTGCAGCAGAATCACCGCCTGCTCGTCCACACCGGTGGGAGCAAGCCTCACCCGGCTGAGTACCTGGTCCGGCGCGCCGGCCAGAAAACTCCGGGCGCAGCTGAGGGCATACACCCCAATATCCAGCAGCGCACCACCCGCCAGCTCCGGATTGAAGAACCGGTTGGTCATGTCGTAGTCCTTGAAGCTGCCGAAGTTCAGCTGAATCAGCTGGACCTTGCCCCACTCCCCCGCCGCCAGGCGCTGCCAGAGCTCCTGGTACAGGGGCATGTGCCAGATGGTCATGGCCTCAGCCAGCACCAGACCCTTCTGCCCGGCCAGCGTCACGCACCGCTCCAGCTCCTTGCTGTTCAGAGTAATGGCTTTTTCGCACAGCACATGCTTGCCCGCGGCCAGCGCCTGCTCGATCAGTTCCGCATGGGTATTGTGGGGCGTGGCCAGATAGACGATATCCACATTCGGGTCTTCAAAGGCCTGCTGCGGGCTTTCGTACAGCTTCTCGGCCCCGCAGCGCTCGGCCAGCGCCTGCGCCTTTTCCCGTGTCCGACCTGCCACGCCATAAGGCTGCCGGCCCATGGCCATAAATGCAGATGCCATCTCGCCGGCAATACCGCCCGCGCCCACGATTACCCAATTGAATGTTTTTTCCATCCTTCATCGCCCCTTTTCTTTGGTGTTTCTGGCGTCATTATACCACGCCGCCAACCACTCGGCCAGGGCCGCGAACTATTTTCTGCGCACCCTTTCTTGACAGAAAATGCCCGCCGGCATATAATTAACACCGTTAACTATATTGTGGAGGGACCACATGCAAATCGAATGGACCGAAATGGCACGCTACCAGCAGCAGCTGCAAAAAATCGTACGCACCCTGCTGCCGGTCCGCAGTGCCACGCTGACCGCCAGCGAATGCGAGCTGCTGGCTCGGCTGTACCTGCAGCCGCAGCAGAACACGCCGATCCTGCTCAGCCAGGGCAGCGGCATGAAAAAGGAGGCGGTAAGCCGCTGCCTGAAGGTGCTGTATGAAAAGGACTGTATCCGCAAGGAACGGCAGCCCGACGACGAGCGCAGCTATCGGCTGTTCATCACCGAGACCGGGCTGGCGGAGCTGAAAAAAGGCTACGAGAGCATCCTCCAGCCCTTTTATGATCTGTGGCGCAGCGCCGGAGAAGATTTCGAAGCATTTGTACAGTGTGCCGACCGGCTGGCGGCGCAGATTGAGGAAAGGCGGGAAACAAACAGTGGACGTGAAATTTTATGACGCCCTGCAGCTGGACCCGGCGATTCTGAAGCGAAAGATCGCCGCCTGCTCTACCCGGCGGGAAAAGGCCTGGTACTGGACGGCCATGGCGGTGCGTTCGGTGCTGATCGTGGCCTTTGCGATTCTGTTCATCAGTGCACTGTCCGGCCTGTTCGGTTCGGACAATACACCCATGGCGGTGGCGCTGTTCTGCATCATGCTGGGCATCCGTTTTGTGAATTTTGAATACTGCATCGGCGACTCGCTGGTCACGCTGGCACTGGCGCTGACCATTCTGGTGGCGGCTCCCTGCGCGGCGGCAGTGATTCCCGCACCGCTTTTGATTCCCATGCACGCCGTGGCCTTTTTCGCCCTGCTGTACATCACTACCCAGCGGCCGGAGCTGGGCAACGGCGGACTTTACAGCTTTGCCTATGTTTATCTGACCGGCAACCCGGTGGCGGGCGAAGCCCTGGCCCGCCGGGCACTGCTGGCGCTGGTGGGATATCTGATCTGCAGCGTGATCCTGTTCGCCAAACACCGGCACCAGCACAAGGCGGTACGTTTTCATCATGTGGTCCGCCGTTTCGACCTTGACAACATCGTGCACCTGTGGCAGCTGCGCATGGCGCTGGGTGTTGCGCTGGTGCTCACCGCCGGGCAGGTGTTCGGGGTGGAACGCTTCATGTGGATGGGCTTTGCCTGCGCCTCACTGCTTTCGGAATATCCCTATTCCGGCAACGCCGCGTCCCGCTTTTTCCAACGCATCGTGGGCGCATTGGCCGGTTCGCTGGCGTTTTTTGTTCTCTACTCTATCACACCTGCCGGGCTGCACTCTCTGCTCGGCCCCCTGGGCGGGCTCTGCCTGGGCTTTTGCACCAACTACCGGTACAAAACTGCCATGAACTGCTTTGGCGCCCTGATGCTGGGCGCGGGCATTTACGGCATCCAGGGCGCGGTGGTCCTGCGCATTGTGGATACCGTCCTGGGTGTGGCCTTCGGTCTGGTGTTCGCCGCTGTGTTCCACCGTCTGGTGGCGGTGCGCTTCCTACCTCGCCCGGAAAGCGCGGAAGGATAAATCCAAAAAACAAACAGACCGTCCGAATCAGGCGGTCTGTTTTTTTATCTCCTCGACCCGGGTGCGTTCTGCCCCAGCTGTTCCTTCCGGCGCTCAAACTCCCGTTCCATAAAATACCACTGCTGCTCGTCCGCATGGATACAGTCGTTGCATTCCCGGGAATCGTATTTCGCAAACACGGCTGCGGGTATCCGCTGGCGCAGACAGTCCAGCGCAGCCTGCAGTTCCTTCGGCTGGCGCAGATCGGTCGGCCTGCACTGCTGACGGTCATCCAGAATCCACAGCTGCAGGATGCGGGTGGTGGTGACCCGGTTGCCGCTGCGCCTTGTTCTGGTTTCGTCCCGCCAGAATACGCCCCGGATGTGCGGGATATACGACACCTCATCCCCCAGAATCCATTCGTGGCCCACCGCCAGTCTTCCGAACCACTGGCCGTTCCGGCACAGGTCATCGTCCACCATGGCAAACAGTTCATTCACCGGCGGCGCTTCCTCCGGGTAGGGCAGCTGCTGCCGGATGGACCGGGCCAGCTGGCTTTTTTCCGGGCAGAAGGCATCCCGCAAACCGGTATAAGCCAGATACCCGGCCACCAGCAATCCGCCCACTGCCAGCAGACCGGCAGCCGCCAGCTTGATGTACTCCATGTAATCCCAGCCGGTTTTGTCCACCGTCCAGGAAAGGGTCAGATAGGCTGCACCGGCCGCAGCCATCAGCAGAGCAACCGCCGCCCACACCAGCAGGATCAGCCGTCCGCGGGTACGCTGCAGGCAATACCCTTCCGCCGGGCCGTCCGGCTGCTGCTTTTTGTTCCACCACATCAGCAGCAAAATCACCGGGATAGCAAAAATCCGCAGCAAAACCACCAGCAGAACATAGACCACCAGATTCCAGGGCCATTTGAGGTACATCCGTTTTTTCGCTTTGTCTCTTTCCATCCACTAAAAGCCCCCTTTGCTTCTTGTGCATCCATTCAGGCCAGAACCCGGCAGTAGCAGCGGTCATCGTAGCTGACCGCTGCTGCCGCCTTTCCCTTGGTGGACCGGTTGGTCCGGCAGCAATGGGGGTCCTCCTGCAGCAGCCGAGCCAGCGCCTGCTCGCTTTTCTCCAGCGTATTCATCAGCATCGGATAGCCGTCACTGGCCAGAATCACTTCATCTCCCGGCTGCACCGGATAAACGACAATCATCTCCGGGCAGATTCCCTGTCCGTTCAGCACCGGATAACCTCACGGTCCGGGGTGGTTTTCAAAGGCAAGCTGCATGCGCAGCAGCGGCCCAATTGCAGCACGCCCCGGGTCTTCGGCAAACAGGGCCTCTTCCGTTTTTCCCTGCAGCCGTTCATATTCCAGCACAAACGCCCTCAGGTCTGCCGCCAGACGGTCCACCGGCTTGGAATGGGAATGAAGCACACCGTTGATCAGGCACTGGCAATCTCCATAGCTCCAAACCTGCCGGAAGCGCTCGTTATATACAATGACCGAAGCCCTGGGCAGCTCCTGCGTCTCCAGCGTCTCCCCCATCCAGGACTCCCGCAGGCAGCGGTCCAGATAAGCGAACAGCTGCACACTGTTCATGCCGGCGGCTTCTTCACTGTTCAATGCACGTGCCAGACATTCACTGGCATACCGCCCGCTGCTCCTGCCCTGCCACAGCCGCCCGCCTTTGGAGGTAACTCCATCAATCACCGCAGCGAACTGTGGCCGAAGGACCAGGGCATCCTCACAAAGCAAGGGGTCGCTTTGTTTGCCTTGGACCACCCATTCTGCTATCTTCATACATCTTTTTCTCCTGCGCTCATCTGTTTTGCCCGCAAATGTTCCGCCGGGCTGGTTTTCTTCATTATAGCACCCGCGCGCTGAATCGAACATCCTCGTTCTGTTTCTCTGCGCATGCACAACCTTCGGCGCTTTTCCGCCTGTTTTTGCGGGCACATATTGCATAGGCTGTAGCAGGCGAAATCCGCTGATTTTCCGCGCATCTGCAAAACAAAGGAGGCTTTTTTATGCTTGAAGTATTTCTGCAGTTTCTGGCCAGCCAGGTGTTGTATCTGGCACTTCATCTGGAAAGCGGCAGTTTCCCCCGTCCGCTGACCCCACGTCAGGAGGTGGAGGCTTTCGCAGCCCTGCGTCGGGGTGAACCGGAAGCGCGAGACACCATCATCCGGCACAACCTTCGTCTGGTAGCTCACATCGTAAAAAAATACTGCGCCCTGCCCGGTGACGCAGAGGACCTGATCAGCATCGGCACCATCGGCCTGATCAAGGCGGTAAGCAGCTTTGACAGCACCAAACAGGTGCGCTTTTCCACCTATGCGTCCCGCTGTATTGAAAATGCTATCCTCACACAAACACCCGCTTCTGGTGCACACAGCAGGCCGGTGCTCTCTGCTTGTCCCTCCTGACTGAATGCGCTACAATAAAGGCAATGAACATCCCTCCGCAGCAGGAAAGGAGCTTTGTATGCACAAAGAATCCCTGTTGGCATATCTGAACGCCAAACCAGAGTTAACGCAGACGGTGCTCCGGGCAGGGAGCGACCCGGATTTTCGAAACACCTTGTTCTTCATCGTCCGGACCGAGCGAAGCACAGTACGTTATAGCTGTACAAAAACCATTCGTATTTTAAGCGAACAACAACCTCAGACTGTCTATCCTTATTTTGATGAGATCGCCGCCTGGCTGCACAACACCAACAGCTTTATCAAATGGGACAGTATTCTGACTCTGGCCAATCTGGTCGCTGTGGATAAGGAAAACCGTTTTGACCTTCTCTACGAGGAATATCTTGCTCTGATTCGGGACCCGCAGATGATTACCGCCGCCAATGTGGCAGGAAATGCGTGGAAGCTTGTGCAGGCAAGACCGGAATGGGAACCGGACATAACAAAACGACTGCTGGAAGTACCGGATATTGTTTATTTGCACCACGGCGAACCGTCTCCTGAATGTACACGCGTGCTGTGTGGCCATGTTCTGAACTGCTTCGACCACTATTTTGATGCGTCCAAGCGTCAGGCGGAGATACTTCAATTCGCACAAAACCTGCTGGATTGCCCCCGAAAAGCGGTAGCAAAAAGCGCCGCCCGCTTTTTGCGGCAGCACAGCACTTAACCTTCACCCAATCAGAGAGGCACATTATGCTTGAAAGAATGGACGATTTCTTCAACAGCCGCCTGGACGGCTATGAAGAGCATCAACTGCACGCCATCGAACAGGCGGAAACCTTCTATCCCATAACCGCCAGTCATCTGCCCGAGACTCCACACGCCCGGGTACTGGATCTGGGATGCGGTACCGGTCTGGAACTGGGGTACTATTTTGACCGAAATCCAACCGCCTGTGTAACCGGCATCGACCTAGCCGGAGATATGCTGAACGCATTGCACAGCAAATTTCCGGACAAGTTCCTCACACTTGTACAGGGCTCCTACTTCACCGTTCCCTTTGGGGAATGCTGTTACGATGCCGTGGTCTCTGTGGAATCTCTGCATCACTTCACTCAGGCGGAGAAAATTCCGCTGTATCAAAAGGTGCTGAGGGCATTGATCCCGGGCGGCTGCCTGATCCTGACCGATTACTTTGCCGAATCCGATGAACAGGAGGCTTTTTTGCGCAGTGAACTGCTGCGGCTGAAGGCAGAGCAAGGCATTCAGGACGAGGAATTCTATCATTACGACACTCCGCTCACCGTGCCGCACGAAATGGAAGCTCTGCAAATAGCCGGCTTCCCCCATGTGGAGGAACTGGGCCGGTGGGGCGCAACCCATCTGCTGCGCGCAGAAAAGCCTGCGCCCTCCCCCAACGCCACGCATCCCATCGATTTAAAAAGCGCCCCGGATACACGTGAAAATCCTGACCGGATAAAGATGATTCGAAAGGAGTGACCGATATGTCAATGCTTGGTGCAATTCTGACCCCACATCCACCTGTGCTGCTGCCTGAAGTGGGAAACGGCCGGGAGCGGGAGATTTCCGCCACGGGAGATGCCATGCGCGCAGCCGCCGCAGAAGTGGCTCGCTGGGCTCCCGAGGTGCTGATTGTGGCATCCCCTCACACCATACTGTACGGGGATTACTTTCATATTGCACCGGGCAGCGGCGCAGCCGGTTCCATGGCAGCCTTTGGGGCACCTCAGGTGCGCATTGAAGCGCGGTATGACGAACCTCTGCGTGAGGAGATCATCCGCCGGGCTGAACGCGCCGGCCTGCAGGCGGGAACGCTGGGCCAACGGGACCCAGACCTCGATCACGGTGTGCTGATTCCGCTGTATTTCCTGCGCAAAGCAGGCGTGAACTGCCCTATTCTGCGGATGGGTCTGTCCGGCTTTTCCGCGCTGGACCACTACCGGCTGGGCCAGTGCGTGGCCGAAGCCGTGGAAGCGCTGGGCCGCCGTGCCGTTTTTGTGGCAAGCGGCGACCTTTCCCACAAGCTCAAGGCCGACGGTCCCTACGGCTTTGCTCCGGAGGGACCGGTTTTCGACGAAGCCGTAACCAAAACCATGGCTTCCGGCAATTTTCTGGAGTTTCTCACCATGGACCCCTCTCTCTGTGAACGGGCGGCGGAATGTGGCCTGCGTTCGTTTCAGATTATGGCGGGCGCGCTGGATGGTCTGGCAATCCAGCCCCGGCTGCTCAGTCATGAGGGCACCTTCGGTGTGGGATATGGTGTAGCCCTGTTTCCTGTCACTGGCCATGACGATGCCCGCCGGTATGCCGCAGCCTGCGAACAGAACCGCAAAGAACGCCTGGCCGCACGCCGTGCCAAAGAGGACCCCTGGGTGCGGCTGGCCCGCCTGTCACTGGAAACCTTCGTTCTCCAGGGGCATTCCCTGCAAGCCCTGCCGGAGGACCTGCCTGACGAACTGACAAATCAGACAGCCGGAGCCTTTGTCTCCCTGCACAAGGACGGCCGGCTGCGGGGCTGCATCGGGACCATTTCCCCCACCCGGGAAAATATCGCCATGGAGATCGTGCAGAATGCAATCTCCGCCGGAACCCGAGACCCGCGGTTTCCGCCGGTGCGTGCCGGAGAACTTGACGAGCTGGAGTACAGCGTGGATGTGCTGGGCAAGCCCGAGCCGGTGGACTCTTCTGCCCGGCTGGACCCGAAGCAATACGGCGTTATTGTCAGCTGCGGGCGCAAGCGCGGGCTGCTGCTGCCGGATCTGGACGGGGTGGACACGGTGGAGCAGCAGCTGGAGATTGCCCGTCAGAAAGGCAGGATCGGGGAGGACGAGCCCTATACCATCCAACGTTTCAAGGTGGTGCGGCACGCATGAACGCAGAATGCCCCCTTTGTTTTCATCGCTGTATTCTCCGCGAAGGACAAACCGGCCTTTGCCGGGCCCGTGCCAACCGGGACGGTTCCATCGTCCCGCTGAACTACGGCAAGCTCACCGCGCTGGCTCTGGACCCCATCGAGAAAAAACCGCTGCGCCGCTTTCATCCCGGCAGCCTGATCCTTTCGACCGGCAGCTTTGGCTGCAATCTGCACTGCCCATTCTGCCAGAACGCAGCGATCGCTGCTGTTGGGGCGAATGTCCATACCCAAGATTGCACCCCCGAACAGCTGGTGCAGGAGGCTTTGCGGCTGCAAAGCGAGGGCAACATCGGCCTGGCCTACACCTACAACGAGCCTCTGGTTGGGTATGAATATGTGCGTGACTGCGCCGGGCTGGCGCACCGGGCGGGCATGCTCAACGTGCTGGTGACCAACGGCACCATTGGGGAAGCCCCCTGGCGGGCGCTGCTGCCGCTGATCGACGCGGCAAACATTGATTTAAAGGGCTTCACCGAAAACTGGTACCGGCAGCTGGGCGGTGATCTGGAAACCGTCAAGCGTTCCATCCTGGTGGCAGCGGAATACTGCCATGTGGAAATCACCACTCTGATCGTTCCCGGCGAGAACGACAGCGAAGAGGAGATGCGAGCCCTGTCCACCTGGCTGGCCTCCGTCAACCCTGAGATTCCCCTGCATATCTCCCGCTTTTTCCCACGGCACCGGATGCAGGACCGCCCGCCCACGCCGGTACCGGTGGTTTACCACCTGGCCGAGATAGCCCGTGAGCGGCTGCGGTATGTGTACACCGGGAATTGCTGAAAAAAATCTTTCTTAAAAATAAGCGGCTGGATCAACCGGCCGCTTATTTTCAATCCATATCTGGGCATCGTCTTAGGATACATTTTGTTTTTTCAATGGGATACGGAACGCTTTCCGGCGAAAAACATTCAATTTTTTCTATTTTTGCAACAGTCTCCCGGTCTTCCGGGCCGGTTGGAACCACAACACAATCTCCTACCTGCAACGATGTGTCCTCTGTACGATAGTAATAGGTTTTATAGCCATTTTCAAACGACACACTGCAATAGATCATCTGTCCTTTTCGGCGTTTTGCTGTCCCGTACTCTGAATCGTCAAAGATTCCTCCTTGCTCCAAATTACGCATATGCAAACAGATGATACGTATCACAGCGGCAAAATATTCCGGAAGCTCAGCTTTGTCATAATTCCCCTGCAATACCCGACAACTGCCATCTTTATACTGCACACACAAACGATAATGCGAATTCCACGAAATTTCTTCCGTGATCTCTTCTGCAGGCAGAGCTGGTTGGCAAAACAGTTCCGGTGCGCTGAAATGGTCCAGAAGATCATTCACCTGATCCGGAAAATGATAACAATGTCTGAATTCTCCATAACTGTAGCGCCGATTCATCCATTCAATATTCCCGGAAAGCCGGTCGATCACCAACGTTTCAGTCGCATCTCTCTCGCTTTCCGGCTCCATGTTTTCATCTTTCCAGCACTGTGCATATACCAGTGAAATGCGTTGTAACGGATTATCCGGAAACCATCGACCATCAAACGCAAACAGCGCATTTGTTTGCAGCTCTGAGCGTACCTGATCAGAAAGCATAGAGAGCGCGTCATTGGCTTGGCCGTACAGATCCCCGGTAAAACGGTATGTGTCCCCTTCTGTGTTAACCAATTCAAGTTCCCACGTTCCCGCATCGAAAGCATCATGGGTACCAGTTTCCCCTTGAAAAAAAGATGCAACCTGATTCAATACCACTTGTGCTGTTTTCTCGGAAACCGGCAGAAGTTTTTTTCGCATTTTCAAACCTTCGGTGCCGTGAATGTGCCCAGAAACACTTGCATTACCCAATTGATCAATCCGTAAGATCTGCAGTATTTCCTCCCACGGATATTGTGCAGCCAAAAGAGGATTTCTATTGGAAACCAACCGCATTGCACGAGGTATCCCTTGAAATGGCAGCAAGTTTTCTGAGAGCAGCGCTGCGATTCGGGCCAGAACCATGGAAACCCATCCACTTTTTCTCTGGTTCTCCGTCTCTGAATTCAAAACTTGCTGCACATTCTCTTCACAGAAAGCCCAAACCGCGTCAAACAAAAGCGATGTATTATACTGATCCCAAAGTATTTCTTGCAGGCAATCATAATCTTGAACCAATAAAAGCGCCTGTATGTTATGATCCGTGTCCTCTGTTCGTTCATTACCATAAACCTGAACGAACTCATTCAAATAGTGATTTGCCGCTGTTGCAAAATCTGCACTATTCCTCCGGAATATCGCGCTCCATCGAAACGCGAATTCGTACTTTACTTCAGTTGACTGCATATCATCACCTCTTGTGCTCTTACCTGCTTTTTTCAGGTAAGAAGGTTCTTTTTATATCGCCAGCTGCTTCAGCTTTTCGCATACTTCATCAACCGAACAGTTCATTGCTTGTGCCATTTCCAGAACAGACTTTCTTTCCCGGCAAAGTTGACGTAACCGGCTATACTCTTCGCGCTTTTTTTCATTAATTGCTTTGTTTATTTTTCTCTTTGGAGCCTTTTGGCGTCTGTTTTTTTGAAACCGCCTTGCCATCTGCGCTCCATAGGATTCCAAAGAGCAATGCTCCAGCACCACGCAGAGTGCTTCCTGTATCAATTGATTCGAACAGCAGTCGTCAGCCCCCAATGTTTTTCCGCTCAATGGGTCAATACCAACACTCAGATTTTCAACAATTGTCCTTGCCATCAAATCATCCATTTTTATTTTCCCCACTAATCACATTTTTGCTTTTCATTTCTTTTTAGGTCAGTTTACAAGGAACTACACGCAGACCGTGAAACGGGCTGCTGACAACAAACGGCGCTATGCTCCCGGCTGGGTGCATAGCACCTGTTTGTTGCGGGGGTTTCCAAAGGGGGCAGCGCCCCATTTGGCACACGACTTTGCGGAGCAAAGTGTAGTGTGTTATACGCTCTGTCGGCGTTGCCCTGAAAATACCGTTGCCGCCGGGGAGGGCAAGGGCATTTGACGCGGCAGGAAAGCAGGGCTTTGTTTGGGGCTGGTAAGCCGGAAACAAAGGGCTGATTTCAGCAGCAGACAGGGCGTATTATGAAAGCCCCCGTCCCTCGTCCTCCGCCCCCGGCCTATGGGACAAAAAGTCCCAAAGCTCTGGACACCGTGACCAGATGTGTGGCCACACTCCGGGAAAAGTAGCAGGACGGCAGGAAACCGTCAAGGCTGAAATGAATGGGCTGACGCCCGGCCTTGACCGTTCCCCGCCGCCCCGCTGGATGGGTGGACAAGGTGGCCAATCCCTAAAAGTGTTTGGCCGCACTCGTTCATTTTGGGGCCTTTCTTCTCCCAAAATTGAAATGGGCGGGAAAGCCCTAAAATGGCTTTCCCGCCTTGATTACCCATTAGCAAAGACGGGCGAGACTGTCAACGGCGGCGCTGAAAGCGCCGTTCATCTTGACCGTTGACTGGCTCGCCTGGCTTTGCTACTGCCCGTAAGAGATGGAAAAACAAGATGGAAAACAAGGTTAAAAATGGTTGACAAGTCTATCGGATGTGTGTTATACTGTGCGACAGTTTGAGATTGGAAGGAGGCTTACGTGTGTTAATTTGTGTACGCTAATAAGCAATAAAAAGTAGAAGTACCTTTCCACATGATGGTGGGCTTTTTTTGCGTGCGTATGCAAAGGAACACGTAGGTTTGACACGAGCAGTCTTTGAACTGTATCGTGGTGTTTTTTCGTGCTTTGTTGTTATGCAGGCGTCTGCCCTCTCTGTGGGACAACGCCTGCTTTTTATTGCAGAAACAAAGGAACAATGCAATAAAAAAGGAGGTTCGCATTATGACCCAAAACAACAATTCATGGAGAAAAACTTATTTTACACTTCTTGCCGGACAAGCAATATCCTTTATTAGCAGCGGTATTTTGCAAATGGCCATTATCTTTTATTTGGTTGCGAAAACTAATTCTGCAATCATATTGACGGCGGCAACACTGATTGGATTTTTGCCGCAAGCCTGTTTAGGCCCGTTTGCAGGTGCTTTTGTTGACCGGCACAGCCGTAAAAGCGTAATGATTGGTGCGGATTTGATAATTGCCGCCGCTGGCGGTATTCTGGCGCTGGTGGCGTTTTACATGGAATTGCCCGTATGGTCTATTATGGTTGTCCTGTTAATCCGAAGTGCGGGAACTGCTTTTCATTCTCCAGCATTCAGCGCAGCAACACCTATGATTGTGCCAAAAGAGGAACTTACAAAATGCGCTGGTTACACGCAGACCATGCAAGCAGTAAGTGCGATTATCAGTCCAGCTGCCGCAGCGTTTTTATATGCTGTTTGGCCTCTTAATGCAATTATATTGTTAGATATTGTGGGTGCAATCCTTGCCTGTGTGACTGTTGCGATTTCGTCCATACCAACGCCTGAACTATGTCCAGAAACGAAAAGACAACAGTTTTTACAGGATATGAAAGAGGGGTATGTGGTATTAAAGCAAAACAGGGGCCTCTTTGCTCTGCTCTGGATTGGTGTAATTTATATGTTCTTTTATATGCCAATCAGTACGCTTTTTCCTCTCATCTGTATGTCATACTTCAAAGGAACACCGGCCCATGCCTCTGCCGCTGAAATTGCTTTTGCGGTTGGTATGCTGCTTGGCGGAGTCATTCTGAGCATTTGGGGCGGTTTTAAGAAACGGCGGTACACCATCGGTCTTTCCGTTCTCCTGATGGGCGTTAGCAATATGCTCTCCGGGCTTTTGCCGCCAGACGCATTTCTTGTCTTTGTTGTGTGCTGTACTGTTATGGGAATTTCCGCTCCATTTTACGGTGTGCAAAATGCGATTTTTCAAGAAACGGTCAAACCAGAATATCTGGGGAGAGTTTTTTCTCTACTGACAAGCGCCGCTTCCCTCGCCATGCCGTTTGGCCTTGTCATTTCCGGGCCTCTGGCGGAGCGGCTGGGAGTTGAGAAATGGTTTGTCATTTGCGGAATTGGCATTATCATCGTTGCGCTTGCCGTATTTTTACTACCCGGTTTGAGAGAGATTGACAATACGCAATAATCAACTGCACCTTTTTCTATTACTAAACAAAATGCCTGGATGGTGGTTCTGAAAAACCAGAACCGCCGTTCAGGCATTTTTTATCTTCGTCCTCTCTGCGGTTTTGGATTCTTCAGCAAGTCGGATTTTTCCGCAATCTTTTTCAGCCACTTCCGTTCTTCTACTGACAGCTTCCTAAAATTCAGCTTGAGCCGTTTGCAGATAAACGCCAAGTACGCTTGTTCCGTGTCGCTGTCCTGGCTGACGATTTCACCAGCAGTTTCCAGCATTTCTTTTAGCGGGTTATCCTCTGGGACGCTGAAAAAATCGTCCTTGTGTGTTTCCCGCAGAGCAAGGGCAATCCCGTTTATGTCCCGTTGTATCACATAGCGGCAAAACTCGTCCTCATCAATATGGGCGGTGATAAGCTGTCTTAACTGCGTATCACTCATGCCAGGATTATGCTTTTTTATAACAGTTGCGCTCATCGTGTCCACTATGGCGTTTGCACCCTGCGCCTGTTTCAGTGCCGTTCCGTTCACATAGATTTCAAGGTCAGCCATCAGCCGGGGGAAATCCGGGTGCGCCGCCAGCTCACACAGCAGGGTATTGTCTATCCTCCCGCTTTTCAGCAGGTCAATCATTTCATCACTCAAACGCAGGTCTGCAAGATCGGCGTTTGGGTGATTTTTCATTTCAGACAGCCCCAGCAGATAATCAGCGGTCACACCGTAAAACTTCGCCAGCCGGATAAGGGCATAGTGGCTGATGTCCTTGAAGTCTTCCGTTTCGTAACTGCCCAGCGCAGACTTGGAAAGCCCGGTCTGCTCCGCAAGCTGCCCCAGCGTCAAGCCACGCTCCACACGTAGGTCTTTTAATCGCTCTTGTATGGATAAAGACATATTCACCCTCCTTGCTAGCTCAACGAAAGAGAAGCCGTTATGCTATGTACTATGCTCATAGCATAACGGCATAGGCATTTACAGTTTTATTTTACCATTTGCTACATCTTCACGAAATTTATCAACAAGCTTCGCTGTCAGCTTGGATTTACCGTAGTGTTCAAGTACAAAAGTACGATAACTTTTTCCATCTACAAGCACATCACTTTTTCTGGTCAACAACCAATTTCCGTTACCTCCTCCCTGTTCTCTAATATTCCAGTCTTTCCCATATCTTTTATAGATTTCATCTTTTTTACCTTGAACAGACATTGATTCGCTTGGAATATAAACAATTTGCATAATAGCTCCTCCTTTATTTTGTGCAAGAAGACCAGAAACCTGAATTTGTCTTTTATCTTTTTTTGATTATATCACAAATCCGAGAGCGTGGAAATAGGGAGTTTTTCAGGCTGATTTCCTACCTCTTGGATATACGGCACAGGCGGTCAAAAAGGTGTAGACTTGGGATAGTTCATCGATGGACAAGCACCTTGGAAACAGAACACGCCAAAGAAAACGGAGGGACGCATGAGCAAAAGACCCTATCAACACCTGCCGCCGCTGGAACACAGGCCGGACGGCTCCCCCTACCGCATAACCCCGCCCCAGAAGAGACGAGCCAGCGGCCTGATACGCCGGGAGTGCTGCAACTGCGAGGACGGAAACTGCCTTGCGCTGGACGATGGCGACACCTGCGCCTGTCCGCAGATGATTTCGTTCTCCGTCTGCTGCAAGTGGTTCCGCTGGGCGGTCTTGCCGCTGGACAGGACGCTGGAAGCGGAGATTTACCGGGACAGGGACTTGAAACGCTGTGCGGAGTGCGGCGGTGTGTTCGTCCCGAAGTCCAACCGGGGCAAATACTGCCCGGACTGCGCCGCCAGAGTTCACAGGCGGCAGAAAACAGAAAGTGAACGGAAAAGGAGGTCTGCTGTGGACAGTTAAGAGCGGGAAAAGCCTTGATTTGCAAGGCTCCGCAAGCCCTCAACCGGGGCGGCTGGTATCATTTATCATTCGCCCCGGAAAACGGGCCTCTAACCGTCCACAAAACACGCTATGACAAACACGATTTATATTCACCAGCCGGAAAAGGCGTTCAGTTTCACCCGGCTCCCCAATTTCCTTTTTGAAGCACCCACATTCCAGCCCTTGAGCAACGAAGCGAAGGTGCTGTATGCCTTTGTCCTGCGCCGGGCGGAGTTGTCCCGGAAGAACGGCTGGGCGGACGAGTACGGGCGGGTCTACCTGTACTACCCCATCTGCGAGGTGGTCGCTTTGCTCCGCTGCGGGCGGCAGAAAGCGGTCAACACCCTGCGGGAGTTGCAGTATGCGGGGCTGGTGGAAATCCAGAAACAGGGCTGTGGAAAACCCAACCGCATTTACCCGAAATCCTATGAAGCGGTTCCAAACACCGACTTCAAGAAATCCGGTTATGGTACGCCGGAGGGCTGAAAACCGTACTTGGCGAGTACGAAAATCAATCCTCTTGAAGTACGGAAATCTGACGGTATATAGAAATACAGAGATTAAAACCATCTATTTACATTCATTCCATTCCAATCCTATCAGAGATATTTTCGGCGGGAAAACCCGCCGGAAAGGAATGGAATGGGGAAAGGAGTTCAATGGCACAACACGCAATTTTGCGATTTGAGAAGCACAAGGGCCACCCGGCGGGGCCGCTGGAAGCCCACCATGAACGGAAAAAGGAGCAGTACGCCAGCAACCCGGACATTGACACCAGCCGGAGCAAGTACAATTTCCACATCGTCAAGCCGGATGGCCGCTACTACCATTTCATTCAGAGCCGCATCGAGCAGGCCAGATGCCGCACCCGCAAGGACAGCACTCGGTTTGTGGACACGCTGATTACCGCCAGCCCGGAGTTTTTCAAGGGCAAGTCCCCAAAGGAGATAGCGGCCTACTTCCAGAGGGCGGCGGACTTCCTCATTGACCGGGTGGGCCGGGAGAACATCGTTTCGGCTATGGTACACATGGATGAAAAAACGCCCCATCTGCACTTGGTCTTTGTGCCGCTGACAAAGGACAACCGCCTGTGCGCCAAAGAAATTATCGGCAACCGGGCCAATCTGACGAAGTGGCAGGACGATTTTCACGCCTGTATGGTGGAGCAGTACCCCGACCTGGAGCGTGGGGAAAGCGCCAGCAAGACGGGCCGGAAGCATATCCCCACCCGGCTGTTCAAACAGGCGGTCAACCTCTCCAAACAGGCGAGGGCCATTGAAGCGGTTCTCTCCGGCATTACCCCGCTGAACGCCGGAAAGAAGAAAGAGGAAGCCCTCTCCATGCTGAAAAAGTGGTTTCCGCAGATGGAGAACTTCTCCGGGCAACTGAAAAAATACAAGGTCACAATCAATGACTTGTTAGCGGAAAATGAAAAGCTGGAAGTCAGGGCAAAGGCCAGCGAAAAAGGCAAGATGAATGACACGATGGAACGGGCGAAGTTAAAAAGCGAACTGGACGATATGCGGCGGCTGGTTGACCGTATCCCGCCGGAGATTTTAGCGGAACTGAAACGGCAACAGCGGCAGCATGGAAAGGAAAGGTGATCTTATAAGTAATATCAGATACAAAAAGGAAATCGAAATCGTGACTTTTCAGGGAAAGGAAATCACACTGGAAAATCTCTCCCCGGTGTTCACGCCGGAACAGGAAGCAGCCAAACGCCGGGAACTGGAACAGCAGCTTTATGAGGTGTTCCGCAAGTACGCCGACAAGCGGGAGAGTGAGGAAGCCGGGACATAAGGTTTTCCAAACCCATCATTGATTTGCGGGGCTGCTGGCGGTATAATAGAACTGTCAGCAGCTCCGTTTCTTTTTTAAGAAAAGGAGCGACAATATGAACAATCGGATAGACGCAATCTATGCAAGACAATCGGTAGACAAAAAGGACAGCATTTCCATTGAAAGCCAGATTGAATTTTGCAAATACGAGTTGAAAGGCGGTAACTGCAAGGAATACACAGACAAAGGGTACAGCGGCAAGAACACAGACCGTCCGAAGTTTCAAGAACTGGTGCGGGACATCAAGCGGGGCTTGATTGCAAAGGTCGTGGTTTACAAGCTCGACCGTATCAGCCGTTCCATTCTGGACTTTGCCAACATGATGGAGCTGTTCCAGCAGTACAATGTGGAGTTTGTGTCCTCTACGGAAAAGTTTGATACCTCCACGCCGATGGGACGGGCCATGCTGAATATCTGTATCGTGTTCGCCCAGCTTGAACGGGAAACGATACAGCAGCGGGTAACGGACGCTTACTACTCCCGCAGTCAGCGGGGCTTTAAGATGGGCGGGAAAGCCCCTTACGGCTTCCATACGGAGCCTATCAAGATGGACGGTATCAACACAAAGAAGCTGGTGGTAAACCCGGAGGAAGCGGCCAATATCCGGCTGATGTTTGAGATGTACGCCCAGCCCACAACTTCCTACGGGGACATTACCCGGTACTTTGCCGAACAGGGGATTTTGTTCCATGGCAAAGAGCTGATACGCCCCACGCTGGCGCAGATGTTACGCAATCCTGTCTATGTGCAGGCAGACCTTGATGTGTACGAATTTTTCAAAAGTCAAGGTACAGTCATTGTCAATGACGTTGCCGATTTTACGGGCATGAACGGCTGCTATCTGTATCAAGGGCGAGATGTAAAGGCCAGCAAGAAAAACGACTTAAAAGACCAAATGCTGGTACTGGCTCCCCATGAGGGTATCGTCCCCTCCGACACCTGGCTGACCTGCCGCAAGAAGCTGATGAACAACATGAAAATCCAGTCTGCCCGGAAAGCCACCCACACATGGCTGGCAGGAAAAATCAAGTGCGGGAATTGCGGGTATGCTCTTATGAGTATCTACAATCCCTCCGGCAAACAGTATCTCCGCTGCACGAAACGGCTGGACAATAAAAGCTGTCCTGGCTGTGGGAAAATCATCACTTCGGAACTGGAAGCGGTTGTTTATCAGCAGATGGTAAAGAAGCTGGCAAGCTACAAGACGCTGACAGGAAAAAAGAAAGCGGCAAAGGCAAACCCGAAAATCACCGCCCTGCAAGTGGAACTTGCCCATGTAGACAGCGAGATTGAAAAGCTGGTGGACAGTCTGACGGGGGCAAACAATGTCCTGTTCTCCTATGTGAATGTGAAGATAGCGGAACTGGACGGGCGCAAGCAGGAACTTCTGGCAAGGATAGCGGAGTTGACTGTGGAGGCCATCAGCCCGGAACAGGTCAGCCAGATTTCCGGCTACCTCGATACCTGGGAGAATGTATCTTTTGATGACAAGCGGCGTGTGGTGGATTTGATGATCACCACCATAGCCGCCACAAGCGACAGCTTGAACATCACATGGAAAATCTGACTGGCGGCACCCCTCCCGTCAGATACCTACCCTGTGTAGTCCCTTGTAAACTGTACTTTACTCCATTATAGAAATCAACTTCGTTCTCATCAAGCCGTATGGCCAGTCTTTTTTAAACATCAGTGATTTTCCCTCACTGTGATTTCGTTCCATTTGGGCGTTGACAGCTTTACGGCTCAAACAGTATGATAAGGACACAAAACCGATGCGCCGGGAGGGATGGGCTTGTTCTTTCGAAAGAAACAGGAAATCCACAGCTACGATAAGGAAAACCAGCAGCCGGTGATTCGCGCCAGCATCTGCACCGGCGAAAAGGTGGCCGGTTTCCGGGATATTCGTACCGGTAAAATCACCGAGGTGATGCTGATCCGTACTTCTGCCGACCTGGAGCGGTTCCGGCAGCTCTACGGCATCGGCGAGGATGAAATCCGCACTGAATATTGATTTTCTCCCGTTTTCCCCTTTTCAGCCAAATCATTTACAAAACCCGTTTGGAGGTATCCATATGAAACGAATCTTTTCTGCATTGCTCTGCCTGCTTTCCCCCATCCTGCTGCTCACCGGCTGCGGCGGGGCATCGTCCGGCGGCACCTACCAGCAGATCAGCCAGGAAGAGGCAAAAGAGATGATGGACACCGAGGAGGTCATCATCCTGGACGTGCGGGAGCAGAGTGAATACGACGGCGGCCACATTCCCGGTGCGGTTCTGCTGCCGGTGGGCACCATTGATGACGACACCGCCGCATCGGTCATTCCGGAAAAGGATTCCACCGTGCTGGTCTACTGCCGCAGCGGCAACCGCAGCAAAACGGCCTCCGCCGCTCTGGCGGAGCTGGGCTACACCGGCATTTATGAATTCGGCGGCATCAACACCTGGCCCTATGAAACCGAACAGTAATTCCAAAACAAGCCGGATGCCCCAGTGCATCCGGCTTGTTTTTTCTTGAAATCGGCACATTCTTGAAAATTTGTCGTTCTCTTTCCGGCAAAAATCCTCTATGCTTATATCAGCAGCCGCACCAAAACAATCATCCAGAGGGGAACCGTTTCATGAACACTGATAAAATCTATGCTAAAGCCATCAAAACCAAACATATCCCCAAAAGCGCCTCCGCAGTTATCACCCTGCTGAAAAGAGGCGCTCATGGTTGACCAATCCATTCGCGGCAGGCTCCGGCGAACCGTGGAGAGGTGGCGCCGCGATTATTCCTTCCAGACTATGGCGGGGGCCTGCGTCTCCTTTTGTGTCACGCTGCTTTTCGCTTTTTACCACGGCTACCTTGGACTATGCTTTTCCTCCGCCTGGCACAAAAGCATCGGCATTTTTTATCTGCTTCTGACGGCAATTCGCGGCTGCGTGCTGCTCTCGGAAAAGCGTAACACTTCCCGACCGGAAGAAATGCGCCGCGTCTGCCGCCGGCGAATCTTTTTGATCAGTTCCCTGATGCTTTTGCTGCTGGATCTGTCCCTGATTACCCCCATCGTACTGATGGCTCTTCTGGCCAAACCCACGAACATAGGGATTCATCCTGCTATCGCCATGGCAACCTATATCACCTACAAAATCATCGCTGCATCCCTTCACATCCATAAGCAAAAGCGCGCTCCCCACCAAAATCTTCTTATCTCAGAGCTTCGAGTCATCAATTTCATCGATGCGCTGGTTTCCATCCTGACTCTGCAAAGCACCCTGATTCTTGTAAATCAGGAGTCTTCCGACACTTCCAGTATGCTTCCTCTTACGGCAAGCTCCAGTGCCGTGATTTACAGCATCATTGTAATTACCACCCTCTGTATGCTGCGAAATGGTATGGCGGAAAGCAAAGCAACACGGCCTGAGCCGTGAGGCGTGAATTATGCGGGGTTACCCAAGGAAAATTCGCCATAAAAAGCCGGAAGAAGACCTTCCGGCTTTTTCGCTGCAGACCGTTTCACAGCCACTCGGGATTCATGGTATTTCCCGGGTGGCTGTGCTATAATTTTTCTGTATCAATTCCTACCAGGAGGTGCATTGCATGGAAAACCCCGGTGAACCTTACCGTATTCTCATGTTGGGCAACAGCCTGACCTTTGCAAACGACATGCCCCGAATGCTGGCACTGCTGACCGGCGCGCAGGTGGTGCACCACACCCGGGGCGGAGCAAGGCTTTCGGAGCAACTGAACCCCAAAACCCGCCTGGGTGCGCAGACCCAGGCAGCGCTGAGCCAGGAACACTGGGACTATGTGGTCCTGCAGGAGATGAGTCACGGGCCGATTTCTTCCCCCGAGCGTTTTTTCGCCAGTGTAAAGCAGCTGTGCACACAGATCCGGGCAGCTGGGGCCGTACCCGTTCTCTATGCCACCTGGGCCTATCAGAAGGGCAGTTCTAAACTGGCGGCCAAGGGTTGGGACTACGACGAGATGGCCCATAACCTGGCCGAAGCTTATCGCACCGCCGCCAAAGAGAACCAGGCCCTCCTCGCCGAAGTAGGACTGCAATTTTACCAACTGGCGGATACATGCAATTTATACGCCGCCGACGGTGGCCATCCCAGTGAAGCAGGCTCCCGCCTGGCTGCTGCGACCATCGCGGTAGTGATTCAAACCCATAAGGAGAACAAGTCATGATTCGAGACATCTGCAAGGACGAAGTATTTCTGGCACAAAAGGCCGAGCCTGCCACCCTCGAGGACATTTCCGTTGCGCTGGACCTGCTGGAGACGCTGGAGCACCACCAGGACGGCTGCGTGGGCATGGCGGCCAACATGATCGGCGTGAACAAACGCATCATTGCCTTTGAGGACGAAGACGGCTACACCGTGATGTTCAACCCGGAGATCATCAAAAAATCCGGCCCCTACGACACCGAGGAGGGATGCCTTTCCCTCACCGGCACCCGCCCCACCAAGCGCTGGCAGTCCATCAAGGTGCGCTGGCAGAACGAGAAATTTCAGGAGCGTCTGAAGACTTTCACCGGCTGGACGGCCCAGATCATCCAGCACGAAATTGACCACTGTGAGGGCATTATCATTTAAGGAGGATTTTCCCATGCCGGAATTTGAAAACAAGGTGGTGGTGATCACCGGCGGAGCCAAGGGCATCGGCAAGACCATTGCCCAGGAGTTCCGCAAGGAGGGCGCTCAGGTGTGCATCATCGACCTGCTGGAGAACGACTGTTTTGTGGGCGATCTTGCCGACCAAACCGTTCTGGAGCGCTTTGCGCAAAAGGTCATTGCTGAGCACGGCCATGTGGACTACCTCATCAACAACGCCCTGCCCCTGATGAAAGGCATCTGCGATTGCAGCTACGAGGAGTTTAACTACGCCTTGCGGGTGGGCGTCACCGCGCCATTTTATCTGACCAAGCTGTTCACGCCCCATTTTGCGCCCGGGGCGGCCATCGTGAACATCTCCTCTTCCCGGGATCGGATGAGCCAGCCTCAGACCGAGAGCTACACTGCGGCCAAGGGCGGCATTTCTGCCCTGACCCACGCGCTGGCGGTGAGCCTGGCGGGCCGGGTGCGGGTGAACTCCATCTCCCCCGGCTGGATCGACACGGATTACACGGTATACCAGGGCCCGGACGCGGACCAGCACCCCGCCGGGCGGGTGGGCAACCCGCTGGACATCGCCCACATGGTGCTGTTCCTCTGCTCGGAGAAGGCAGGCTTTATCACCGGCGAGAACATCTGCATTGACGGCGGCATGACCCGACAGATGATCTACCACAACGACTTCGGCTGGACCCTGCAAGGAGGGAAATGATTGATGAAAACCGCCATCTGCTACTACTCCCGCCACCATGGCAACACCCTGAAGGTACTGCATGCCATGGCCGGTGCGGGTGAAATCGACCTGATTGACGTGACTCGGCAGAAAACCGCCAGTCTTGCGGACTACGACTGCGTGGGCTTTGCCTCCGGCATCTACGGCTTTGAATTCCAGAAGGCCGTGGTGGAGTTCGCCCGTCAGCAGCTGCCTCAAGGCAAGCCAGTGTTCTTCGTTTACACCTACGGCGGTGCAAAGGGCACCGGTGCAAAGGCAATGGCCGAGATCGCCGCCCAAAAGCACTGCCCGGTGCTTGGGGAATTCAGCTGCAAGGGCTTTGACACCTTCGGCCCCTTCAAGCTGGTGGGCGGCATCGCCAAGGGTCACCCCAACGACAAAGACCTGGAAAACGCCCGCCGGTTTTATTGCAACCTGCAAAAGAAATTGAAAAAATGAGGTTCAACCATGAAGCTTGCCATACTTTCCGACACCCACGGCCTGCTGCGCCCGGAGGTTCTGGAGCGGCTGAAAGATGTTGATGCCATCCTGCACGGCGGCGACATCAATAAGCAGAGCATCGTGGACCAACTACAGCAGCACGCGCCGCTGTATGTGGTGCGCGGCAACAACGACAAGGAGTGGGCAGAGGCCATCCCCCACGATCTGACCGTTACCCTGGGCGGCGTGACCTTTTTACTTGTTCACAACAAAAAAGAGCTGCCCGCAGACCTTTCCGGTGTGAATGCGGTGGTGTTCGGCCACTCTCACAAATATGTGCAGGAGGAAAAGGACGGCCTGCTCTGGCTCAATCCCGGCTCCTGCGGCCCCCGGCGCTTTCATCAGGAAATCACCATGATGCTGGCGGAGATCGCGGATGGAACAATTCGGGTGGAGAAAATTCTCATTCCCCATGAGGTGCCGTGATGGAACTGGGACTGACCTTTCCGCTGCAGCGCTTTTTGAAAATGAAAACGCCGGGCTACCGCATCGAGCCGGACCGGCGCTTTTGCTGGGATCTGCACTGCATCGACCTGCAGGGGCGCAAATGTCTGCTGGCAGTCCACTGCCACACCCGTTATACCTTCGTGTACTATGACGTTTCCCCCTTCCAGTGGGCGGACCTGCCCGGCCTGTTCCGCCAGGGACTGGCCGAGAGCCTTTCCGCCGCCGGGTTCGACCCGGCACAGACAGAAGGCTATCTGCGCCGGGCGGATAATCTCACCCTCACCCGTACCCACGGCCGCCGGGAGGTGGCCTTTCTCAACCGGGCCTGGGAGAACGTGCTGGCGCTGGACCTGTGCCTGGACACCTCCAGTCAACCCCAGCCTCTGCTGGACCACGCGGTGAACACCCGCCTCAGCCGCTGCGCAGGCTTTGAGGGCCTGGGCACCGGGCTGGAGCGGATGCAACGCACACTGTACACAGGCGGATATTAATTTGCGGCCCGCCTGTGCTTGCTTCGCGAAAATTACAAAGCTCATTATGAGAGCAGGCAGTTTAACGGAGGTGACAAACGCGACAAAGCTGCCTGCCGGAATGGACTGCAAATCAAGGCAGTCGAATAAAAAAGAGGAGAGTCAATCATGAAAGAAACCTTACAAAAGAAAAGCCTGCACATCATAATTCCTGTACTGATCGCGGTGTTGTCCTTTTTTGTGCTGTCCGGTCTTGCCTCATCCACCGATTTCCACAAGGGCACCCTCACCGCATTGGAGCAAAAACAGACCACTGTGCTGGAGCTGTCCGCTGCTTCAGCAACCGCCTCGGCGGCAATCACGTTGATTCCCGGCGACGTAGCCACCCCCATTGCCGACAAGCTCGCAGACCTGAGTTCGCATTTTTTGCTGGTTCTGTGCGCCATTTTCCTGGAAAAATATCTGCTGACCATCACCGGCTCCATCACCTTTTCACTGCTGATCCCAGTGGCATGCGCGCTTTATGTGGCGTACATTCTGTTCGACTGGGACAGCCTTCGTTTGCTGGCATCGAAGCTTGCTATCTTCGGGTTGCTGATCTTCCTTCTGATCCCCGCCAGCGTCAAGCTTTCCAACATGATCGAGAGTACCTATCAGGCATCCATCGAGGCGACCATTGAATCCGCCACTGCAACCGCTGAAGAAATTGAAAGCAGCGCAGACACCACCAGCGAATCCGAGGAGGGCTTTTGGTCCGGTCTGGTTTCCTCGGTGACCGAGGGCGTTTCCAATGCAGTTTCCGGCATCACCGACAAGGCCGGTGAGATGGTCAATCGCTTTATCGAGGCACTGGCCGTTATGTTGGTAACCTGCTGCGTCATCCCGATTCTGGTATTGATGGCCTTTGTCTGGTTTGCGAAAATCCTGTTGGCCGTGGATCTTCCTGTAAATTACGGTCAGCTGCATCGGGGGCTTCGAAATACCATTTCCCCCAAAAAGCCAAAAGAGCTACCCTGATCTCTGTTGATTCAGAACCCCAAGTCGGAAGAAAAACAGGAGCAAGGCATCTGTATGAAAACTGAACAATTTGAAATTGACAGCATTCCCGCTGTATTATACGGGGAACCCTCGAAGCAGGGATACCTGTTTCTCCACGGGCAGATGGGCCATAAGGAAGAAGCAGCCGCCTTTGCACAGGTGGTTTGCCCCAAGGGCTTCCAGGTGTTGTCCGTCGATCTGCCTGATCACGGGCAGCGCCGGAACCGTGGAGAAACACTGACTCCCTGGACAGCTGTCCCTGACATTCAGGCAGCTCTGACCTTTGCTCACATGCATTGGAACACCGTTTCGCTGCGTGCAAACAGCATCGGCGCATATTTTGCCATGCTGGCCGCCCAAGCGCCTGAGCGTGCACTGCTTGTCTCGCCCATTCTGGATATGGAAAAGCTGATTTTGACCATGATGGGCTGGGCCGGTGTAACGGAAACGCAGCTTCAGCAACAGGGTGAAATCGCCACAAGCTTCGGGCAGACACTGTCCTGGAAATATCTGTGCTGGGTACGTGAGCACCCGGTACACAGCTGGTCCTGCCCGCTTCATATCCTTTACGGGAGTGCCGATAACATGACGCCCCGGTCCGACGTGGAAGCGTATGCCCGCCAAAGCAATGCTCTGCTCACCGTAATAGAGGGCGGTGAACACTGGTTCCACACGCCGGAACAACTGGCTGTTCTGCATAAATGGGAGGAAAGCACAACATGAACAAGGAAGAATGCCTGATCTGCGGCGCACCGCTGGAATACCTGAATCAGGACCAGCTTATGGAGTGTGCCATCTGCCACAAGCAGGAACTCAGCAAGACCCGCTGCGTAAACGGCCACTATGTGTGCAGCGACTGCCACACCCAAGGCATGGATCAGATTTTCGGCCTCTGCCTGGCCGAGCGCTCCACCGACCCGGTTGCCATTCTCCGGCGGATGATGGAATTGCCCTTCTGCCACATGCACGGACCTGAACACCATGTAATGGTAGGTGCTGCCCTGCTTACCGCCTACAAAAACGCCGGCGGAGCCTTAGCTCTGGAGCCAGCACTGCGGGAAATGTACAGCCGGGGCACGGCAGTGCCCGGTGGGGCCTGCGGCTTCTGGGGTGCCTGCGGGGCCGGAATCAGCGCAGGGCAGTTCTGCGCCATCGCCACCCAGTCCACCCCGCTGGCCCGGGAGCCCTGGGGGCTGAGCAACCGGATGACCTCCCGCGCACTGGACAGCATCGGAACCGTAGGCGGCCCCCGCTGCTGCAAACGGGATTCCTTCCTGGCCGTTCTGGCAGCTGTGGACTTTGCCAGCGAGCAGCTGGGCGTGAAGATGGAGCGCACGGTTCCCGTTTGCACCTTCAGCCCGCAAAACAACCAATGCCTCGGTCCGCGCTGCCCCTTCTCCGCGGCAAACGCGGCCAAGCGCAGGGACGCGGACAATCTCCCCAGATAAAACACAAGCAAAAAGGCCGGAGCTTCCGAAAAATTTGCGGAAGCTCCGGCCTTTTTCCTGTTACGATTCGGGCGGAAGAAGCGCCAGCAGCTGTTCCACCGCATGTTTCACTGCCTGCACAACGGCCTCTCCGTCGGCCAGGTCAGCCTGGACCGGAAGCCGCGCCAGATAATCGGTGCGAGCCGGGTCCTTGCTTTGCTCCATGGGCGGCAGGCAGGGACCCAGGCGGGAGGCCCAGCGACACTGAGCTGCCCGGTTCACGCCGGACAGCCACACCTCCAGCTGAAAGCGCTCGGGAACAAACACCGCCACCAGCTTGAGGCCCTGCTCCTTCAGCAGTGGACTGGTGAAGGAGAAATAAGCGTAATCCATACCGTTTTCACTGACGCTACCCTGAAACCGGTATTCCGGCAGCTGTTGTTCCAGTGCGGTACGCAGATAACGGAACATGCGCAGCCATTCCTGATAGGCCTTCTGCAAATTTGTGGTCTGCAAAAGGGTGCGATAGGTTTCCAGAAGCGCTTGATCGAACTGCATGGAAGCTCCTCCCCGGCGTCGAATTTTTCTTTATTATAGCACACGCCTTACCGGCGGACACCCCGTTTGCGAAAATCCTCTTCAATTGCGTCTTTCCAATGCGCATCCAGCGGGGCGCTGCACCGGACCGCCGAAACAGCCTGGGCCAGAACCTGATAATTCAGGCGGGTACCCTCACTGTCGCAGTGATAATTCACCGCCCGGTCTGGGTTGATTCCCAGATGGCCCGCCGTTTCCACCGCGTCGATGTTGGCCCCCAGGAAGAGGAACTCCCAGCCGTACTTCTTTTTCTGCCGCCGGATCATCTGACGCACCTGTCGGGCGGAATAGCAATGGCTGGCATTTTCCATACCGTCGGTGGTGATGATGAAAAGGGTATGCTCCGGCACATCCTCCGGCCGGGCGTATTTGTGGATATTGCCGATGTGGTGGATAGCCCCGCCCACCGCGTCCAGCAATGCGGTGCAGCCCCGCACGTAGTATTCCCGGTCGGTGATGGGCTTGACTCGGTCCGCCCGCACCCGGTCATGGAGCACCTCGACCCGGTCATCGAACAATACGGTGGAGACCAGCGCCTCGCCGGGCTCCTTCTTCTGTTTTTTCAGCATGGAGTTGAAGCCGCCGATGGTATCTGTCTCCAACCCCTGCATGGAGCCGCTGCGGTCCAGGATGAACACCAGCTCGGTCAAATTCTTTTTCATAAACAAATCCCCCTATACTATGTTTTTGGTTACAAACACAGTATAGGGGGATTTTGCTTTACTCGGGTCGCCTGACGGGCGACAAATTTATGCTTTGCTTGTGAGTCTTGCTTTTATTTCCTGCTTCACCTTCTCCAGGTTCGGGTCACAGAGCATTGGCAGCACTTCCACCAGCGCTTCCGGTGCAAGATTCCACCAGCGGAATTGCAGTAGCAGGCTTGTCAACTCTTCATCAAACCGCTGCTTAATAAAACGGGCCGGATTGCCTCCGAACACCGTATAGGGCGGAATGTCCCCGGTTACCACAGAACAGGCGGCCACAATTGCGCCGTCGCCGATTTTCACCCCCGGCATGATGACGCACTCCCGCCCGATCCATACATCGTTTCCGAGCACGGTATCACCCTTTCGGGGGAGCTGATCCATATGGGGCGGGGTATTTTCCTGCCATGCTCCGCCAAACACATGGAACGGATAGGTGGTTACGCTGCTGATTCGATGATTGGCGGGCCCCATGATAAACCTGGTTCCGGAGGCAATGGCACAGAATTTGCCGATGATAAGGTGATCGCCAAACTCCGGGTAATTGAACAGCACATTGTTCTTCTCAAAACCGGTGGGGTCCTGGGCATCATCGTAATAGGTATAGTCTCCGATTATAATGTTCGGGGCCTTGACCACGTTTTTAATAAAACAAGAGGTCTTGTATTCGTTAGGAAAGACCTGATTAGGGTCCGGTATATAGCTCATTGCTTTCGTCCTTTCTTTTGGGTTCACATCACATCCTTTCCGTTGCATTTTCGAACGGCAACCGCCCGCTTTTTCCGAATCTCTTTCATTGCTGCACGCTCCTGTAATAATGTGCGATGATTATTTCCGCAGAATCTTCTCCATCGGCCTGCCCTTTGCCAGCTCGTCCACCAGCTTGTCGAGATAGCGGATCTGACGTATCAGCGGGTCTTCGATCTCCTCCACCCGCACGCCGCAGATCTTGCCGGTAATGAGTGCGCAATTGGGGTTGATGGCGGGCGCGGCGCGGAAAAATTCGCCGTAGCTGATCTCGCTCTGTTCCATAGCGGCAAGCTGTTCCGGGGTATAGCCGGTGAGCCAGCCGGTCACCTGATCCACCTCCTGGCGGGTGCGGCCCTTTTTTTCGGCCTTGGCCACCAGCAGGGAATACAGCTTTGCAAAGGGCATTTCGGTCACATCCATACGGGGCATAACGCTTCTCCTTTCCCGGGCTCAGCCGCCCAGCAAGCTCTGGTCAAAGGCGAACAGAGCCTCGTTGATCTCGAAAATGTTGTAGTTCTGGTGGGCGATGAAATACTCCACGATGATATCGAACTTGCTGGCATGCGAAAAGGCAAAGCCCGCCTTTTCCAGCAGCTGGCGCGCCTGGTCCAGCGGCAGCTCCAGCGCGATGGCAAAGGCCATGGCTGTTGGCTTGGAGGGCTTGTAATGCACATCCGAGCGAATCTTGGAAAACAGCTTACGGTCGATGTTGGCCTTTTTGTAGCACTGGGCATCGGTCATGCCCTTCTCGTCGATCTTGCGCAGCAGCATCTGGGAAAAGCTCTCGTCCAGCCGCTCCACCGCCCGGTTCAACCCCTCGGGCACACCCGGAGCCGCTGCCGGCGCACAAACGAAGGCTATGGCGCGGCGGTACTCCTCTTCCCGGCTTTCGGCGTGCTGCTCCACATAGCGGTCGTCGATGTATGCGGCGATATCCGCAAAGAGCCTGCTGCCGATGGTATAGGCCGCCCGGTCAAAAATGACCAGATAAACCGTCATGTCATGGGTCAGCAAAAAGTCGCCGATGGTATCCACCGCCACCTTGAGGGCCTGGTCCTTGGGATATCCATACACCCCGGAGGAGATGAGCGGAAAAGCCACCGTACTGCAATCCTGTGCCAGGGCCAGCTCCAGCGAGGAGCGATAAGCGGACACCAGCAGCTCCCGTTCTCCATGACCGCCGCCCCGCCAGACAGGGCCCACGGTATGAATTACAAAACGGGCGGGCAGCCGGTAGCCTTTGGTAAGCTTGGCGCAGCCTGTTTTGCAGCCGCCCAGGGTGCGGCACTCCGCCAGCAGTTCCGGCCCGGCCGCCCGGTGGATGGCCCCATCCACTCCTCCGCCACCCAGAAGGCTCTCGTTGGCGGCGTTGACGACGGCATCCACCTTCATGGTGGTGATGTCATTTCGAACAATATGCAGGGGCATACAGCCACCTCCTTGTGTTGGGTCAGATCTCGATCTGATAGGAATCTTCAATCAGGGTATACGGCACACCGTGTTTCCGGCACATTTCCAGCGTATGGGCATTGTCCCGCAGAAGGCTCTCCAGGGTGCAGTCGGAATCATCCAGCCGCTGCTCCGCCACATTGGCGTAGGCTTTGATGTCTTTATAGTGGGCGCGGATGTAGCCCTCGCTCATCACAAGGCAGCGAAAGCAAATTTGCGAACGGTATTCCGGCGCAAAATCCGCTGCCCAGTCGAAGGGGATGTAACAGCCTTCCACAATCAGGTCCTGCCCGTTTTCAATGGCCGTTTTTACCATCTCCCGTACCACCGGCCACAGGTAGCCGGTCAGCGCCTCATCGCTGCTGGTGGGGGTAAGGGACGTGTAGCCGCTGCGGATCAGTCCCATTTTCAGGTGATCGATGGACAGGCAGTTGGCCTTGTACCGCTCCACGAGCCGCCGGGCCAGTGCGGTCTTGCCCGTGTGCGATGCCCCCGCGATCAGAAACACCATGTGTTTTTCCTCCCCTGTGTGCCAACTTTTATTTAATAGCCCTATCATAGCACGAGCGGCCCCCGCCTGACAATCAGCGGGGGCCACATTGCAAAGCCTGTTTTTTATACCGGCAGCCACAGCTCGCACCGGTAGGGGGTTCCGCTGCTGAACACCGCTTTTCCTCCGTGGGCGGCGGCAATCTGGGCCACCAGACGCAGGCCGGTCCCATGCGCAGCTCCCCCATCCGGCTCCAGTGAACGGTGCGCAGGCTGCGGCGCTTTTTCCACCGTGCCGCCCTCCACCCAGAGAACCAGCCATTTGCCCTCAGCCCTGGCTCCCATACAGATGGTACCGCCGGGATCGTTGTGGCGCACACAGTTGACCAGCAGATTATTCACTGCCCGCCGCGCCTTTTGCTGCGCGGCGAAACCTCGCCGGACTTCCTGCAAAAGTTGGATCACGCCATCTTCCCTTTTTTTGAAACCATGGTACGGCAAAACTATCTTGTCCCGCCGGAATACAGTGCTGATCAGCTGCAGGCCATTCTGCGCTTTCTAACTTCCGGCTACTATGGCTTTTTCCTTCAGGAGCTGGACAGCACGCTTCGGCCGGAGCTTCCCCAACTGGCTGCCAGCATCAGCGACCAATGCCTCTCCGGCTTTTTTGCCCGAAGCCCCGCCCATACCCCCCTTGCATAAAAACATCTATGCACACAAAAAAGCATCCCCTGACCAGAATCCATGGTCAGAGGATGCTTTTGCTCTGTATGCACTGGTTTCGTCATGCCTGAGGCAACGGAAAGGTGCTGCCGCCATGGGGCATGAGAGTGGTCTCCACCCCAGCCAGGCTGCCGCCATTGTGCTGTGCAGCCAGGGCCAGCGCCTCGTCCAGCGTGCGGGCAATCTGAATCCTGGTATTCGCAAACCGTTCGCCGGAAAGATCGGTGACCAGAATCAGATGATAATGCTCTGCGGTTTCGGCAAAAAGGAAGCCCACAAAACCACCGATGGAAAAATCCGCCCGAAGGGCCTTTTCCCGTTCCTCCATGCTGGTGTAATTGCAAATCTGCGCCTCGCAGTCCGGGTCACCAAAGCCCTCCCGGCACTGGGACAGCAGAATCATCGTCCCGCCGGGAGCTGTTGCAGCAAGGGCATTGGCCAGTGTCTTGGAGGTCTGGTAGAGGTTGATGTCCTTGGGGAAGCCGCCTGCGCTGGCAACGACCAGCGGTGTGCGACGGGGAATCGCCACCCCGTCCAGCTGCTCCACCACCTGAGCCGCTGCCGCATGGGCCTTCTGCCAATCTCCCGCAAAGGCGCCCACAATCTGGTAATCGTCGTTCACGATCACGTTAAGCAGATAGGCAGGCTTCGCAAAGGAGGCACACTCCACAAGGTCGCTGTGGAATGGGTTGTCCGCCCCCATATTGCCGTTGCACACCCGGGGATTGGAACCGCTGCCCAGACCCTTGTTCAGAGCATTGTTATGGTTTGTGTTGATGGTCTCACGCCCTGCGATGCCGGGAACGATGGATTTGCGCCCGCCGCCGTAGCCCGCCAGGAAATGATAGACCACGCCTCCGGTGAGGATCAGCTTGTCGCAGGCCATGGCATAGCTGTTCAGCCACACCGGCGTTCCCCGGCTGGAGGTTCCCATATAGGTCAGATGCTCTTTGTCGTCACACTGATGGTCGATAAACCGGATGCGGCGGTAAAGATCCTCCCCTACCAGCGAGATGTGCTCCTCTTCCGTCTGCCGACGGTGAGTGCCCGTGGCGCACAGGATCAGGATGTCACTGTCCGGGATACCGGCCCGGTTCAGCCGCTCGATCAGAACCGGCAGATAGGTGCTGGGCTGCTGCCAGCGGCGGGTCACATCCGAGATCAGGATGCCAATCTTCTCGCCAGGCCGGACAGCCTCCTCGATGGGACCGGCGCCAATGGGGTGGTCCAGCGCATATTCCACGTGCTGCCGAACCGTTCGCTCCGGCAGATTCACCGTGTTGGCGTGAACCTCCGCCACCACCTGTTCCGGGGCCAAAGATACCGAAAAAACGGTATCGCTGTACTTCATTGCTTCCATAGTGATTTCGCCTTCTGTATTCAGGATCTGCGCATTGCGCGATAATATAAGCATCATGCTATCACTTCACATTCAAAAAGTCAAGAAGTGTTCTTTGCCGTATCGATCACTGCCTGCAGCAGTTCCCGTTTGTGTAACGGAGGGCAGTCCAGCCCACGGATGACGCTGAGCACGCAATCCGCATGAAACTCCGCCACCCGCCGGGACAATTCCTTTTTGTCCGCTTCGCTTTGCGGGCAGTGCACAATCATTCGGATGGGTTCACTGGTTCGCATGTTCTTTCCCCTCCCTGCCGTTTCGCCTAATTCCATCCTATTGCGCACAGCCTGTCTTTTATACCGCAAAGGCCCCCGGCTGCATGGAACAGCCCATGCGGCCGGGGGCCTTTGAAACTCAGGAGTAGATAAAATCCACCAATCCACCGAAGATGCCATCCACCACTTCCACTAACAATGCAGCGGCCAGGGATGCAGCAAAGCAGATCACCTCTGCCACAAAAACTCCGCCCACCATTGGCCAATTGCCCTGAAACGCAGCAATTACTCCGCTGAGAAACAGCACAAACATGAGCAAGCCAAGCACAACATGGGAGAGTCCGGACGCAATTTTCAGCAAAACACCAATGGTTCCCACCACCAGCATCAGCACCACGGCAACCAGCTTAAAGGGCAATTTCACAAGCCACATTCACAGCACCCCATTTCCAGGTTGTTATGATTTTACTATACCGCAAATCGGAAATACCGGCAAGATCGTCTGCCCGCCTCCGAATCACCTCTTCTAAAAAAACGCTGCTGCACCCGTTGCTTCTTCAGCCTGGTCTATCTTTTTCCGTTTTCACGTTAATATTACTACGGAAAAGGAGGCAAGACCATGGAAAAGAACAACGATACCATCGCCATTTATTCCCGCAAATCCCGCTTTACCGGCAAGGGCGAAAGCATCGGCAATCAGGTGGATATGTGCCGGTCCTACATCCGCACTGCCTTTGGGGAAGCCTATGCCGACCAGGCGGCAGTGTTCGAGGACGAGGGCTTTTCCGGCGGAAATCTGAACCGGCCGGATTTCAAACGGATGATGCGGGCGGCCCGGGAACATCAGTTCCGGGCTGTGGTGGTCTACCGGCTGGACCGGATCAGCCGCAGCATCAGTGATTTCTCCGCCCTGATTGAGGAACTGGGGCGGCTGGGAATCGATTTTGTATCCATCCGGGAAAGCTTCGACACCTCCAGCCCCATGGGCCGGGCCATGATGTACATCGCGTCGGTGTTCAGTCAGCTGGAGCGGGAAACCATTGCCGAACGCATCCGGGATAACATGCACGAGCTGGCCAAAACCGGCCGCTGGCTGGGAGGCGTCACCCCCACCGGTTACACCTCAGAGGCAGTGGAAACGGTTACGGTAGACGGCAAGAACAAGCGAGCCTGCCGCCTGAAGCTACTCCGTGAAGAATCCGCCATCGTTCGTACCATCTATCAGCTGTACGAGAAAACCGATTCCCTCACCCGAACCGAAGCCGAGCTTCTGCGTCTGCAAATAAAAACCAAAAACGGCCGGGATTTTACTCGATTTTCCATCAAAAGCATCCTGCAAAATCCGGTCTACCTAATCGCAGACCGGGAGGCTTACCAGTATTTCGAGGAGCAGCAGGCAGAGCTTTTCTCCGCACCGAAGGAATTCGATGGAATGCGGGGTATCCTGGCCTATAATCGTACCGACCAGG
This sequence comes from Allofournierella sp. CML151, assembly GCF_027853465.1. Taxonomy (NCBI): domain Bacteria; kingdom Bacillati; phylum Bacillota; class Clostridia; order Eubacteriales; family Oscillospiraceae; genus Allofournierella; species Allofournierella sp. CML151. The sequence continues at coordinate 3,499 of NZ_JAPNNW010000001.1, read as the reverse complement.
AAAAAGGCCGGGCCGCCGTCTTCTTGCCCATCAACCAATGGATCGTTTCGGTGGGGCAGCATCCGGGCCTGATCCCGGCCCGCACCTGGATACAGGTTCAGGAGTCGCTGGAGCGCAACCGATGCAAGGCCTACCGCAAGCCTCGAAGCAACCAGGCCCTGCTTACCGGTCTGCTCTGGTGCCGCTGCGGCAGCCGGATGTACCCCAAGCTTACCCAGCGGATGGCCGCAGACGGCAAGCCGCTTTTCCGCTATGTATGCAAGCAGAAGGAGCATAGTAAACGAAGTCTTTGCAGCCTGGCCAATGCCGGGGGCAATTCGCTGGATACTGCCCTCTGGGAACAGATCAACGCGCTGGAGGAGGACCCCCACACCTTTTTGACCCGGCTGGAACAAGGGCGGCGCTTCTGTACCGTCGACGAAGATGGCTCTGACCAAAAGTTGGAAGACCTGCATCGGCAGCAGGCGGATTTGCAGCGCAAAATTACCGCACTCGTTGATTCCCTGCCCGACTTTGAAGGCGGTTCCGCTGCTGGCCATGTGAGGCAGCGCATCGAGGAATTGCATGCGCAAAGTACCTCGCTGGAATCGGAGATTCACGAGCTGGAACAACCACTCGACCAGCGCGTACTCCCTGCTGAGGAATTCGAGCTTTTATGCCAGAAGCTTGTCTGCTTCCCGGACTGCGCAAATCAGACAACCGTAGAACAAAAGCGGGCCGGGGTTCGCGCCCTGGTGCAAAAGGTTCTTTGGGACGGCATATGCGCTCACGTATTTTTATTGGGTGCAAAGGACAATGCAGCCTTACAAGACTCTACCAGTAGCTCAAAAAATACGCTTTTGCGTGAGGATAGCAAATGAGATCCGGATGCACCTTCGGCGGGAGCGGAAGGCACCGCTCACCCTTTCCATGCAGGAGCCGATCCAGACCAGCAAGGACGGCAGCCACCTGACCGTTTTGGATGTGGTACCAGACGACTTTCTGCTGGACGAGGACTGCGAGTGCCGGGAGGAATCCAGCCGACTGCGCACGCTGGTACAGCAGCTCACCGGCCGGGAGCGCCAGGTGATTTTGCTGCGCTACGGCCTGAGCGGCCAGCCTCCGCTGACCCAGCAGCAGGTGGCTCAGCTGCTGGGCATCAGCCGGAGCTATGTCTCTCGCATCGAGAAAGCGGCAGTACAGGAGCTGCGGGCACAGCTGGAGCCGACCCGCTGATTCAATCAAAAAAGTGCGCCCCGAGCCTGGGCTCGGGGCGCGCAAAATCAAACTCTATTGGCTGATTACAGCAGGCTGCGGTACAGAGCAGCGATCTCCTCCACGCTGGTGTCGCGGGGGTTGCCGGGACGGCAGGCATCGGCGTAAGCGGACTCAGACAGGAACTGTACGTCCTCTTCCTTCACGATCTCCTTCAGGTCAGCGGGAATGCCAACATCAGCGCTCAGCTTCTTCACGGCGTCCACAGCGGCCTTGATGTACTCGTCGCGGGTCATGTTCTCGGTGCCTTCCACGCCCATGGCCTTGGCGATATCGCGGTACTTCTCACCGGTAGCGGGAGCATTGTACTCCATCACGGTGGGCAGCAGGATGGCGTTGGCAACACCGTGGGGAGTGTCGTAAACAGCACCCAGGCTGTGAGCCATGCTGTGAACGATGCCCAGGCCCACGTTGGAGAAGCCCTGACCGGCGATGTACTGTGCCAGAGCCATGCCCTCACGGCCTTCGGGAGTGTTCGCCACAGCGCCGCGCAGGTGCTTGGAGATCAGCTCGATGGCCTTCAGGTGGAACATGTCGGTCATCTCCCAAGCGCCCTTGGTGATGTAGCCCTCGATGGCATGGGTCAGAGCGTCCATACCGGTGGCAGCGGTCAGGCCCTTGGGCATGCTGCTCATCATATCGGGGTCAACCACAGCAACCTCGGGGATGTCGTTGGTGTCCACGCAGACAAACTTGCGCTTCTTCTCCACGTCGGTGATCACGTAGTTGATGGTAACCTCAGCAGCGGTACCGGCGGTGGTGGGTACAGCGATGGTGAACACGGCATGCTTCTTGGTGGGAGCAACACCCTCCAGGCTGCGCACGTCGGCGAACTCGGGGTTGTTGATGATGATGCCGATGGCCTTGGCGGTGTCCATGGAAGAGCCGCCGCCGATGGTCACGATGCAGTCTGCGCCGGAAGCCTTGAATGCCTCAACGCCATGCTGTACGTTCTCGATGGTGGGGTTGGGCTTGATCTCGCTGTACACTTCGTAAGCGAAGCCGGCAGCGTCCAGCAGATCGGTGACCTTCTTGGTCACACCGAACTTGACCAGATCGGGGTCAGAGCAAACAAAAGCCTTCTTGTAGCCACGGGCGGTCAGCTCGGGAACGATGTTCTCGATGGCGCCCTTGCCATGATAGGAAATGGTGTTCAGAACAATGCGGTTAGCCATGGGTAAACCTCTCCTTTTTTATTATGAAAATAAACCCGGACGCTTCTCTCGCTGCAATCCGGCGGGAAGCGTTTCACTGTTATTATTATAACAACGTGATTTTCCCTTTTACAAGTTACACATGAATCCCAGTGTCACATTTCATAATTTTATCAAAAAGGCCGGAAAGGGACGGCTCATGCCTCCGGATGAAGGTCCCGCAGCAGAAGCTCCAACCGCTGAGGCATCGCCTCGATGAGCAGCTCCACCATCTGCTCTGGACTGCGCTTCATGCCGCTTACCGCCCAGCTGGCGGTCATCTGAATGGAAGCACGGCAATACATCTCCAGCAAGAAAGCCACATCCTCGGTGAGAGGCGCACCGGTCTTGCGGGTGATGATCTCGCTGTAAAAGCGGTGAATATATTCATAGTCGTATGCCATCAGCGAGTTGGCGTCGTGACTGCCGAAAGCACAGGCAAAAAAGCTCTGTTCTGCTTTGATGAACCGGAACTTGTTAAGCAGCCCTTCCCGCAGGGTAAGGCTCACGCCCATTTCTTTGAAGGACTGCTCCACCAACCGTTCAAAATACCAGTTGACCAGATCATACTTGTCCAGAAAGCAGCGGTAAAAGGTCTGACGGCTCACGCCGCACCCCTCCACAATCTGTTTGACGGTGATTTTATCCAGAGGCTCGCGGCCCACCAGCTCTTTCAGGGCATTGGCCAGTTTGTATTTAGTTTTCAGCGCGGATTCCATGGCGGGCGCCTCCTTTTGATAAATCGTTCTACCCTTTTACTTTATCACAAACCTGGCGCAAAGTCACGATATTTGCCGCCAGCGCAGCTTTTGCGTCCATCACGGTCGTTGCCCCTTTGCAAAAAGAAAGAGCGTACCGATTACTCGATACGCGAAACACAAAAGCCAATACAAATCGAACCAGCGACCATTCCGAGCCCGGAAATTGTTGTGCGCTGCACCACGGGCTTTTGCCCGCGGCACATCGCGCTGTTTTGATCGTATGCTCGCTTTTGCTTTGCTGCATCCCTCTGGTTCTTGCGGCTATTAACGCACAGGGGCGTTTGCACTTTG